>JAEEKI010000018.1 GCA_016282375.1 Caryophanales bacterium | reverse complement strand
GTATGTAAACCAGAAGATAGTGAGAAATGGTATGATAAAATGTGGAATTTTTCAGTGGAATTATTCCTATCATTAAATATTCCTGTTCGTAAATTAGTTTGTTGTACTGGCGATTTAGCTGATTTAAAATATCGCTCTTGTGATATTGAGGCATGGAGTCCAAGACAACAAAAATTCTTCGAAGTATGTTCTTGTTCTAATTTAACTGATGCTCAAGCAAGAAGACTTGGTATTCGTTATAAAGATAGTGAAGGAAATAAAGTCTATGCTCATACTTTGAATAATACGGTTATTGCTCCGCCAAGAATGTTAATTGCTTTCCTAGAAAATAATTATAATGAAGATGGTAGTGTAGATATTCCAGAAGTATTAAGACCATATATGGGCGGTAAAGCAAAGATAGAAAAGATTAGTTAAAGAATGTAAAAAGTTTTTTCATTAATATGGAAAAACTTTTTTTGATATTACATGTATGATATAATGACTATAATAAAGGGATTATAGTATGAGATTAAAACAATTTTTAATTTTTATAGTAATATTTACAGTTAGTTATACTTTGTTTTTTGCTGTATTTGATTATATAGTCTCTCTTATTGAATGGAAAAAAGAATTAAAACATGCTAGAATGAGCGTTAATACTGATGATTATCGTAACTTTGCTAGATTTTATGGTTTAGTACCAGAAGCTAATAAGTCTTTAATTATGAAAATATATAATCATTATGATGATAGAAGAGAACATAAGATATCTTTAGAAGCTGAGCATTATAATTTAAGTAATGTCGAATATATTGTAATTATTTTATATTTAGAGTATTTAGATTTATTGGAAAGAGAAACCATTTATTTAAATAGAGATACGATTAGTGTTCCTACGTATAGAGATGAAGAAATCTTTACTAAGTATATTGTTTATTTACATGAAAAGAAATCTTTAGAGGAAATGACAAACTTAATTGGGTTTAGTACTAAAGCTGATTTAACATATTTAGATAGTGTTTTTTTAATTCCCGGTGTGAGATTTATTAATTCTCAACTATATTATTATGGTGCTGTATGAAACAAGGAAGAATAGCTTTTTATTTCGGTTTTGTAATTTTTATTACATTATTTAATTTTTATTTAAGACCTGTAGTTGGTAATCCTTTAGTCACCGAAGAGTATAAGGAAAGCACTAGTTATATTAATGATTTATATTATAGTGATGAATACTTTAAATTAAAGTTGTTATTACCAGAGGATTACCATATTTATGAAGAAATTATTCAAAATTCCATTGATGATAATGCCGAGGTAACAATTAAATGTGAAAAAGAATGTAAGGAAATCTTTTTAAAGGCTTATGATGCTGTTTATTTGGATCACCCTGAATTAATCAGTTTCTTAGGAATTGGTAGTTATTTGGAAGGCAATAATGAAATAACTTATAATAACATGAACAACTTAGGAAAGATTAGGAGTTTGTTTGGTACAATGCGTATTGAAAGAGAAATAGATATTGTTCAACGTGAGACGAAAGATATGACAGATAAAGAAAAAATCCTTTATGTGTATGATTATATAGCTTCTCATACTTATGATAGTATTTTTATGCATTTTGGTATTAATCAATCTATTTATAGTTTCTTTACTAAGGGCAGTTCCGTATGTGCTGGTTTTGCTAAAGCCGCTCAAATTATTTTTCAAAATATTGGTATTAATTCTTATCTAGTACTATCTGATAATCATATGTGGAATTATGTTGAATATGAAGGCAAATATTATATTTTTGATGCTACTTATGGTACTACATTTTATGATAATTCTGCTAGGTATTATAATGGTTTAGGTATGACTACAACTGGCGTAACCGAAGGTTTATTTAATGAATATTATCCAGAAATTGAAACAGAAACTACTTTAAAAGAACTATTTGGTGTTTAGGGGTGTCTTTTTGACAAATAATTAATGTCAGTGATATAATGGCTTAGATGTTTAGGTTGGGGTTATATGAAAAGAGTTTTTAATGTTATAAAATGTATTATATTAATTATTGTTGTCTTTTTAAGCACAAATCGTAATGATAATTTTGAGTCATATGTTAAAAATGATAATTTAAATAAAACGGTTGATTTATCACAAATGGCTTTGAAAGTATCAGAATTTAATTATGATTTATTATATAGTGCGAAAGATACTTATACGGGTGATTTAACGGGTTATGCTTATAATTGCCCTTTGTGTAATGGTCATTTAGCTTGTTTAAGTAAATATAATATTATGGATGGTACAGTAACATATGAAGATAAGGATTATGGCGTAGTTAATATTGTCGCTTCAAGTGCTAATTTACCATGTGGGTCTATTATTCGTTTTAATTCATCAAGAATATCTTCAACACCTGTATATGCCATTGTTTTAGATCGAGGCGTTTTAGGAACAGCAATCGATTTTTTATCAGAGAGTGAAGAATATGCCTCTAAGTATATTGGGCGTTCAAAAATAACATATGATGTTTTAAGAAAGGGTTGGGAAACACCTTCTTATGCAAGCTAAAAAGTCTTTAGGACAAAATTTCTTAATAAATGATGCTATTATCCAACAAATAGTGTCTTTGTTTACGTTTCAAAAAGATGATTTAATAATTGAGATTGGTCCCGGAAGAGGAGCACTTACTTCTTATTTGAGTAAGTTACCTAGCAATCTTCTTTGTATTGAAATAGATATGGATATGCATAAATATTTAGATAAGTATGAATCTGATAAATGTCATATTCTTTATAATGATATTTTACAAACGGATTTAAAAAGTCTTATTAATAATTATCATTATCATAATTTATATGTGATAGGTAATTTACCATATTATATTACTAGTCCTATTATTACCTATTTATTAAATAGTAATCTTTCTATCGAAGGAATGCTTTTTATGGTTCAAAATGAAGTTGCTGATCGGTTTTGTGCTAAACCTGGTCATAAAGAATATGGCTATATAACTTTAGTAATCGATTATTATTATCATGCTCAGAAAGAAATCTTTGTTGCTAAAAATAATTTTAATCCTATTCCTAAAGTTGATAGTGCCGTTATTAAATTAACAAAAAAGAGTAATAAATATAATATAGATACCAATAAATATTTTGCTTTTTTGAAAGAATGCTTTCAATTTAAAAGAAAAACTTTAAAAAATAATCTGCGTAAATATGATTTTAGTCTTATTAAAGAAGTATTGGAAGAACATCATTATAGGGAAGATGTTCGTCCCGAAGAAATACCTCAAGAGGTTTTTATAGAGTCTTTTACTAAATTGAATAGCGAAAAATAACTAGTTTTGTCGTTATTTGTCGAAAGCCTTGCTAGGCTTTTTTTTATGAGTATAATTACTTTTTGAAAGCGGGTTTTGGGATTAAAAATTATTAACACAATAGTCCTATTTTATTATTTATATTATTCATACACTGTATACCCTTATTAATTCGAAATACTCCTCATAGAGGTAATTTATTCATATCCCGAACCCCTTTCATTTTACTTAGTGTTTTGCTATAATACGGCATGGAAGTGGTTTTGTGAAATTACCAAATTATAAAGATGCCAAAAATAGAGAAAAAGTAGATATTAATTATCTCGATACTTTTCATAAGTATGAAGCTATATATCAAGGTAAAAAGTATTTTTTAAGAACTTATGGTTGCCAAATGAATGTGCATGATAGTGAACAAATAAAAGCTTATATGCAAATGCTTGGCATGGAAATGGTTGATAAACTGGAAGATGCAGACGTTGTTATTCTAAATACTTGTGCTATTAGAGAAAATGCTCATGATAAAGTCTTTGGTTATTTAGGTCGCTGTAAACATTTAAAAAAGGCTAAACCTGATTTAATAATTGCTATTACTGGTTGTATGGCTGGCCAAGAAGATGTTATTGCTGATATTCAAAAGAACCATCAATATATTGATATTATTGTTGGTACGAATAATCTATATGATTTACCAAAATTATTGATTGAAAAAAAATCTAAACAAAATATTGAAGTATATTCTAATAGTGATATTGTTCCGGAAAATATTACTTATGAAAGAGATTCTAAAATTAGTGCTTGGGTTAATATTATGTATGGATGTGATAAATTCTGTACTTATTGTATTGTACCTTTTACTAGAGGTAGAGAGCGGAGTCGTAAAAAAGAAGAAATATTAAAAGAATGTCAATGTTTAGTGGATAATAATTATCAAGAAATAACGCTTTTAGGTCAAAATGTTAATGCTTACGGTAAAGATTTGAATTTGGGTTATGACTTTGCTGATTTATTAGAAGGTGTAGCTAAATTAGGTATTCCTAGATTACGTTTTGTAACTTCTCATCCATGGAATTTTACGGATAAAATGATTGATATTATTGCTAAGTATGATAATATTATGCCTTACATTCATCTACCATTACAATCGGGTAGTGATAGAATCTTAAAAAAGATGAATCGTCGATATACTGCTGAAGAATATAAAACTTTATATGATAAAATGAAAAAGTTAATTCCAGGAGTTGCTATAACCACAGATATTATTGTTGGTTTTCCTGGGGAAACCGAAGAAGATTTTCAATTGACCTTAGATATGGTTAATTACTGTAAATATGATGGAGCCTTCACTTTTATTTATTCAGAAAGAAAGGGTACGGCTTCCGCATTGATGAAAGATGATGTTTCTCAAAAGGAAAAAGAAAGTCGTCTTCATCGCTTAAATGAAGTAGTAAATGAGTATTCAAAAGAAAGTAATATGCGTTTACTAGATCAAGTTGTGGAGGTATTAGTTATTGGTAAATCAACAAAAGATGATGATAAAGTATATGGTTATACGCAAACAATGAAACTGGTTAATATTGATGCTTCGGAAGATACCATTGGTAAACTCGTAAATGTTAAAATTACTGATGCTAAGAGTTTTAGTTTAGATGGTATTTTAGTTAATTGAAGATAAAGGACCTTGTCAAAGGTCTTTTAATTTGCTTTTTTGATATTTTTATTGTATAATATGCGCTACTTAAAGGGGGAAGATTTAAAATGTTTGGAATTAGTGAAATATTACAAAAACTATCAAAGAAGAAACCTTTGACATTGGCAGAAAAGACGAAAATTCTTCATTCAAAAAGAGTAGATAAGGAAGTTATTAGCTATTTAATGAAACGCTTAGCTTATTTACATATCAATGTGTTAGGTAAATCTGAAGGTTCATTATTTGACCTTATGAATAATAAAGCATTAATTGGTTGGTGTTGGCAAACAACGGAATCTGCAATTGTTTTCCTTAATGATGATGATTATATTGAAAGAGGTTATTTGCATTTAGATGCTGATATCCCTAACTATTATCATTCATGGATTTGCTTTAATTATAATGATGAAGAGTATGTATTTGATTCTTGCTTAGATTTTGTATGTAAGAAAGAGGATTACTACCAATTATTAAAACCACAAGTTGTAGGTCTGGTAAGTGCCCAAGAAGTTAAAGAAGCCTTAATTAGTCAAATTACCACACCTCGTAAGGTAGAGTGCTCTAGTTATGAACAAAAAGCGAAAGATTATTTAAGAGCTCTTTGTGCTGATTTTTATAAAGAGTACGACAAAGAACATAAAAATGAAGTAATTGTAAGTGGCCCAGAAGATGCTAATGCACCATTATATCGTAACGGTTCGGGATACCAAGCAGTTATAGATAAAGGCCAAATACGAAAACTAAAAGCTCATTTTTACTATACTGATTGTTAATTAAAAAAAGACAACTGCTTAAGCAATTGTCTTTTTTATATACAATATGGTATCCTCGATTGGATTCGAACCAACGACCGACCGCTTAGAAGGCGGTTGCTCTATCCAGCTGAGCTACGAGGACAATACAAGTAATTTATACCATAAAATGTCCGAAATTTCAAGCGTTTTTGGTGTTTGTGAGGCTTTTTGCTAATGTAAAATGATATTTATATCGTCGATATGGTAGGTATCTCTTAAAGAAAGTGCTAGAGTATATTTTACTTTTTCTTCGATATCTTGATCATCGAGATTGGCAATTAAGAGATTATTAAATGATAAAGAGATGGTGTTTTCTAATATTTGATAGTCTTGTAATTCATAGGAAGCATTTAAATAACTGATTAAATTAGGTTCATAAATAGGAGAATTTTGTAGTTCATGAACAATTACTTCGACAGCTTCGATTTTTTCATTAGATATTTTGGTAATAGGTATATAGTACATCGTATTATGTACTTTACCTAGATAATAAATGGTGGCTTTGGTAGTTTCTTTAATATTATTAATATTGTATTTTTTGTTGATTCCGTAATCTTTATCTAGGTATGTAGGTAATCTTTTTAGTGAATTAGGTAAGTATTCTAATAACTTGTTTTCAACATAAATTTGGATTTTTTGTACATTGTCAAGCTCGCATAGTGAAAAAATAAGACTTTCAATTAATTTCTCAGTATCGGTCACATTAAGGAGTTCTTTGGAAAAGTTTAATTTTAAAAGTCCTTCCTGTAATTCATAAGAGAGTAGTTTGGTATTTGATGGTATAGTAGTAATAAAACCTTGGGGTAAATTGATATGACTAGTAGAATTACTAGTTAAAAGATTAATAATGTTTTCGATATCATTTAGTTTGTCATCTTTTAGAGATTCAATTCGAGCTACATAGCCATTTGGATCAATAGCATAGATGGGGATGGTATCTTGGAAAGTAGGGGCTGCCTCTTCATTAAAATAATCATTATTTTGGGGAAAAATATTCAAAAGAAATAAGACAAATAAAACAATACTCGTTTTAATAATCTTTAGTAATATATGCCTTTGTAACATACTTTCACCCTAATAAAGTATATTTTTATGATTTTATTATATGCAAAAAAAGCCCTTAAGGCTTTAATTTAGGGAAATAGCTTGTAATTTAAGAAGTTCAATAATGGCACTGCATCGTCCTTTAACTCCTAATTTTTGCATAGTATTAGAGATGTGATTGCGAACAGTTTTCTCACTTATTTTTAATTGCTTAGCTATTTCTTTAGTTGTTTTATTAGCCACTAAAAGTTCAAATATTTCTTGTTCTCTTTTAGTTAATATTTTATTTTTCATTAGTTTTCCTTTCTTAATATCTTATCTTGTTCATAATATTGTATGAAAAAGAAACTATTAAGTGCAGGAAATAACTGGGTAATTACTGAAATTTAACGGTTATATACATTGGTTGATCATATAGTTGCTGAATTCTTGTCATGATATTATTAGCTATTTTTGTATTACTTTCTTTACTAGATACCGTAATACTTATTTTATTACCGTCAATATTTACACATGATTCATAATTAAATTCCTTTTTAATAATTTTTTCTATTTCCATTATTTTACCTTTTTGAGAATTTAAAAGCTGTAGGGCTTGATAGGCTTCATTTTTATCTGTGACAGATGTTGTTTCATCAAGTAATATTTTGCGTGCTTCATCCATTTGCGAGAGTATTTTTTCTTCTTCTTCGACTTTCATGGCGATGATAATATCTGATTCTGTTACTTCAATTGTTGTTGATGTATCTTCTGTATTACCAGAGAAGACCGTTAAAGCATCATCGGGTATAGACACATAGTAGATTCCTAAGATGATAATTAAAGAAAAAAGGGTAATAAACCATAAACCTTGTTTGTTAATCATTTTTATTCCTCCTATGACTACTTAATTATATTGTAGAGTTTGTTGAATATTCCTAAATGTAAATTAGTTGTTAATATAACGTTAAATATGCGTAAAATTAAAACTAATTTAATAATAAAAAAAGGAAAGGTGAAAAACATCCGGTATATGTATAAGTGAAGGGAGGAAAAATGAAACAAAAACTTGTAGTTGTAAAGCAAAGTGATGTTAAAGATTGTGGACCAACTTGTCTTCAATCGATAATTCGTTTTTATGGCGGTTACGTTTCTTTAGAGAGAATACGTCTTGATTGTTGTACATCAGTTAAGGGAACAACGGTCTATCATTTAGTGAATGCTGCTAAGAAGTATGGTTTTAATGCTTTGGCCAAAAAATATCTAGATAAAAACATTGAAAACCTTATTTTACCAGTGATTGTTCATGTTCATTATACCAACGGTTTAGATCACTTTATGTGCTTATATCATATGAGTCAAAACGAAGTGATATTAATGGATCCTGCCAAGGGTAAAGTCAAAATGAGTACTGATGATTTTTGGCAAATTTTTACTGGTGTTGTGATTGAATTATCTCCTAAGTCCAATCTGGTTCATTATGGACAGCAAAATACTTTGTGGAATAGTTTTAGTAAAATTATTATCAATAATAAAAAAATTGTTTTTAACTTGTTATTAAGTACTACGCTATTAGTTGTTTTAACAATAGGCTATAGTTTTTATTTAAAAATTAATTATGAACTATTTAATGGACAAAAGCGTATTAGTATGTCGATAATACTGTTTTTTGGCTTTGTACTTTTGTTAAAAACAACTATTAAATACCTTAAAAATTATTTTGAAAATGATTTAAATAAAAGAATTGATAATAGTCTTGTAAATGAGTTTTTGCAACATGTTTTTAACCTTCCTTTAAAGGTTATTAACAGTAAATCAACAGGGGAGATAGTAACTAGAATTAATGAATTGTATAATTTTAAAGATTTATGTTCACAAATATTTATTGATTTATTAGTCGAAAGTGTTTTAGGATGTGGAGCTTTAGTCATTTTATTAATGATTAATGTTCATATGACTCTTATTTTATTAGTGTTTTTAGGTTTTTATATTTTTTTATCTATTGGAGTAAATGCTTATATTTATCAAAGAGTATCTCAAAATATTGATTTTCAAACGTCATTTAATGCTACTTTGATAGAAAATATTCATATGATTAATTCTTATAAATATTTAAATCTTGAAATGATAGCTAAACAACGAAATGAGAAATACTTTAGCAAATTAATCGAGGATAACTTTGATGTAAATAATAAATTTAATATTATTGATTCTGTTAAAAATTGGTTGATAGAAATGGGGGCTTTTATTTTAAATACATTCGGCTTTTATCTTATCTATAAGGCAGAATTTACGTTGATTGATTTGGTTTTATTTAATACCATAATGGTCTATTTTATTGAGCCGATTAAGACAACAAGTAATCTCTTACCAAGAATTAATTATTTACGAGCAAGTTATACAAAAATATGTGACTTTTTAGATATTGATGAAGAACAACTTGGTGAGATAACAGATTTTATTAATGGTGATATTATTTTTGATAATGTTACATTTTCTTACAATCAATATCTTCCTATTCTTAAAGAGGTTAGTTTTAAAGTTTTGCAGGGAGAAAAAGTACTATTAAAAGGTAAAAGTGGATGTGGAAAGAGTACAATTTGTGCACTTTTAGAAAGAATATATGATCCTAGTAATGGTGAGATTCTGATTGCTGGGAAAAGAATTTCTGATTATAGCATTAAAACTATTCGTGAAAATATTACTTATGTTAGTCAAAAAGAAGGTTTAATTACAGGAACAATTAGAGATAATATTTTATTAGGTGGTAATGATTATAATTTATCTTTAGTAAACAAAATATGTTTAATTGATAAAATTGCTAATAAGAAACAATTTGGCTACGAAAGTGGTATAGATAGTAATTATAGTGATTTATCAGGGGGAGAAAAACAAAGAATTATTCTAGCTAGAGCGCTTTTAAAGAACAGTAATATTATTATTTTAGATGAAGCATTAAGTGAAGTAGATATCCAAACTGAAGAACAAATTATCAACAATTTAGTTACTTATTTTCCTCATAAAACTATTATTTATATCTCACACAAGAATCATAATAATTTGTTTGACCGAATTATTGATTTTGAAGAAGTTAATAAAATCATTAATTACCCATTATAAACTCTGACGTAGTACCTTTAGTAATTAAGATTTTAAACTGTTTAGTGATATTTAAGTTAATAACTTTTTTAAATAAAACAAAAATAAGTAATTATTTTTAGAAAGGAGTTAAGATGAAAGTATTATGTGATGATGAATGCCTAAGTTATAGTGGTGGTGCTAAAATCAGCCTTGCTTTAAGTGTTGCTTTGTCAGCAGTTGGCGCTTTTATTTTAGGCATTATTGATGGTATTAGTAATCCAAAAAGTTGTAATGCAAGATAGTATCAAACTAAGCGAAAGTCAAATGCTTTCTTATATGGGTGGTGGCATCTCTGCTGCTTTAATAAACGCTTTTAATAGTGTTATTAAGACTTTTTATGGAGTTGGTCAAAATCTTGGTTCAACTTTGCGTAGACTAATATCTCACAACTATTGCTAGTTTACTAAATTTCTTGTCAAACCTTGACACAGGTGTTATAATATCTCTAGTTGATGAAGGGAGGGATACAGATGACAAAGGTTGTAGTTCAAAATGGTAATGTTGATCTTGCTTTAAAGAAATTTAAGGCTAAAGTTGCACGTAGTGGCGTCCCTTCAGAACTAAAGAAGAGAAAATGCTATGAAAAGCCAGGCGTTAAGAGAAGAAATGAAAAAAAAGAAAATATTAAAAATTCTCGTCGCAGAAATCATGGTAAATAATAGGTGAAGACAATGATAGAACAAATTGACAATGATTTGAAACAAGCTCTTAAGAATCAAGATAAATTTACACTATCTGTTCTAAGAATGTTGAAAAGTGAATTTATTAACGAAAGTCGTAAGGGAACTTTACATGAACTTACTGATGATGAGGTTGTTAAAGTTATTAAAAGACAAGTAAAAGTTCGTAAGGATTCAATTAGTGAATATACTAATTATGGTAAGATGGAACTTGTTAAAGATTTAGAAAAAGAAGTTGCCATTTTAAGTAATTATTTACCTGAAGAAATGTCTGAAGAACAAATTGCCAAGGTTATTGATGAGGTTTTCGATGAATTAAAGCCAACATCTATGAAAGATATGGGCAATGTCATGAAAACTGTGTCAGCTAAGTTAACTAATGCTGATTTGGCAATGGTTAGTAAGTTAATCAAAGATAGATTAAGTTAAATTTAATCTATCTTTTTTCATACAATTAATTAGGTGAATAAATGAAAATAGCTAATGCGCTTAGTAATTTTTTGTATGATAAAAAATACTTTGTTACTATTTTTGATAATTGTCTTCATATTTATAAGTATCAAGAACTCTTAAAACTAACATCGACTGTAATTATTGTGAAGATGGAAGAATTTGAATTAAGAATAGTTGGCCAAGATTTAACAATTGTTCAAATGAATAACGAGGAAATATTAATAATGGGTCTTATCCTTGATATAGGTCGAACATATGCAAAATAGTTTTTTAATTAAAATAAATAATGTTTCGCAAAATCAAATTATTAATAAACTTAGTAAGATTAAAATATCTCTTTTGAAGATATATACGATTAATAATGATGTTTATATTAAAATATTTCATGATGATTATCAAAAAGTAAAGAAATGTTTAAGATTATATGATATAGAAGTTATTAATATTTATGGACCCAAAAAGGTTAATCAGTTAGTAAAACAATATTATGTAATTATTATTGGCTTTCTGTTTGCTTTGATAATTATCTTTTTTTCGTCTCATTTTATAGTAGATGTGGACATTATTCATGAAAATGAAGATTTAAAGCAACTTCTTTTTTATGATTTAGAGAAATATGGTGTTAAAAAGTTTAGTTTTAAAAAAAATTATTTTGAATTAACTAAGATTAAGAAACAAATTAAAAATAAACATTTAGATAGAATTGAGTGGTTAGAGATTAGTACTTCGGGAATGAGGTATATTATTCGTGTGGAAGAAAGAATTATTACTAAACCTGAGATAGAGAAAGAATATTGTCATGTTATTGCCCAAAAAGATGGAATTATTAAGTCTATTCAAGTTTATAATGGCGAAGGTATGGTTGGTATTAATGATTATGTTAGAAAAGGTGATATTCTTATCAGTGGGGATGTAAAACGTAATGATGAAGTCGTCAGTCATAATTGTGCAGATGGTAAAGTCTATGGAGAAGTTTGGTACCAAATCAATGTTAAAGTTCCTCTTAATTATTATGAAGAAGTATTAACAGATAAAAAGCGCCATAATATTGTTATTAACTATGATGGTAATGATTATAAATTATTTAAAGATCGCTTAGTATTATATCAAATTGATAAGAAAAAAATTTTTGATTTATTGGGTATTAAAATATATTTAGAGACAGATAAAGAAATAAAAAGAAAAGTAGCTAAATATTCTTCAGAAGAGGCTTTGAATAAGGGGTTACAGTTATCTAAAGAAAAAATAATATTGAAATTAAAGAGTGATGAGCGGATAATTGATGAAAAGATTTTGCAAAAAACGTTAATTGATAGTACAATGAATATGGATATATTTATAATTGTAGAAGAAGATATAGGCCAACAAATAGAAGAAAAGGGAGATGTAACAGATGATTTATAAGATTTTTAAGACTAGTCTACTAAGTAATTGGCCATCTTTAGTTATTATTACTGTTTCAATGGCATGTATTAGATTTGCTTATCTTCGTAATCATCGTGATTCTTCAAAGTTTTATCGAGAATTTTGGGGATTTGTGGGGGTTATTTATTTGTTATTACTTTATCAACTAGTAACTAGAGTTGATATCAATGAAGCTGGAGGCATGAATCTAGTTCCTTTTGCAGAGATAACACGATATAAAGTAGGTAGTAGGTTATTTTATTATAATGTTATTGGCAACATAGCTATGTTTATTCCTTTTGGTTATATAATTGCCTCTTATATTAAACCAAAGAAAATGTGGACTAATTTAATTATCTCGGCGATTGTGAGTACAACCATAGAGTATGTTCAATTAAATATAGGTCGTAGTTTTGATATCGATGATATTATTTTAAATACTTTTGGTGGTGTTTTAGGTTTTTTATTATATATTGGTTTTAGTGCTATTTTGCGTCATTTACCGGGAGTCTTTAAAAGTGACTGGCTAAATAACTTAATTTGTATTATAATATCAGCGTTAGTGGCATTATATGTCCTAAGAATGATGGGAATCGTGTTATAATAAATGAACAAATTTGATATTATTGATGAATATGGTTATAAAGATTATAAAATATTGGATAAAGTTCTAAAAAGAACTCTAAAATTAGAAAAAGTTCATAATGCTCTTTTTAGTGTCGTTTTAGTAGATGAACAAACGATTCAAGAATTAAATCGTGATTATCGAAAAATTGATCGAGTAACTGATGTTATATCATTTGCCTTTGAAGATAACGATAAAAAAGAGTATAATAAAATGCGCATATTGGGTGATATTTATATATGTATACCACGTATGAAGCAGCAAGCTATAGAATATGGACACAGTGAAACTAGAGAACTAGCCTTTCTAGGCGTTCATGGCTTATTACATCTTTTAGGCTATGATCATATGGAAAAAGAAGATGAAGAAGTAATGTTTGGAAAGCAGGAGTTGATATTAAATGGATTTAATCAAACAAAGAGGCGAAAAAGTAGGACCAATTAAGGATGTTTGTCATAAGTTTAAGTATTCTTTTCAAGGATTAGCTTATTGTTTTAAGAATGAAACCAGTTTTACATTCGAAGCAATTGCTATCGTAGGTTTAGTTATTTTAGGAATTATTTTCAAATTATCTATTATTGAATGGGTTATATGTATCGTTAGTTTATTATTAATTATGGAAATAGAACTACTTAATACTGGTATCGAAGCTACGGTTGATATGTTTACTAAAGAATATAATCCTTTTGCTAAGATAGCTAAGGATTGTGGTAGTGCTGCAACATGTCTTGCAACTTTTTCAGCTTTGATTGTTAATTTAACAATTTTTATTCCTAAATTTATTGCTTATTTTGCAAAGTAGGTCTTTATGAGAAGTGGGTTTGTTAGTTTTATAGGAAGGCCTAATGTAGGCAAAAGTACCCTTTTAAACACACTCATGACACAAAAAATTGCAATTACATCTGATAAAGCAGGAACAACACGAAATATTATTCAAGGTATATATAACGAAAAAGATTATCAAATTATTTTTGTAGATACCCCGGGAATTGTTAAACCCATGAATCGGTTAGGCAAGATTCTAAATCATAAAGCCTTTGAACAAATTGATGATGTCGATTGTATATTATTTGTCATGGATGGCAAAAAGGGCATCGGTCCTGGTGATCGATATATTTTGAATGCTTTAAAAAGAGTATATACACCGGTAGTTTTAGTTATCAATAAAATAGATCAAATGAGTAAAGAAATGTTGATGATGACTATCGAAGAATACAAGGATTTATTTCCTTTTTCCGATATTGTTCCGGTGTCGGCGATGACTAATGATAATGTAGATAGACTTTTAGAGGTTATTAAAAAGTATTTAAAGGATGAAGTTAAATATTTTGATGATAGTGTTGTAACCTCAAATTCGATGGGGTTTATGGTTTCTGAAATTGTTCGTGAAAAGCTATTAAATGATACTATCGAAGAAGTACCTCATTCCATTGCCTGTAATTGTGTAGGCTATGATGAAAAAAATGATATTGTGAATATTTTAGTGGATATTATTGTTGATCGTGATTCTATTAAAAAGATTGTCATTGGTAAAAATGGTAATCGTTTAAAAAAAGTAGGTATTGAAGCCCGCGAAGAAATTGAAAAAATGATTAATAAAAAGGTTTATTTAGAGTTATATGTCAAAACTGTTAAGAACTGGCGTGATAAAGAACAATATTTAAGAGAATTAGGATATTTATTGTCAGATGAATAAAATTAATGGATATTACCCATTATAGATATGAAAGGGTGATATTCATGAATAAAAAGGAAGCATGGAATAAATTTAAAGAATCAGGAAAAATTGATGATTATCTAGAGTATAAAAATAGTCAAGAAGAGGAGTAGTATGCTTTTAGAAGTTGAGGGCTTTATTTTAAATGAGTTACCTTATGGTGAATCAAGTAAAATAATTAATGTACTTACTAAAGAAAAAGGCTTAATTGGTATTATGTGCAAAGGTGCTAAGTCAATGAAGTCAATGTTAAGAGCCTCAACGCAAGTATTTACTTATGGTATTTTTAGTATTCATTTTAAGGAAGATAAACTATCAACTTTAGTAAATGTTGATGTTCTTAATTCTTTTAATAATATTCGTAGTGACTTAACTAAAATAAGCTATTTAACATATATTAGTGAATTAACTAATCAAGTTTATAAACAAACAGATCAAAGTCTATTTGAAATGTTTATTAGTATTGTCTTAAAAATGGAAGATAATTTGGATCCTATGATTTTAACTAATATTTTAGAATTAAAATATTTACCTCTTTTAGGAGTGGGTTTAAACTTGGATTCCTGTATAAAATGTGGTAATAAGACTAACATTGTGACTGTGGATGCCTCTTATGGGGGACTTATTTGTAAAGATTGTTATCAAAATGAAATAATCGTGGATAAGAAAGTAATTCAATTATTAAGAATGTATTATTATGTTGATATTAAGAGTATTAGTTCGATTAGTGTTAAAGATGAATATAAGCATGTTATTAATCATTTTATTAGTGATTATTATGATGCCTTTACAGGTTTATATGTCTATAGTAAAAAGTTTTTAGAACAATTAGAAGCCTAAGTATCTGATTGTTCTTTTTTGTTGACTGTAAAGATATTGACCACCTTTTTAAAGAAAATATATAATTATATATAGGGTGATGGTAATGGCTGATTTAAGCTTTATTTATGGAACAATGGAGTCTGGTAAAACAACAAAATTATTGCAAGATAACTTTAATTATACAAAACATGGTCATAAAGTAATTATTGTCAAACCAAAATTAGATACTAAAGGTGGCGACTTAGTAGTAAATAGACGGAAGGATTCCGCGAAAGTTGATATTCTTTTAGATAAAAATGAAAGTATTATTTCCAAAGAAAATTTAAAGGTGGTTTTGGATGCTAAAGTTGTTTTAGCGGATGAAGCTCAATTCTTTACCCATGAACAAGTTGTGGATTTTTGGTATTTGGCTCATGTTTTTGATATTGGCGTTATCTGTTATGGACTTAAAAATGACTTTCAAGGTTATTTATTCGAAGGAACGGCAGCTCTTTTAAGTTTTGCTGATTCTAAGACGGAATTAACGGTTAAATGTGAGTGTGGCGAGACGGCTATTTTTAATGCTCGCTGTGTAAATGGCGAATACACTAATCAAGGCAATACAGTTGCTATTGATGGTGAAGATGACGTAAGTTATGTTCCTTTATGTGGGGATTGTTATTTAAAGAAGATCATTGGTAAAAGTCAGATAAGCGATATTATAAAAGAATAACTATAGGTTACTTTTTAATTTGTCTTTTTTTTATCATTAATGTATACTTATTATAGGTAAGACTCGAGGAGGAAAGATAAATGAAACGAAAACATGTTAGTATCATGATATCTGTTTTTGCGTTTTTATTTGTTTTTTTAGTCTCTGAGACTCTTTTTATTTCACGGGCTACTTTTTATAAAGCCAGTTCTAGAACACTTTTACAATCGGGAAATGTTTCGACATATGGTTTGGCGAGTTGGCTAATTGATAATGCTCCGAAATCGGGAACAGATAATGTAACCAATAGTTCGTGGGTTTTAACATCTGATCGTACTGGTGAATGGCGTTATGCTGGTAAGAATCCAGATAATTATGTTTTATTTAATGGTGAACTATGGCGTATAATTGGTATCATGTCTGATATGGAGTATTGCACAGGAACCTATGGTACAGCTACAGAGTGTGATACAACGAAAACGGGTAACTTGGTGAAAATAATTCGAAACAGTCAAATGTCAAGTACAATCGGTTATGATAATAAATTTTATCAAGGTTCTTCGAATATACCAGTCTCTTCGAATGACTGGAGTGATAGTCAGCTAATGCTCATGTTAAATGGTGCTAATTATTTGCAAACGGGATATGACACTGAAAATAATGCATTACATTTAGATTATACTGTAACTAATAATACTGTATATGATCAAAACGAAAAACCCTTTTATGATGTTACTTATAACTATTTATCTGCATCTCCACAAAATTCATATATGCAATATGCTGTGTTTTATGAAGCTGACGATGATTACAACGAGGAGGTAACAAATTTGAATACTAACATAACTTCTTCTTATTTACCGTATATAGCCACGGTAAAGTGGAGTTTGTATGGAAGTGATTCTACCAATAATAGTCCATCTGAGTGGTATAATATTGAACGGAACATAAATAATGCAGGCAGTATTATGGAAAGTACTGGTTTGGAAAATAGACCAGCATATTGGTATGGTAAAGTGGGCCTTATGTATCCAAGTGATTACGGTTATGCAACAAATGGTGGTACCACTTATAATCGAGCTGCTTGTTTGTCATATCAAACTAGTGGTTGGAATTCTGGTAGTTATAAAACCGATTGTGCAATGAATAGTTATTTGATTTATTCGGGGGTTACTTCGACTGCTCCTACATTATCAGGGGAAAATCAATGGACATTAACACCCTATACGACTTATTCCAATTCTGAGTTTGATGTATCAAGTGTAGGCATTGTAGATAACTATGATGTTGATGGTAATATGGCATATGCAAGACCTGTTTTGTATTTGAAGGTTGACACAAAATATTATGGTGGCACGGGAACTTGGGATGATCCTTATCGAATGGATGGTCCAACAAGTTATTGGTTTGATATTACAACGTGTAATACTAACCCGTGTTATTTTCCAACTTATGGTGGAACATTACAAAGTACTGGACTTGAAACTGGTCATAATGCATATGTTGGTATGGATAAGGAAAAATATTATGTTTGCGCAACATCATCAGGTCATGAAGTGTGTTTATCTCAACCGTATACGCAATATGGTTTAACAGGTCACTCATTTAATACAACACTTACTAGTACAGATCAGACGAACGCTATGAATGCTTTGCTGCGAGTGTTCCAAAATGCTGGCTTTAATATTACTTCTAGTGATTGCGATTCTACGGATGAATATGCTATTTGTTCTTATAATAATATTTTTTGTGAAGTTAATAAATATGGGTCTGTAGATTGCACTGATCGAACGGCTGAGGAATATTGTAATATAGGATATAATAATGAATTGTACTGTGCGATATGGGATGATTAAGTAGTTGCAAAAAAAATAGTTAATGATATAATTGAGTCATACAAGTGATGACGGGTTTGGCAAACCAAGAGCTATATAAAGAAAAGAGATTCCTTAGTGAATAATTAGGGTGGAACCGCGGATAATATTTCGTCCCTAAACATTTACTGGGAATTTTTTGTTTGAAGGAGGATATTATGGAAAATTTAACAATGGATAAAATCGTGAATTATGCTAAAAATTATGGTTTTGTATTTCAAGGTAGTGATATTTATGGGGGACTTGCTAATTCATGGGATTACGGACCTTTAGGAACGCTATTAAAGGAGAATATACGTAATGCTTGGAAGAAAAGATTTGTCGAAGAAAATCGTTATAATTATGGTTTAGATTCAGCAATTATTATGAATCCGAATGTTTGGGTAGCATCTGGACATGTGGCATCTTTTGCAGATCCACTTATTGATTGCTTAAAATGTAAGTCACGTTATCGGGCTGATAAATTAATCGAAGATTTTACCAATGGTGAAATTACGGCTGATGGATGGAGTAATGAAGAAATTGAAAAATATATCAAAGATAATCATTTAACTTGCCCAACATGTAAGAGTAGTGAGTTTACTCCAATTAGAAAGTTTAATTTATTATTTGAAACTAAGATTGGTGTTGTTGATGATAGCAAGAATATTGTTTATTTAAGAGGAGAAACTGCCCAAGGAATATTTGTTAATTTCAAAAATATTGAAAGAGCCATGCGAGCTAAGATACCTTTTGGTGTTTGTCAAACAGGTAAAGCATTTCGAAATGAAATAACTCCAGGAAACTTCATTTTTAGAACTAGAGAATTTGAACAAATGGAAATGGAATTCTTTTGTAAGCCAGGTACTGATTTAGAATGGTTTAAGTATTGGAAAGATTATTGCGTTAATTTCTTGCATGATTTAGGATTAGATGATGATAAATTACGGATGAGAGATCATGCTAAAGAAGAATTAGCTTTTTATAGTAAAGCTACGACAGATATTGAATTCTTATTCCCAATGGGATGGGGTGAACTTTGGGGAATTGCTGATCGTACGGATTATGATTTAGGCGTTCACGAAAAACATTCTGGTCAAGATTTAAAATATTTAGATCCAGATACACATGAAAAATATTTACCATATGTTATTGAACCATCCGTTGGTATTGATCGATTATTGTTAGCAATTTTGTGTAATTCTTATAGTAATGAAATACTAGAAGATAATACAGAAAGAGAAGTTTTAAGAATTAAGTATGCTTTAGCACCATACAAAGTTAATATTCTTCCTCTTATTAAGAAGAATCACAGTGAAAAAGCTGAAGAATTGTTTACTTTACTTTCTAAACATTTTTCTACGAGTTATGATGAAAGTGGAAGTATTGGTAAAAGATATCGTCGAGCAGATGCTATTGGTACTCCATTTTGTGTAACGATTGATGATGAAACAATGAATAATGGTACTGTTACGGTAAGAAATCGTGATACTATGGCTCAAGATGTCGTTAAAATTGAGGATTTAGTTAATTATATTAACGATAAAATCCAATTCTAAAATATACTCACTTTTATAGTGAGTTTTTTTGTATCTTTATTGCATAAGTAACTTTTTTTTGCTACAATTAAATATAGATACTAGGAGGATTTTTTATATGGGCTTAAATTTTAAAAAATGGTTGAATGATTCAAATGATAGTGATGATGAAAACATCAGCGCAAGTGAAGATGGATTCTATTCAATAACCAAGGAAGAAGCTTTAAAAGAGGCTGATAAGACTGGTAATAAGATGATTTTGTTAGAGCCAAGAGCTTATTCTGAATCTCAACAAATCGCAGATTATTTAAAAACGAGAAATAGTGTTGTTGTTAATTTAAAAAGGGTGACTTCTGATCAAGCCAAAAGAATTATTGATTTTTTAAGCGGTTGTATCTATGCTATTGGCGGATCAATGCAAAAAATTGGGGTTGGCATATATTTATGCACACCTAAAAATGTTAATGTTCAAGGTAAGATTTCAGAAGATAGTGATAAGAATAAAGAGAGTAAAGAAAACGAAGATATTGATTGGTAGGGAGGTTCATTACCATGAAAAAATTTCGAACAAGTTTTTCAGGGTACAATAAGTCGGATGTAAATGAATTTGTTGCTGAAGTTATTTCAGAGTACGAAAACATTTTACAAAAGCTTAAATATAGTGTGCGCGAAATGGAGTATCTAAATAAGGAATTGGAAAGGTATAAGACTCTAGAAAAGTCCTTGAATGATACTCTTTTGTGTGCTCAAGAAGCTACCGCCAATGCTCAAAAAGCTGCCATATCTGAAGGTAAGTTAATAATTGAAGAAGCTAAGAGAGATGCTGCAAAGATTATGAACAATTCACTTATGAAAGCTAAAAATATTGAAAAAGATGCTGAAGAATTAAAGAGAAGAGTTGCAAGTTTTAAAACTCGTTTTATGGCTCTTGTAGAGTCACAAATGGATGAGGTAACAAAATTTGATGATACTCTTTAGGAGGGTATGTTGAAACAAAGAATTATTAGTGCTGTTATTGCTATTTTATTAGTAATACCGTTTATTTATTTTGGAGGAACATTGTATGCTGTTGGCGTTACTTGTATTGCCATGGCAGGATTTATGGAGATGTTGTTTTTAAAAAAGTCCCATAAAGAGTTTCCTAAAGTTCCATTAGCGATTGCATTATGCTTACTAATTGTTTTAATATTACAAGATACTTTCTTATATGCTTTTGATTATTCTAAAGTAGTCTTGTTATTACTTAGTTTATTGATTCCTATTATTTTTTATAAAAATGAAGATTATACAAGTAGTGATGCGTTTTATTTAATAAGTATTGTTTTATTCTTAGCAATGTCTTTTAAAAGTTTTATTGTTGTTCGCGAAAGTGGTATTAAAACCTTTTTGTATTTGGTATCAATACCCATGGCTACGGATAGCCTAGCTTATTTTTTTGGTATTAAATTTGGAAAACATAAAATGTGTCCTAAAATTAGTCCAAAGAAGTCTTGGGAAGGTGCCGTTGCGGGATTAGCATTTGGAACCATTATTCCTTGTATTATTTACTTTATTGCAATGCATAGTTTTTCATTTAAAATTGTGGTTGGTACGATGATATTATCTACAATTGGTCAATTTGGTGATTTAATATTTAGTAAGATTAAAAGAGAAAATGGTATAAAAGACTTTTCTAATTTAATGCCGGGTCATGGTGGTGCCTTAGATCGTCTTGATAGTACAATTGTGATTTTTATGACATATATTTTATTAACTGGTTTGTTATTTTAAAGGAGATAGATGATGATAAACATTTTAACGTTTATGAGCATGCTTACTGGTGTAGGAATGTTTATTCTAAAACTTGTATTATTAATTTTAGTTTTAGGGATTATTATTTTAGTACATGAGTTTGGTCATTTTATATGGGCTAAGAAGTTTGGTGTATATATTTATGAATTTTCCATTGGTATGGGGCCTTTACTTTTTACTCATAAAGGTAAGAAAGATGGCATTGATTATAATATAAGAGCGATTCCCATTGGTGGCTTTGTGGCCATGGCTGGTGAAGTATATGATGATGCTGAACAAGATATTCCTAAAGATAAATTATTATGTAATAGACCTTGGTATCAAAGATTAATCATTTTAGTAGCCGGTGTCGTTAATAATTTTATTTTAGCTATTGTTTTACTTAGCTTGTACGCTATGATCTGGGGTGGAGGTGCTATTACACCAGAGATTGCTAGCGTAGTAGAGGATAAGCCTGCAGCTTTGGCAGGGTTAGTGGAAGGCGACATCATTACTAAAATTAACGGATATAAGGTTAATAGTTGGGATAAAGCCCAAATCGTCTTATATTTTAAGAATGCTAATGAAACATATAGTTTTGAAGTAAAGCATCAAGATGGTAAGAAAGAAACCTTTAACATTATTCCTGAAGAGGTTGAGGAAGAGGGTGTTACAAGAAAAGTATTTGGTATCGTGATTAAAAACGAAGATACCTCTAATCCTTTGAGGGCTATCGCTTATGGCTTCCGTAAATTTGGTTCAGTAATGAGTTCAATGGCAACAACTATAGGTGGTTTAGTAATAGGTAAGATATCTCCGAAAGAATTATCTGGTCCGGTAGGTATTTACCAAATCGTTGGTGAATCAGTAAATTATAAACTTAGTATAGCAATTTCATACATTGTTTATATTACGGCCTTTTTATCTATTAATGTTGGATTTATTAATATTTTACCTTTCCCAGCTTTTGATGGAGGACATGTCTTCTTTGTACTAGTGGAAAAAATTAAAGGTAGTCCAGTTAATGCTAAATTTGAAAATACTTGTCATTTAATAGGATTTGCCTTAATCTTTTTATTGATGATTATTGTCACAATTAATGATATAATTAAACTGTTCTAGTTTAATTATATTTTTTTTGTCCTCGTAGCTCAGCTGGATAGAGTGAATGCCTCCGACGCATTAGGTCACAGGTTCAAATCCTGCCGAGGACACCAAATGGTTAATAACGATCAACTCTTATGATTTGGTCGTTAAATTTTTTTACAAAATTTAGCACTCACTATTGACAAGTGCTAATAATAGTGTTATCATGTAAGTGTAGTAAGAAATAAAGAACTTACTATGGTATTAAAATTATATTATGTGCTACCGATTAATGATAACACGTTATGAAAGGAAGATGATATATATGATGTTAATACCAAGAAGAAAAGGTAGTTTCGATTTGTTTGATGACTTCTTTAAGGATGATGATTTCTTTTCACAAAGAACGAATGCTTTGATGAAAACTGATATCAAAGAAAAGAAAGACAAATACGTAGTGGAAATGGATTTGCCTGGATATGAGAAAGATAACATCAATATTGAATTAAATAGTGGTTATCTAACTGTATCTGCAAGTGTTAACAAAGAAACTAAAGACGGTGACGATGAGAAATATGTTCGTCAAGAAAGATTCTATGGAGAATGTTCAAGAAGTTTCTATGTTGGCGATGAAGTAGAGAAGGAAGACATCGAAGCTGAGTTTAAAAATGGAATCTTAAAAATCGATATTCCTAAAAAAGAAGAAAAGAAAATTGAAACTGCAAAAAAAATCGAAATTAAGTAGTAAAAAATAGGTAAATATTTACCTATTTTTTTGTTAAATAAATAATAGTTAGTGATATAATAATAATGTGAAAAATAGAAAGTTTATTTTAAATATTATTGCATCCTTTTCTATCTTTTTTAATTATCAATTATTATTTGAACAAAACTTATTAACGGTCTTTTGTGATAAATATTTGATATTAAGAATTTTTTTAGGTGTTATTTTTTGCTTTTTACTTGTGTTTATAAATAAAAAAGTCGCTAATAAGTACTTTAGAATATTGTCTATTATTTTTACATTATTTTTATTTATTGGTAGTGCTTATCGTTTTTATGGAACAATAACTGTTCCTTTTTATCCTAGGATGTTATTATTTACCATCATACAAGTAGTAGGTTATTATCATTTAATATTGATGATTTTAAATTACCTATATACCTTACAGAATATAGATTTTTTAAATAACAGGTTTAACTGGTTAAAATTAACCTTAACAAAGCATCCTTTGTTAGCACCATTTTTAATTTTAATAATTGCATGGAGTATATATTATGTGGCTTTTTATCCCATTATTCTGTCACCAGATCCTTCTTATCAAATAAGACAAGCTTTAGGTGAGAGAACTAAGTATTCTGATTATTCAATTCAAATTGATCCAAATGTTAATATCACTAATCATCATCCTGTTGTTCATACTTTGTTACTTGGTGGTTTTTTACGTTTAGGTAGAAGTCTTATTAATGATAATTTTGGTTTATTTCTTTATAGTTTAACACAAGGCATTTTTATGGCCTTTACTTTGGCTTATACTATTTTCTATCTACATAAAAAGGGTATGTCCTCCAGGTATTTAGTCTTGATGTTACTATGTTATGCTTTGGTACCTATGTTTCCTTTTTATGCGTTAAATGCCAATAAGGATGTCTATTACACTTTATTTATAATATGGCTTATGATGTTAATATTTGATGTAAGATATGAAAAGAAAGTCTTAAGTTTTAAAAAATCTTGTTTGTGGTTGCTAATTTTGCTATTAATTTGCTTATTTAGAAATAATGGTATTTATTTAGTTTTATTCTTATTTCCTTTTATAGTGGTTTATAATAGAGTAAATATTAGTCAAGTCTTGTTTATTTTTATGAGTTGTATCAGTATCTTTTTTGGCTATAAATTTATCTTACTTCCAAAATTGGGAATTACTGATACTAGTCCTCGGGAAAGAATGTCCATTTTATTTCAACAAACTGCTAGATATGTTATTAACCATGAAGATGAATTATCAATAAGTGATAAAAAGACAATAGATAAAATAATTGATTATGATGTTATTAAGGATAAATATAATCCTGTTTTGGCTGATCCTATTAAAAATACTTATAACAAATATGCTACCAGGGAGGATTTAAAAGCATATTATCAAGTGTGGTTTAAGGGCTTAATTAAACATCCAGTTACCTATATAGATGCTACCTTAAATAATACTTACGGTTATTTTGATGTTGGTTCGACATCTTGGTATATCTATTATAAGTACGAACCAATTGTTACAAGAGGTGGGCTAGTTGATTATCATTATAATAATTTAAGTTTTTTAAGAAGTTTTTTGGTAGCTTATGGTGGCGCTTTTCCGGTTTTTCCAGGTATTGGTCTTATTAGTAATATTGGTTTTAATAGTTGGCTAATTATTGCTTATGCATTATGGTTAATTAAAAATCGTAAACACGATTATTTTGCTTTACTTTGTCCTTTGCTAATTAGTATGCTGATTTGCGTTGCTTCCCCAGCAAATACATATTTTCGCTATGCAATGCCATTTGTTTTTACGAGTCTTTTTACCATAGGAACTTGGATATTATTAAAAAAGAAAAAGAACTAAGAAATAACTGGTTTATTACTTAGTTCTTTTTTGGCACATTTTTGGTTAGTAATAATATCATAAATATATACAGCTTTTTGTTCATAATCATAATTTTTGGATTGTTTATCAAAGTTAAAGGGGATGTCTATGTCTTTACGAATACTTTTTAAATAATTACGACCTTTGCTATTAATACCTAATAAATGCAAATAGGTAATCGGTGCTTTGGCATCTGTTTTTTTTATTCCTAAAAGGATGTGAATAAGCATCCGATTAATTTTATTATAAGTATAACGTCTAGTTTTAATTTTATTAACAAAATCTTCGATGTTATCAGTTTTAAGAATCATTTCTTTAAGACGATTTTCAATTCCTTCGTCGACATCTAAAATAGTATCTAAATCATCACTACGAACAATAATCGTTTTTAAAAGATCAAAATACTTTTGATAATCAATATCTATTATTTTATCAAAGGCCTTTTTAGGTAAGTATTTATCAATATTCTGTTTATTTTTGATTTTATGACGAATATTAGACGCACTGATAATATCCTCGCAAGAAGAGGTATCTAAATAATTACTGGTTCTTTGAATAGTCTGAGGAATAATCTTTTTATTAATTTTTAGTATTGCTTTGACATAGGATATTCCTAATAGATCATTGGGCATGAAAGAAAAGTCGGTTTTTAAACTTTGAGCAAGAGCAGTAGGATAGTTTAAACCTTTCTCTAAAAGTTTTTTTATTTCCTTAGCATAGGCTTTAGAATCACTTTCTTTGGCAATATGGATTATCTTTTCAATATCATTAGTTTCACTACCAAAAATAATCCGATTTACTTTAAGTTTGTTTAATACATAAACAGCGGCATAAGCAAAGTTATCCGCACTTTGTGTTCCATAGATAATTGGTACATCAATAACAATATCCACTTGGTGTTCAAGAGCAATCTTAGTTTTATCTTCCTTCGTTAAAATGGATATTTCTCCACGTTGTAAAAAATACCCATTTAGGGCTAAAACAATAATGCTATCTGGATATAATTCCTTTATTCTTTTGATGTGGTGAATATGTCCGTTATGAAAAGGGTTATATTCACATACAATACCAATTACTTCCAAGCCAATCACCTAGTTAAATATAGCAGTTGATAGAAAAAAAGTCAAATGTTATAATATCCAAGAAAGGGAGAAATTATGATTATAGCCGTTGTAGGTCCCACGGGGGTTGGAAAGACAAAATTAAGTGTTAAATTAGCCCAAAAATATCAGGGGATTATCGTTAATTTTGATGCTGTTCAAGTATATAAAGCTTTAGATATTGGTAGTGCTAAAGTAACCGAGCAAGAAAAAGAAGGCATTGAACATTTTTTATTAGATATTAAAAGTCCAGACGAAGAATATAGCGTTAAAGAGTATCAAGATGATGTTCGTAAAATACTTGATAAGTACCACAATCGGAATATTATTATGGTGGGTGGTACAGGCTTATATCTATGTGCAGCGTTATTTGACTATCGTTTCGAAGAAGAAAAGAAGAGTGTAACATACGATGATTTATCAAACGAGGAATTATATCAATTAGCCTTGAAAAAAGACCCTAATATGCAAATTCATCCTAATAATAGGGTTAGATTAGTTAGATTTTTAAATAAAGAAATTATTAAAAATGTTGAACCAAAGTTATTATATCCAAATGTGCATTTTATTGGTCTAACTACAAATAGGGATAAACTTTATAGTATCATTAACAATCGTGTTGATAAGATGATAGAAATGGGCCTTATTGATGAAGTAAAAAACGTGTATCATAAGTATCCTCATAGTAAAGTATTACATACCGCAATTGGGTATAAAGAAATCATTTCTTATTTAAATGGTGATACGTCTTTAGAACAAGCCATTGATATTATTAAACAAAAGAGTCGTAATTATGCTAAAAGGCAATATACTTGGTTTAATAATAAAATGGATGTTAATTGGGTAGAAACCAATTATGAGCATTTTGATGATACCGTTGAACAAGTAATTAATATTATTGAAAATAAAAAGCCAAACTTATGATAGTTTTTGGCTTTTTTCATTGAATTCAAGATAGTATTTCGGATTAAAATTATGTTCTTCGATATTTACTTCACCGGCATCAACTCTTTGTAATTCTTCGGTAGTTACTAAAAAGTATTTGTGATGGAGCATATCTTCGCCAGTGGTAGTGACTGGATCATCCCATGTTAGATCCATGTGTAACCATTCATTATTATAGTAAACAGCATTCCAAATATGTCCTGTTGCTGAATTTTGTAAATCATTGGCTGTCGTGGCTATTTTATAATTTATAACCCCAATTTTGTTTAAAAAGATTGCCATCGTATCTGTATAACCATTACAGGTAGCTAGATGATCAAATAAGGCACCATAGGCAATCGAAGAGGCAGTTGTTCGCCATTCACGTTCGGTTTGATCATACCTAGTATTATTAATAATATAATCATGCATGGTTTTAATTTTGTCGTAAGTTGAATCGGAATCTTTAATTATTAAATTCATAATACGGTCTATTTCTAAGTTAATTGCATCAATTTGTTCTTGGTTATAAACATGAATGACATTGACCGTAATTTCAGAACCAAGCATCGAGGTTCTTAACATTGTAAAACTATTAAAAGGATGAACGTAGTTGTTAATATGAGTAAGAGTTATTTCATCAGTACTAAGTTTTTCTACATCATCTAAACAACTTACATATTCACTAGGACAGTAGAAAGTAAATGTATCCCAACCGTTATTAATAATAGTATAAACAATATTTTGTAAATCTTTATAAGAATAGGGAATATAATCTTTACTAATATCTACATATAAGAAATCGTCATTTTTAATATATTCGTTGCTATCGTTAATAACTAACTGGTTGGTGTCCGTAATCTTATTAGCTAAAAAATCACTATATTTATGGCTATTTTTAGTAACATAAAAGATTGCTAAGCCGCATATGATAAGAACTAATAGTCGTTTCATTTAATATTCACCTAAAGTAATTATATCAATTATTGCATAAAAAAAGTAGTTTAAATAAACTACTTGGCATTTTTTATTTTTTGTGCTAATCTTGATTTTTCTCTATCAGAAGTATTCTTCTTAATAAGCCCTTTACTTACAGCATCATCAGTAGCCTTTTGGAATTCTTTGAATAATGTATTGGCTTTTTCTAAATCAGATTCTTTTAAAGCTTTATCAATATTCTTAATAAGATTTTTAACTCTAGCTTTTGGTTCATGATTATTTAAAGTTTTTTTAGCAATTACTTTTACAGCTTTTTTAGAACTTTTAATATTTGGCATAGAATCTCCCTTCTTTCTAAATACTTTATTATTTTATCAAATGTTTTTATAATAAGCAAGTTTTATATTATTTAGTTAAATGATTATTGTTTTTTTAATGATCTAACTTTTTGACTTACAAATGCTTCAAGTTCAGGTTGTTTTCTTTCGATATCTTGAAGTAAGGCATATTGATTTAAGAAACGATCTCTATTATGACCTGCATATTTGATTTTAAAGTATGTGTCTCCATTAATATAGTCTGTTAAGAAACGCGTTGATAATTCATAAGTAAGAACCTTAATAGATAAAACAAGGTTATTTAATTCATCTGGTGTTAGATGTTCATACATTTCTTCAAGGTAACCTTCAAGATAAGCTTTAGCGAGTTCCATATCTAAGTAAACTTTACTTAAATCGGTTTCATCTTCGAAAGAAGCGCTACAAGCAGAACGAATACCATCACCTAAGTCAAATAAACTAGAACCTGGCATAACTGTATCAAGGTCAATGACAACTTTACCTTCGCCAGTGTTTTCATCAAGCATAACATTATTTAACTTCGTATCATTATGAGTTACACGAAGAGGTATTGTTTTACCTAAAGAGGCACTTATATAAGAACACTCTTTTAATCTTGATATAATACCGACAATTTCTTCGGATAATCCGTAAGCACGGTTAGTTACCTTATTTTCAATACTTAATAATAAGTCATTAAATCTTTTTGGTGTATTATGGAAATCCTTGATTGTTTCTCCCAACATATTAACAGGAAAATCTACGAGTAATTTTTGGAAATGACCAAAAGCTTTTCCAACTTCATAAGCTAGTTTCTCAGGATTCTTAGAATCTTTAAGATTATCATATGAAATACAATTGTCAATGTAATTAAATGCACGGTAATATTCTTTTTCTCCGGCTTCATTAACATATGTACACATATTTTCACCATCACGTGTTTTGATGATATTTAAGGTTTTATGGTCTTTGTCATGCGTAGTGTCTATTTTTTTTTGTAAGAAATCAGTAACAAGTTCAATATTCTTCATAACTAAATATGGTTCTTGGAAAACTGTTGAGTTAACTTTTTGAACAACATATTTATCTAAAGTATTACCATTTTCATATATTAAGATATATGTTTTATTAATATTTCCTTGTGTATTTTCAATTACTTTAACTAGTTTACCCCTAAAATTAAATTGTTTAGCAATGTCTTCAATCATGCATATCCCTCCGTATAAAAATTTATTATATTATAAGTTAATTAAAAATGCAAACATATTAGTCAATTTGACATTTTTTGCTTTCTTTCTAATATATAATCATGATGGTGAAAATAAATGGGACATTTTAAGTCGATTAGTCGTAAACAAAGACAAACAAGACGTTTTATCTATGGAATCATAATTGTTTTATTTATATTGTTTTTTGCTTATTTTTGTAAAAGTAAATGGCAAGTAAAAAAGACATATTTAAAAGAAATATTAAGTCTATATATGCAAATTGATTTAAAACAAACTAATAATTATGAGTCTTCAAGAGAAACTAAGTCGATAGAGAATCATTCTTATCATTATATGGAAGATGTTAATAATCCTCTTGTATATATTTATAACTCTCATCAAAGTGAAAAGTATGCTTATAATAATGCTTTTAATATTGATTATGATGTTTTATTTGCTAGTCAATTACTAAAAACTTACTTGGATGACTATCAAATTCCCTCAGTGGTGGAGATGACTTCAATAGTTGACTTACTTAATAAGTATCATTATCAGTATTCTCAAAGTTATGAAGTTAGTAGATTATTACTTGAACAAGCTAAAAATAATTATCCTTCATTAAGATACTATATTGATTTGCATCGTGATTCTTCGGATTATGATATTACGACATGTGTGATAACTGATAAAAAATATGCTCGCTTTTTATTTGTGATAGGTCTTGATCATGATAATTATGAAAAAAATGAAATAATCATTAGAACTTTGAATGATAAGTTAAAAGAACAAAACGAATGTTTATCACGGGGTATTATGAGAAAGTCAGGAAATGGAGTAAATGGGATATATAATCAAGACTTTGATCAAAATGTTATGTTAATTGAGGTTGGCGGTCAATACAATAGCATCGAAGAGGTAAATAATTCTTTGGCTGTTTTAGCGATGGTTTTAGCTAACTATATAAAGGAAGATATATAATGAATAATAAAATGCATCCCTTTTTTAAAATACTTATTGTTTTCTTTGGCATTTATGTTGTTTTATTTATTTTAAATGAAACAGGTTATTATGAAAAATCAGTTCGCAGTAGAACAACTTTAACAGAACAAAAAAGGTTAGAATTTGAACAAGACATCGAAGAAGGTAAAGTTATTGATGTCATTAGTTATTTACCAGAAAAACAAGATTATGCAAATATTCTTACCAAAAGTGCTAATTATTTGGAAAAAGAATTAGGTATTATTGTTGATGATCGGATGGAAGATATCTGGCATTTTTTAAAGGCTTTGTTTATTGGCTAATAATATTGTATAATACTTGTTGGTGAAGAGCATGGATGAATCACGAATTAGAAATTTTTCAATTATAGCCCATATAGATCATGGAAAAAGTACTCTAGCTGATCGAATTTTGGAACTTACCAATGTTGTATCTAAAAGACAAATGCAAGATCAAATATTGGATAGTATGGATCTTGAAAGAGAAAGAGGTATAACGATTAAGCTAAATGCTGTTAAGTTAGATTATCAATATCAAGGTCAAACATATAATTTGAATTTAATAGATACTCCAGGGCATGTCGATTTTTCTTACGAAGTATCACGTAGTTTAGCAGCTTGTGAAGGTGCTATTTTAGTTGTGGATGCTTCTCAAGGTATTGAAGCTCAAACGTTAGCTAATTTATATTTAGCAATGGAAGATGACTTACAAATAATTCCCGTTATTAATAAAATTGATTTACCTAATGCAGATATTCCTAAAGTTAAAAAAGAATTAATGAGTGTTTTAGGTTTTAAAGAAGAAGAAATAATTTTATGTAGTGGTAAGACAGGTGAGGGAGTAAAAGAATTGCTTGATGCTGTCGTTGAAAGAATTAATCCACCGGTTATTAACAAAAAAGCTAAGACAAGAGCCCTTATTTTTGATAGTTATTTTGATTCTTATCGAGGTGTCGTTTTACTTGTTAAAATTGTTGATGGAACTATCAAAGTTAAAGATAAAATTAAAATGATGGCCATGCATTCAACATTTGAAGTAACTGAAGTTGGCGTAAATATGATTAATAATGTTCCTTTAGAGGAACTATCTTCCGGGATGGTTGGTTATATTTGTGCATCCATTAAAGAAATTGATAAAGTAGCTGTAGGTGATACTGTTACAGTCGAAGGAAATGAAGCAGATACTCCTTTAGCAGGGTATAAAAAAATGAAACCAATGGTTTTCTCAGGAATATTCCCAACAGAATCTAATCGTTATGACGAATTAAAAGAGGCTTTAGAAAAACTAAAATTAAATGATGCTTCCTTAACTATCGAACCAGAAACATCAGTTGCTTTAGGATTTGGCTTTCGAACTGGTTTTTTAGGTTTACTACATATGGATATTATTCTAACTAGACTAGAAAGAGAATTTAATCTTGATACTATTGCAACTAGTCCATCGGTAGTTTATAAAGTTACCTTAACAAATGGCGAAGTAATTGAAATTGATTCTCCCCATAAAATGCCAGATAAGGCCAAAATTAGTAAAATTGAAGAACCATATATTTATACTAATATTATTGCTCCGAGTGAGTATATTGGTCCGATTATGACTCTTTGTCAAAATAAAAGAGGTATTTATAAAACAACTGATTATATTGATGAATCAAGAGTTAATATTCATTATGAAATTCCCCTTGGAGAAATTGTTTATGATTTTTATGATAAATTAAAGAGTTCGACGAAAGGATATGCTTCCTTTGACTATGAGATTTCTGATTACAAAGAAAGTAATTTAGTTAAAATGGATATTTTATTAAATGGGGAAGCAGTTGATGCACTTTCTGTTATTGTTCATAAAGATTTTGCTTATTCTAAAGGAAGAGCAATTACCAATAAACTTCGAACATTAATTCCAAGACAAATGTTTCAAGTACCAATTCAAGCTAGTATTGGCTCAAGTATTATTGCTAGAGAAAATATTCCAGCGATGCGAAAAAATGTTTTGGCAAAGTGTTATGGTGGCGATGTTTCACGGAAAAGAAAACTATTAGAAAAACAAAAGGAAGGAAAGAAAAGAATGAAGATGGTAGGTTCTGTTGAAGTACCTCAAGAGGCATTCTTAGCGGTATTAAGTGATGATGAGTAATGAAGAAGTATTAGAAATTGTTCAATTGATCGATAATCAAATGGATAATATCCATGATTTTAATCAAGAAACAAGAAAAGAAAGAAAAATGCGTATAGTCGCAGAACTTTTCTTAAGAACTAATGGCCTTTATTCTGACATCCAATTAGAGCAAATTTTAAGAGAAGCTAATCAAGTATATAGTAACATTCCTGTTGTTTCTAGTTCTTCGATTGGTCGTTATTTAATTGATGAAAATCTTCTTACATATATTGGCGAAGATAAATATCGTTATATCTTAGAAAAAAGAAAACAAAACCTTTTGGCTGCGAAAGCAAAGGGTGGTCAACATTTTGCTGAAAATAATGTATCTCTTAAAGATAAAAATGGGGAATTTATAGGTAGTATTCCTAAAAGGTAAATAAATATTTATGCAAGAAAAATCTGTTTACATTCATATTCCTTTTTGTAAGAAAATCTGTTCTTATTGTGATTTTTGTAAATTTATTTATAACTCTAAATGGGTTGATGATTATTTAATTGCTTTAAAAAAAGAAATTGAGGACCATTATCAATGGGAAACAATTAAAACACTTTATATCGGAGGTGGAACTCCCAGTTCTCTTGATGAAAAGCAATTAAATAATCTTTTTCAAATGTTAAAAATTTTTAAGTTAGCTAGTAATTATGAATTTACTTTTGAATGTAACTTAAACGATATAAATGATAAATTAATTAATGTATTGGTTAAAAATGGGGTAAATCGTCTTAGTATTGGTATTGAATCATTTGATTTAGATAATTTACAATTTATGAACCGAACTGCTTCCTTCGAAGAGGCCCAAAAGAAAATAAAACTATGTAAAGAAATAGGTCTTAATAATATCAACATTGATTTAATATATGCTCTTCCTAATGAAAGTATTGAAGTATTAAAAAAAGATTTAGATTACTTTATTAAATTAGATATATCCCATATTAGTACCTATAGTTTAATGATTGAAAATCATACAATGTTAAGTTATCAAAATATCAAACCTATTGATGAAGACCTAGATGCTAAAATGTATGAATTAATATGTAATACACTAAAGAAAAAGGGTTTTATTCATTATGAAATAAGTAATTTTGCAAGAGAAGGCTTTGAATCTAAGCATAACCTAGTTTATTGGAATAATGAAGAGTATTATGGATTCGGTTTAGGAGCAAGTGGTTATCTTAATAATGTAAGATACACTAATACTCAAAATTTAAATGATTATTTAAAAGGTAAAACCATTTTAGAAGAAGAACATTTATCTCAAAAAGAAACTATGGATTATGAAATAATGCTTGGTTTAAGAAAAATAAAGGGTATTAATCTTGAAAAATTTTATGAAAAATACCATGTTCAATTACAAGAAGAATATCCAATAGATAATTTGATAAAAGAAAAAAAATTAATTATTAAAAATGGTAATATTTTTATAAATCCGGACAAACTATATATTATGAATGAAATATTAGTAAAACTATTATAGAAAGGATTTATATGCTCTTAGATCTAAAAGTATTAAATGGCCGTCTTACTCCTGATTTTTCCAGTGATTTATATAGTTATATCATTGAAGTAGAGGACGTTGATCAATTAGAATTGGATTTAAAAGTAGATAAAGACTTACCTGTAACTATTTATGGAAATGATTATTTAACCGAAGGAGAAAACCATGTTCTTATTGAAATATTTGATGAAAGGGTAGTTACTTATACCTTAATAGTCTATAAAAAAGAAGAACAAATGGTAGCTAAAGTAGAGGATAATACCTCAAAAATAGAGATTAATGCCAAAAATCTCATACTAGAGGATATACTAACTCCTGGAATTATAACGATTTGTTTTGTTATTATTGTTATTCTATATTCAGTCATCTTTCATAAAAAATAAGGAATGTCTATTAAGACATTTTTTAAATTGTAAATAACTTTAAAATAAGTTATACTTTCTATAGTAGGAGTTCATATGAAAAGAAATAATATAATTTTAATGAGTATAGCAATCGTAATTTTATTAACCATTATTACGTTTGCAACCTATGCATACTTTTCAACGGGAAATATGAATATCACAAACGTAGCTAATGCAAACACAGTTACAGAGCGAAATAACATGGTATTTGATACCTTAGGTGGAGGAATGCAATTAAACATAACGGCAGCGAATATGGTGCAAGCCAATAATGGAACCGTAGCGGCCAATAATTCAACGACTTTAACGGTTAATTTCACAGCCAACACTGATTATAGTATGGTATGTACGTATGACATTATCTATGAATGGACAAGTACTGATAAGTATACAGCACATACAAGTGGAGTAACATCAAATGAATTTACTATTCAAGGAACACTTGCAAATAATGCGCATGTATCACAAGGAACAAACAGTATAAGTAGTGAAACAGACCTTTCAAGTTTAACATATACAAATTATGCCGCAACAGTGGTAAGTGGAGCG
>JAEEKI010000017.1 GCA_016282375.1 Caryophanales bacterium | reverse complement strand
GAATTATATATAGGATCTGGTAATACATCTCTTTTAACTGCTCTTCTTTTACGCATATTTATTTCCTCCTTTACTTATTTTCTTTCAATTATTATTTAGGCTTTTTAGTGCCATATTTACTACGACCTTGTTTACGGTCGTCAACGCCATGAGTATCAAGTGTACCACGAACAATGTGATAACGAACACCGATTAAGTCTTTTACACGACCACCACGAACTAATACTACGCTGTGCTCTTGTAAATTATGACCTTCTCCTGGAATATATGCATCGATTTCTTTACCATTAGATAATCTAACACGAGCATATTTTCTTAAAGCTGAGTTCGGTTTTTTTGGTGTTTTTGTACCTACACGAGTACATACACCTCTTTTTTGTGGGCTTTTATTATCAGTTTGAACTCTTTCAATTGTGTTAAAACCGACATTTAAAACCGGACTTTTACTTTTTCTTGTCTTTTTACTACGATTTTTCTTAACAAGTTGATTAATTGTTGGCATTTATTATTTCCTCCTTCCATTAACACACACCCTGGTGTATCATTTCTTCCATTAAATTAGGTTCAATCTAAGACTGAACCTAAATAAACGCTGTTATTAATATAACAATTTATATGCTTAATGTCAATAAAAATATTAGCAAAAAATAAATTAAAATTTCTAATTTTGACTACCATTAAAACATATTCACAGTATTATAATAATCCATAACATGTTAAAGCATGATACATCACTTAATAACAAAAGGCGTGATTAGATATATCAATTCCACAGTTATCAGATGAAGGTGATTCTGAAACTCTACCACCACAAGTTGCAAAGCCATTATAAGAGACACTGCAGTTAAAGAGATCAATATAACAACTAACTCCTGATGGATTTGAGTTACAATCATTGGCCATGTCAAGTGATATTCCTGCATCATAAAATACCTGACACAAAGCTTGTTTGGCACTTTCTTGTTGAGCTGAGGTAAATTTACATAGTCCATAAGTGTCACATGGTGTGTATCCACTTAATCCATATTGCGTAAATGGTTGACTTAAACATATCTCATGACCATCAACATTAATACATGCATAATACTTGCTACCATCTTGACCTATATATGCAGCATGCCCAGTTGCGTTTCCACTTGGTTGTACTGTTCCGCCAGTTGCTGGGTGTGTATAATTAGGTTCATATTCAATCGTACTATCATTCCATGTTGCTAAAGTTGTTGGAAACCAATAGCCTGTGGGGCCAGATATTTCCGCGTTTCCTGCTACACATGAGACATTGGCTACTTTAAATCTTCCGGCATATGTTTTCCCTGATAATGTACTTTGATCGGCATTTACATTATAGAATTTGCTTGTTAATGTCCATACTGCTGTTGAGGTTGTACTACCTGTTCCATCTATTTGGGCACCTGTTACTACCGTTGCAGCATAATTGGTATATGTTAATGTTGATAAGTCTGTTTCACTTCTTATACTATTTGTTCCTTGTGATACATGCGCATTATTTGCAAGTGTTCCTTGTATCGTAAATTCATTTGATGTTACTCCACTTGTATGGGATGTGTATTTATCATTTGAGGTCCATTCATAAATAATGTCATACGTACACACCATACTATAATCTGTATTAGGTGTGAAATTTACTGTTAGTGTGGTAGAGTTATTGGCCGCTACTGTTCCATTATTGGCTTGAACCATGTTGGCTGCAGTAATGTTAAGTATCATTCCTCCACCTAAGGTATCAAATACCATGTTATTTCTTTCTGTTATAGTATTAGCATTTGCTACATTAGTTATATTCATATTACCCGCTGCAAAATATGCATATGTTGCTCCAATTACTAATGCTAAAAATGTTACAATAGTTATTGTTAATAAGATTATATTATTTCTTTTCATATGGACTCCTACTATATTCAGTATATATCTTTCTATTCTTCTTGGCAATTAAAAAGAATAATCATTAAAGATTATTCATACCTTCGATCATATTTAGCGGAAGTAAAGTTTTTGCACCGGATATACGAATCAAATTGGTTACCTTCATAAATAACATAACCATTGCAATCATCATCATTAGAGTCCGTAAAAATATCAATATATCCTGCTCTTTTTAATGAGTTTAAGGAAACTCTACCACTTTCACTATTACTATTCTTGGCATATAAAATCGCTGCTGTTTTCAATTTAGCTTCCAAAGCATAGTATTGCGTTCCACTTTTTTCATCTAGTCTGTTATAAAAAATATAAATATAGTATGTTGCTATAAGTAATAAAATAAAAAGAGCAGCACTCATACATAATAGTTGCGCGTATCCCCATCCGTGTTTATCTAATTTCATAACCTGCTACTTCTCTCTTGAACTCCTTAAAAAATAATGTAAATTCTCTAGCAGATAAACTATCGTCATCATTCATATAATACTCACGGTATTTATATAAAATACCATAACAAGTTAATGAATACTCACTACTACTTTCAACATCTCTCGTTTCATGAAAACATACTATCGGTTTTTTATCAGTTTTAACGCGATAAAATTCATAAACAGTTAGGGAAAACCAAGCTATGGTTATAATAATTAAAATAAACAAAATGACTTTTAGTTTACTTAATAATTTCTTGTTTTTATCCTCCATATTTTATCACCATATTAAGTATATCATTTTTAAGTAATATTTTTCAATTAAAAAACCCACATAAGTGGGTTATTTACTTAAATTAAACTAATTCTACTTCAGCGCCAGCTTCAGTTAATTGAGTTTTAATTCCTTCAGCTTCGTCAGCAGGAATATTTTCTTTAAGATTTCCGCCATTGTCAGCTAAAGCTTTAGCTTCAACTAAACCAAGACCTGTAATTTCCTTAATAATCTTAATAACGGCGATTTTGTTTCCACCAGCAGATTTTAATACAACAGTCTTGTTAGCTGAACCAGTTTCTTCTTGAGCAGCAGCAGGTGCAGCAGCAACAGCTACAGCGCTTGGATCTACACCAAACTCTTCTTTCATAGCGTCAACTAATTCTTTAACTTCAAGAATAGTCATCTCTTTTAATGCGCTAATAAAATCTTCTTTCTTTAATTTTGCCATATTACTCTTCTCCCTCCATTTTTTCGGCATAAAGATTTAAGGCAATACTTAAATCTCTTACGTATTGAATCATACCGCTTGCAAGCATTGTTAACAAACCATCTCTTGATGGAATAGATGCATATTCTCTAATAACATTTACATCAGATACACTTCCGCTTAAAATACCAACACGGATTTCAAGTTTGTCATGATCTTTTGCAAAGTTAGAAATAACTTTAATTGGTTCTAGTAAATCTTCACCAAATAAAATTGCATTAGGTCCTTCAAGAAAACCATTCATATCAACTTTTAACTCATCACAAGCACGTTTTAATAAAGTGTTTTTATATACTTTTACTTCAGAATTAACTTCTTTAAGTTTATTACGAAGTTCAGTAAGTTCAGATACAGTTAAACCTTGATATTGGAATAAAATAACTGATTCGCTATTTTTTACTTTATCAACGATTTCCTTAACAACTTGCTTTTTCTCTTCTAGAATTCTCTCGCTTGCCATTTTTCCTCCTTATGTATTTTTAGAAAAAACTTCCCATGGGGAAGTTTTTAAGTATAAAAAGACTTATTACTTTCCCCTCGGTAGGATGATTTATTAAGCTATATAGCTCCTACTGTCTTTGGTTCTTGCGTTTTTTCTAATTGCTATTATAGTATAGTTTTAATTAGATGTCAAAACTATTTTTATCTACTTTAATTCCAGGACCCATTGTTGATGATACAACAATATTTTCAATTAGTTGTCCTTTAACTGATGCAGGTTTAGCCTTAGAAATAGTAGAAACAACATATTTTAAGTTTTCTTCAAGTTTTTTTGCATCAAATGATACTTTACCAATAATTGTATGAATATTACCAAAACTATCAGTTCTGTATTCAATCATACCTTTTTTAATATCATTGATAACATTTTCAACTTTAGGTGTAACTGTTCCAGTCTTAGGATTTGGCATTAAACCTCTTGGTCCTAAGATGTTACCAATCTTACCAACTTCTGGCATCATATCTGGAGTAGCAACAACTACATCAAATTCAAACCAGTTTTCATTTTTAATTTTTTCACAAAGATCTTTGTCACCAACATAGTCAGCGCCTAATTTCTTAGCAATTTCTGCTTGTTCACCTTTAGCAAGAACTAAAATTCTTTTAGACTTACCACTTCCATTTGGAAGAACAAGTGAACCACGTAATTGTTGATCTTGTTTCTTAGTATCAATATTTAATTTTAAAGCAACTTCAACAGTACTATCAAATTTAGTAATAGAAGTTTCTTTAACTAACTTAATTGCATCTTCTACTGAATAACTAGTAGTTTTATCAACTTTTTTTGATGCTTCCACATATTTTTTTCCGTACTTTCTCATTATTTCCCTCCTAACTGTGGTTTATTAGCGGATAATTATTTAATAAATTCATTATTTTATTCTGCTGCAGTTTCTTCTTCAGCAGTTTCTTCAGATTCTGTATTATCAGCAGGTACTTCAACATTAGTAGTTTCTGCCATTTCTTTAGCCTCAGCTTCAAGTTCAGCAAGTTCAGCATCTCTTTTAGCTCTTTCAGCTTCTTCTTTTGCAGCTTCAGCAGCTTGTTCAGCAAGTTCTTTATCATTATAGCCTTTAATAGCTATACCCATATTTCTTGCTGTACCAGCAATGATAGCCATTGCATTCTCAACATCATAAGCATTCAAATCTGGTAACTTAGTTTCAGCTATTTTTTGTAAATCTTCTTTAGAAATAGTAGCAATGATTTGATTAGCGCCCTTAGATCCAGCTTTAGATATTCCAGCGGCTTTCTTTAATAAAAAGGCTGCTGGTGGAGTCTTTAATACAAAATCAAATGAACGATCATCATATAATGTAATTTCACAAGGAACTACATCACCCATTTTCTCACGAGTTGCTTCATTAAACTTTGAACAAAATTCTTGTAAATTGATTCCTGCAGGACCTAAAACAGTTCCAACTGGTGGAGCTGGTGTAGCTTTGCCGGCCTCAATTTGTAACTTAATTTTCTTTACGACTTCTTTTGCCACGAAAAACACCTCCTATAATATTTTTTCATGTAAGTGGTATGGGCATCCGCTTTCCCTCCCGCTTATGCAATAAATTGCAATTAAGATATTATCACAAAAAAGCCAAATAAACAAGCAAATTACAACTATTTTATGCAAGAATTAGTATCATTATTATATAAATTGATGTTAAACGCATTACTTTTTAATTGCCACTATGAAAAATAAGTGCTATCATTATTATAGAGGATAGAGATATGGGAAAGTTTTTTAATGGTCAAACCAGGGGTAGTCGAACAAGTTTAATTAGATATATTATTATTGGTTGTGGTATCTTTTTTATAATCTTGTTATTTATATTAATTGCAGCCAAAAGCGGTAAGAAAGATAATGTAGTCTTGGAACCAAAGAAGAGTATTACATTAGAGGTTAATTCAGATTTGCCAGAAGTCGATGACTTATTTGAAAAAATTGAAAATTTTGACAAAAATGATATTATCGTTGATTATGGCATTCTTGATGTTTCAAGCGTTGGTCAATATCAAATTAAAGTAAGTGCTGAAAAACATGGTGAAGCATATATTGATGTTATTGTTGAAGATACAATAATACCAGAATTAATTCTTAAAGATGTTGAAATTGAATACGGTAACTACTATTCTATTGATGACTTTGTAGCAAGTTGTACTGATAATTCTGGCGATGAATGTATTATTGAGTACTATGAAACAGTTGATCAAAATGGTAAATATGTTGATTTCTCTTCCTTTACGGAAGTTGGAGAATATGTAGTAAAGATTATTGCAAAAGATTATAGTGACAATCCAACCCCTGTTAAAGATGCGAAACTAACTATTGTTGGTGAAGGTAGTGTAATTACTCCTGATCCTGGTACATGTTTATTTGGTAACATGGTTGTTGATAAAGCAATTCATAATTACCCTATTTCAATTATTGTTGGTGATCAATCAACTGGTTGTGCTCTAGATAGAAATATATGGGATAGTGCTACAATTGATGAGGAAGTTCAAAAGTTTATCGAGGATGATAAAGATTTATTAAAAGATCAATCTGATGTAAAAGAAGCTCTAGAAGCAAATTTCCCTAACGGTGCCAAAATTGAAATGTATCCCGAAAAAATAGTTATATTTAACAAAGATATTAAAGGACTTGTAGGTTTCTCTATTCATGTTAAAGTATATATGGTTCCTTATAACTATGATGGAATTATTGATAAAAATGAAAATTTAGTATTAGAATATTATATTAAAACTGATCATACAAGAGAATATCTATATAATAAATTTAATATAAGATAAAAAAAATAACGATTCTAATCGTTATTTTTTTTTAATTGTAATTTCAACCGCACCATTTGATATAAATTTAACAAGATCTAAATATAATGTCAATAATTCATTTTTATTTTGTATTTTTTATATAAATTTATATTAGATTTTTTTGTCAATGGCACGAAGTGTTTATTTTAACCATTGACAAAAAAATGTAATAAAATTACACTGATAAACAAAATAAATATTAATTAATAATTTAATTCCATTTCATATGAAGTTTTAAAGTTAAATATTTTCCTTGGCATTGTATTAATTTCAAATGCAATGTTGTCTAGATATGTCTGAGTAATGGTTTTTAGTGAATAACCTTTAGGTATCCATCTTCTTACTAGGGCGTTTGTTCTTTCATTTGTTCCTCGTTGAAATGAACAATATGGATCGCATTTATATAACTTTACTCCCAACTTTTTAGCACAAATACCTAGCGCGTTAAATTCAATACCATTATCTACAGTAATTGATTTAACAGTTATATTATTTTTTACAATATATTCATATATCAGTTTGTTAGTGTAGTATTCGTTTTTATATATTGATTTTATTAACCATGTTGTTCTCGTACACCTATCTACAATAGATACTATTGAATCATATTCGTTCTTTTTTCCTATTATTGAATCTATTTCTAAATGTCCTATTTCATCTCTGTTTTCTACGTATTTAGGTCTTAAACTTATTGGTAACACTGTCTTGTTATTTAAATTCCATTCAAAATGTGCCATCATTCCTGTTTTTCTGGCTTTTCGTTTTTTATAACATAATTTGTCTTTCGTTAAAAATATTTTGCCTTCGTTTATCCAATTATATACTTGTTTTACTGATGGACATTTTGCAAAATAGTTTTTTTTAAAGTAATAAACGCATACTTCGATTGAATGATCTTTTCGATCGTAATGATCAAATAAATACTTGATAAATAACCCATATTTTTGATTTATATCGATTTTCCTTTTCTTATATATCCCAGCTTTATATCTCGATATTGTTGAATGACTTATGCCAAGTCTTCGACCAACCTCTCTCATTGAAAAATTTTGAGCTAATAATATGTCAATTTCTACTTTCTTTTTTTCTGTTAATTGTTTATAATTCATTTAGGAGCCTCCTTGCCGGGATTTGGCTCCTTTATTATATCAAAAAAACCGCACCCTAGTGGTGCGGTTCAAATTTCAATTTAGGAAAAATAACGATTCTAATCGTTATTTTTTCTTGCTAGAATAATAAATGCTCCTAATACTACGATGACTGCTGTGGAAATAGATATAATTGATATTGTATCCTTTTTTTGTTTGTCTTTAATTTCTTGCTTAGCTTGTTTAACTAAATCCTTAAATTCTTTCTTTTCATATGCTTTCTCGATAGCATCTTCAATCTCTGATATATATTCTTCCTCAAAGGTTGGTAAATTATATTTAGTACCAACAACTATGTAAGGGGCACCATAAATAACATCATCAAAGTAACCTACTACCTTATCAGCTATTTTTCGATTATCATAATCTTCTTGCCAATCGGCATCCCAAACTTCGATTGTTTTGTATTCAAAGTATTCTCCTAACTCGCCTTCTTTTAATTCTTTAAAATACTCTATTGCGGCTTGAGAATACTCCTCCTCTGCTTTAGTAAAGATATAAACTTTTACTTTACTTTTTGCTTGTACCGATAATGGTAAAAGCATTATTACTAATAAAAAATATACTAATTTCTTCATACTATTTCACCAGGCTCTTATAAACTTTAACAAGACGAATCATAATCTTTTCTTCATCTAGTTTAATTTGATTAGTAGCAATCAACGTTGCTAATCCATTTGAATAAAGCCACATATTTAGAAATAGTTCTTTTGCTTCTTCGAAAGAAAAACTGTGCTTATTAACTAAATTAATAATTGTGCTTTGATTCCATTTTTCATCAAAAACATCTTCAATTTTTTTCCATTTCAAATTATCGGATAAAAATAAACTAATAAATAAATTTTTATAATCATTAGCAAATTCAACATAAGCAATACACAAAGTTATTAATGCTTTTTTACTATCTATCTTACTGTTAATAAACTCATCATATTGGTGATATATTTCTGCTAAAACATCATCTTTGATTTCATCCATACTTCCATAAATGCGATAAAGAGGTTTAGTACTAATACCTATGTGTTTTGCTAATCCCCTAGCATTTAAGGCTTCCCATCCTTCAGAATTAACTAACTTTACTGCTGATTTAACAATATTCTCTTTGGTAAGTGCCAAAGCTTTAGCCATGTTATCTCCTCCCTCTATATGATAACTTACGTTTCCATTATATACATACATATGTATGTTTGTCAATCATCTCAAGAAAAAAAGACCCTCCTGGTCTTTTAGAAATTTGTTGCTTTTAATTCCATAAAACTCTCTGGATGCTTACAAACTGGGCATACTTTTAGAGCGTCTTTTCCATAATAAACGTGGCCACAGTTACGACAAATCCAGATTACTTCTTGATCTTTGTGGAATACTGTGTCATTTTCAATATTATCTACTAATTCTAGATATCTTTCTTCATGATGTTTTTCTATTTCTGCAACTTTTTCAAATAAGAAAGCAATTTGCTCAAATCCTTCTTCACGGGCAACTTCAGCAAATCCTTTATACATTTCTGTCCATTCGTATTTTTCACCAGCAGCAGCATCTTTTAAATTATCAATGGTAGATGGTACACTACCACCATTTAATTCTTTAAACCATAATTTAGCATGTTCTTTTTCATTATTTGCTGTTTCTTCAAAAATAGCAGCAATTTGTTCATAACCATCTTTTCTTGCTTGCGAAGCATAATAAGAATACTTGTTTCTTGCTTGACTTTCTCCAGCAAAAGCAGCCATTAAATTAGCTTCTGTTTTACTACCTTTTAATTCCATTTTATCCACCTCTTATAACAATTTCATATTATCATAATAAAAAATCTTAGTCAATAAAGTAAATTATAAATATTTTTGATTATTAATAATATATTTTAATAGGTGATTTATGAAGAAAGTTTTGAAAAATTATAAGTCTTCTTTGATTTTACTTGCAAGTATGCTCATAGGCCTTATTATTGGTCTTATATTTAAAGAAAAAGCTATGGGGTTATATCCATTAGGGACATTATTTATTAATCTTTTAAGTACGATTATTGTTCCCTTAATATTTGTTACAATCTCTTTATCAATTGCAAAAGTTGAGTCTAAAACTGTTTATAAACTTCTTAAGACAATAATTGTGGTTTTTATTATCATGTCATTAATTGCAGTACTATTTGGAATATTTTCTACGAAAGCATATCGGTTTGTATCTAAGAATAATACAATAACTTTATCTAACAGTAGTGAAGTAATAGATAATAATCCTAATTATTTAGAAAAAACAGTGAATATGCTTAGTGTTAATGACTTTAATATGCTTTTAACAAAAGATAATATGATTGCTCTTATCGTTATATCAATCATCGTTGGTGTTGCTATTAATAAATCAAAAACACATAGCAAAGAGATAATTAAGTTATTAGAAAACATTGAATTTGTAACTATGGAAGTTTTAAACATCATCATGTATTATGCTCCGATTGGAATAGCAGCCTTTTTTGCCTCTATGGTTGGTTCATTAGGCGTTCAAATAGCTGCTGACTACTTAAAAGTATTTATATATTACACAGTTATTGCTATTTTATTCGCTGGTATAGTATACTCTATCATTGCTAAAATAAGCGGAAAAAGCATTAAGGCATTTTGGAAAGAATCACTACCAGTTATCTTATGCTCACTAAGCACTTGTTCTTCAGCATCTTGTTTACCAGTTAATATGGCAACAACGGATAAATTGGGGGTTAAAAGCGAAGTTAGTAAAACTACTATTTCTCTAGGAACAAGTTTTCATAAAGATGGTTCAGTAATTGATAGTGTCTTTAAAATAATGTTTTTAGTTTATCTTTTCAACAGTAATATATCGATTTTGCAAATTATTATAGTTAGTTTAATAGCTACTTTATTAATAAGTGCTGTTCCTGTTGGTGGTGGTACTATCTCAGAAATGATAATTATTACATTATTAGGTTTTCCAATCGCTGCTTTGCCTATTCTAACCATTATTGCTACGATTACAGATGCACCAGCAACAATGTTAAATGCTCTTGGAGATACTTCAGCTTCTTTATTAGTGGATTCTCTCATGAAAAAAGATACTATTTGAAAGTATCTTTAAACTCTTCGACTAAGCTTTGTAACATTTTTTCATCGTCGACAATTTCAATATAATCGCCGTCGACATCAGAAATTAGTTTTAAAATGACTAATTTTTTTTGATCTATATTTTCCTTTTCATCAACCCCAGCTGCAAAATAATACTTGGTATTCTCTTTGTTTATTTCCTTCAGTAAAATAAACCTTTCATCGTTATCTAAAACAATAATATCATTAACTTTCATTTTATCCTCCATATATATTTAATGTTAAGTTGCTTGATTACTAATACTATTTGTGGCTGTTTCCACTTTTGATTTTAATTCTTTGTTGACTTCATCAGCATCACGTTTAATTCTTGTTATTTTAATTAGTTTGATAATATCACCAACTATTATATATAATGCTGGTAATACAACAACTAATAACCATCCACCTTTACTTGCAACAAAGAATTGGATTCTCCCTAGTTGAGGAAGTTTTAATTTGGCTTTACCAATAACATCAGAATACTTTGCAGGAGCTAAATCGGCAACTTCATTAAAATCACCTTTCGTTATGTATTCATATTCACCATTTACTATTTGGATATCCATAACTCTATGAGTAATCGTCATACCATAAGTAAATGCACTAGTGGAGGTAAAAGTAATAATATCGCCGACTTTGATATCTGTAGGATTATCTACCTTCACGTTAATAATAACATCATATACTTTAATTTTGGGAGTCATACTCGCACTAACAATAGTATAAATTGAAAATGGTGGAGCATATTCTTCCCCTTTAGCACTTGATATACGTAGGCAAATAAAGTAATAAGCTAGAACACCCGCACACAAAAGAAGCAAAATGAAAAGAGACTTTGCGCCAATCATAGATAAATAACTACAAATGTATTTGAAATCCACTCTAGTCTTATTCTTCATATACCCTTCCTAATCTATTCTATTACTTTTACTCTAAATATTGCTTTAAATTGCTTACCACTGTCAACGTTTTGATTAGTACCAGTTTCTTTCCATTCAACAAATAACGCATATTTAATTGTAGTTTTTGGTCGAATTAATACTTCATGTTTTACCATTTCATCATGATAAGGAGCTTTTTGATAATCTATATACATTGTATTACTTCTAGTAACATAATAATCTAAATTATATACACTAAATGTATTTATGACATTCTCCCATTGTAAATCATAAGCAACAGCATAATAGGTATCATTTTTAATTGTCATTACATAATATGAATCCCAATCGGGTTCAATGCCATCTGCAATGATATCTAAATTATTAATTATAGAAAAATCATAATCTGGACTTGATGAGACATCTACATGAGCCATATTTTCATCATCATCTAAGATGTAATTATTGTTAGTGTCTTTTTTAGTTTTGCCATTGTCACAATTTATATCACAACGACCATCATTATCTAAGTCCACGTTTGTATCAGGAAGCCCATCACCATTTGTATCGCAATTTTTCTTACACTTACTAGAATTATCTCCAACAGGATTGGTTATTTTTCCATCTGGACCTTGACAATTGAAGTTACACTCTCCTAAACCATAAGCATCAATGTTAAGATCTGGATAACCATCGCCATCGGTATCAATATTATAATCAGGTTTACCGTCATGATCATAATCAATGTTGATATCTGGAACAATATCACCGTTTGTATCAATGTTAATATCTGGATATAAATCATAATCTAAATCACAGTTAACATCACATACACCGTCATAATCATAATCAATATTAATATCTCTAAAAGGTATAATATTATCACCAATGCCAATTAAATCATCAGCCTTACCATCACCATTAGTATCGCAATTCTTTATACATTTGCCATTTTTATCAGTAATGTTCAAATCTGGTTTACCATCACCATCTAAGTCGATGTTATTATCTGGTAATCCATCACCATCAACATCTTCATTAAGAACGACATCTTTGCCGTCAATTGTTACAGGATTATTGATAGGATTTTCATAAGGCTTTTTACCATCATCAGTAATATTAACATCTGGGATTCCATCACCATCGACATCAATATTTACATATTCACCATCAATTAATTCATTGAGAATAAGGTCATCATCTTCATGTAATTTAATATTATAATCTGGTCGACCATCACCATCTTTATCACAGTTAACTGTACAATTAGGATTATTTTTAACATCTGTAACCGGATTAGTAATAGTGCCATCATCATTAATAATATTAAATACTGGTTCCCTATTTCCTTTATAATCAACGTTATTTAATGTACCGTCATCAGGATTTTTGATATTAACATCAGCCTTACCATCACCATTTGTATCAATATTATAATCTGGAATAGTGTCATGGTTGCTATCACAATTTAAATCACAGACCTTACCACGATTATTGCGAGGATCATTAACGATATTTAAATCTGCAATACCGTCACCATTTAAATCGATATTATAATCTGGCCAGCCATCAGCATTACGATCACAATTTAATACACAATATGTACCAGTTTCATCCATTTGGTTCATTGCATTGAATATTTGCGTTCTATCACCAAACAAATCAAGATTAAAGTATGCCTTACGATTGTTATAATAATCAATATTATATTCTGGAATGCAATCTTTACCATCAGAAATATTAATATTTGGAACAGGACTTCCATCAACTTTTATATTAACGTTATCACAGTCAGCACAATAATGTGGGCCATATTCCCGATACACATAAATCGTGGCGTAAGATACATAAAAGATAAACACAACGAAAAGAAACATACTAACCAATAGTATGTATTTTTTTCTCCTTTTGACATTATTTTTATGTTCTTCTTCTAAAATCTGCAGTTGATTGTCAAAATCAGGAGCTTCATTCAATATAGTTTTTTCATCATCAATATTGCTCAATTTCTACTCCTATTATCATCTTAAATTATAGCACATACGTGCCTATATAACAATAAATCTTTTATTGATTATATATGTTTACAACATATTTGCTATTACCCCTATAAAGACCATTTTCGGCAAAGTCATCTTGTGTATCATAGGAATAAACTACAACACTTATAGGCGTATTTATTTCTTCGTACTTACTGCCAGCTGTCAATTTCATTGATGTCATTATTGTATTGTCATTCATGTTTTTTTCTAGTAAGTGCGAATAAAAAACATCCTTCTCTACATTAGCACTATCATATAAATATATTTCTAGATAATCATAAAATTCTTCGACATCTTTGGGACTAAAAATCATCTTATTTATTTTTTGTCCATTACTTAGACCAAATGATACATTCCAGCCAACTTTGTAAGAAGTATCATATTTATCAGCATATTGTTTCCACATATCTTGAAAATATTCACCACTTACAGTTTCTGCTTCAGTAAACAATGCATTAACGACAATAATATCTTTCTTTTTAACCCATTTTCTATCAATATTATTATCTAACTTTTTTAATCCAACCTCTTCATCACTAGCATATAAAGACAATTTAATAGGATTCTTATCAATGTAATCTAAATCACTATCTTTACCACTTTTAGTGGTATTCAAATCACTACTGGGGATATATTCCACTTTATGAATTAACCCGCATCCACATAAGAATAATAAACATATTAGTAAAACAATCTTCTTTTTCATAAAAAACTCCTATGCCAAGATATGAAATCTCTCATATCTTCATACTATTAACTATTCAAATTTTATCATAAAAAAAATTTAAAAACAAGCAAGCAAAAAGAAAGTATCGCTACTTTCTTTAATATCTTGAATAATACCAATTACCATATGCAGGCATCATTGGAGGTCTAATACTCTTCGCAACTAAGACATTGTAATCGTCATAGTCACCACCTAAGTAGTAACCATTAGCTACACCAAAGTGTAGATGCCATCCTGTTGAGCATGTATCCCATCCACCATTAACACGAAGGGTTGCACCTCCACCGCCAACGGTCCCAATAACATCTTGATTGGTAACAACATCTCCGACACGAACATAAACATCTAGCATATGTGCATAAAAGATTGTATATCTAACGCCTTGAACTGTAACGTTAATATAAACTTGGTTTCCACCACAACTAGAACGATAAATAACGGCAACTACTACACCGCCCGCAGCTGGATAAATCTTGGCTCCAGCGCCAGATCCCGCAACGTCAACAGCATTATGATAATCATGATATGGAGCACCATTCAAATAAAAACTACGATAACCAAAATCTGAAGAAATGTAACCTTTGTCAGTTGGCTTTAACCATCTTGAATTATTTACAATCGAAGCTTCACATTCAGATATCAATTGATCATCTCGACAACCAATATCTTCATAATACTTGATAATTTTTTGTTGAGCTTCAATTTGACTATCGATGTCTAGCACTACTTCAACAAGTTCTGAAAGATTACCTTTTAAATCTTTTACATTAGCTTCATATTCAATAATCTTTTGATTTAATTCTTCTTCTTTACGTTTTAAACTGACTTGAAGTTCTTCATTCTCAATAATTAAATCTTCAAGTTCTTTAATTTTACTTTGATTGTGATCAAGAATTTGAGAAACAGATTCAATTCTCATGATAAAGTCAGTCATGGATGAAGCACCAGAAATATATGAAAGCATTTCATTATCGCCTTGCATTATTTCATAAAATACTAGTAACTTTGCACTTTCTTCTTTCGTCGAAGCTATTTTGTCATTAGATTGTTCAATCAAATTTTTAGCAATCTCAATGTCTGCTTCTGCTTTCTCCACATCACTATGAGCATTTGCTATTTTGTTATTTTGGCTATTTATCTCGGCTTGGGTTTTTGACTTTGCATACTCATTATCAGCTTTTTGTTTTTTTAAAGCAGCTAAATAATTCTTTTTATCGCCTAAAGTTTCACCAGCATAAACGTTTGAAATGCTCAAAATCAGCGCAAATATTAACGCTAAACATATTTTTATACTACGCTTTATCATATTTTCAAATACTTTCTTACGGCTTTAAGACTTCCATACATACCAACTAAAGCACCAAAGGCTAATAAAGCTCCTGAAACTTGGAAGACAATATCAAACGGTTTAATTAATTTAAGCATTTCACTAAATAAGTACCCTTTCATAGCATTATGTAGTATTACATATCCATAAATAGTTACACATATAGGAATGATGGCTCCGACTAAACCAATGATTAGTCCTTCGAATATAAACGGTAATTTAATGGCAGTATTACTAGCTCCAACCAAACGCATAATTTCAATTTCACTCTTACGAGAATAAATAGTTAACTTAATGGTGTTGTTAATTAAGAAAATAGTTACTAAAACAAGAGCTATAACAATACCAATCGTTACTTTTTCAATAATGTCAAAGGCATCAACAACTTCATCAACAGTACCTTCGCCATATTTAACGGTTTCAACGTTCGGAATTTGTTTTAATTCGCTAGCTACAGTCGACATTTCTTTAACGTCTTCAACATAAACAATAACACTATCTAACAACGGATTTTCATCTAGAAAATTTAAGATAGTTTTAAATGTCTCATCATACTCAGACATATTCGTTTTTTGAACTTCTTTACTAATAAATTTTGTTTCTCTAACTTTCCTGTTACTTTTAATCTCACTAAGTAGATTTTCAATATCCTCTTCGGTTGCTTCCCTTGAGGCATAGACAACAATATTTAATTCTTTTTCAATATCCTTGGTAGCATGATTAACATTTAGGGCAATAATAATAGCTACAGAAACAATTATCAAGGTAATGGTAACTGATAAAATACTGGCCATTGATAAAGAAAAATTACGAACAACGCTTTTTAAAGCATCACGGATGCTTCGGAAAAATATTCTAATTGCTTTCACTTGCTTTATAACTTCCTTTCGCGTAATCGCCAACTAGCATCCCATTACTAATAACTAGTACTCTTTTTTTCATGCGATTAACTATGTCCTTATCATGGGTAGCCATAATAACAGTTGTTCCCAAATCATGATTAATATTAGAAATAACCTCCATAACCTCTTTACTAGTCTTCGGGTCTAGGTTTCCTGTCGGTTCATCACACACTAAAAGTTTTGGCTCATTAACAATAGCTCTTGCAATACATACTCTTTGTTGTTCTCCACCAGATAATTCTTTAGGAAAACTTCTGACCTTGTCTTTAAGACCTACTATCTCAAGAGCTCTTAAAACTTTAGGCCTAATTTCAGAATTCTTCATTCCTACACACTCTAAAGCAAAAGCAACATTTTCATAAGCAGTTAAATTAGGTAATAATTTAAAGTCTTGGAAAACAATTCCAACTTTTCTTCTGAATTTATAAACTTTACGGTTACGTAATTTGCCAACATTAACCCCACCAACCGAAACAGTCCCTTTTGTAGGTTTCTCTTCCCGATATAGCATTTTGATAAATGTTGATTTACCACTAGCGGTAAGACCTATGACAAATACGAATTCGCCTTTATCTATCTCAACGGACATATCTGCACAAGCAGTTATACCATTACTATATGTTTTCGTTACATCTTTAAACTCGATGAATTTCATATACTCCTCCATTCTATATAGAATTATATCATAAATTGTCGAATAATAAAATAGCCTTTATAAAAAGGCTATTCAAATGGAAGAATTTTGTGACGTCTACCCCCACCAACATCATAGCAATCATTAATGATAAAGAAGGCTTCTGGGTCAATTTCTAAAATACGATTTTTAAAAGCAAAATAATCACGACTAGGTATAACGACCATTAATAATTCATGCTTTTTATGAAAGAATTCTTGTTTAGTAGGAACACATGTATATCCTGATTCATATTCAACATTGATAAGTTCTTTGACTTCTTTTAACTTTTGTGTACTAATGAAGAAAACCTTACTATTGGAAATACCAATAATAATTTTATCAATTAAATAAGTTGCTATAACAAGAATAATAACAGCATATATTAATGAAGATAAGCCAAACATAATACCACTTAGGGCGATAATAATAATACTATAGGCAAAGTTGGCTCTAGCGTTAGTAATATTACAATACTTACTCAAAAGTTGCATAATTACATCACCACCACCGGTAGTATAACCTAATTTAAAAATAATACCGTTTGATACGCCATAAAAGAAACCTGCTAAGCAAACAAGAACAACAATTTCATTAACATCTGAATGTTGTAATATATAATCACATATTGGTTGTGTAACACTTATCATCAAAGGATATAATAAAGATCCTAACACCGTGTTATAAGTTTTTTCTTTTCCTAAAAAGACAAAACTAACAACTAATAAAACAAAAGTAGAAATGTATACAAAAGTTCTAGCGTCCCATCCAAATGCTGCTTGAAAAATAATAGATAGTCCACTCATACCTCCAACTACTAAGTTGTTTGGTAAAAGAAGGGTATTATAACACATAGCCAACAAGACAACGCCAAAAACAAAGGACACGCCACGAATAATTGTATTGAGAATTTTTTCTGCTTCCACCTTATTATCCTCTTTCCTATTATAAATTATATCTTATCTTGCATCATTTAGCAATTATTATTAGACATTTGCATATACTTGACTAGAGGTGTTAAATGAACGGAAATTTTTACCAAAATCCTGCTTTTCCAAGCAATCAATATGAAGAAAATAATTATACTTCTCCACCAAGCAATGTTAGTTCAATGTCCTTGGACTATGGAGAACAAAGTTATATTGAGAATATCTTAAGACTCAATAAAGGAAGAAAAGTTAATGCATATGTATCTTTTCCTGATAGTAAAGAATGGCAAGATAAGGTCTTTACAGGTCTAATCGAAGAAGCTGGTAAAGATCATCTTATTATCAAGGATGTGACAAATGGTAACTGGTATTTAATAAGAATTATTTATTTAAACTACGTAGAATTCATGGAACCAATCAATTATTTGTATAAGTATTCTGATAAAAGTTATTAATAATCCCTTTTACAAACCGAACCTTTCAAGGTATAATAAAATATGGTGATATCATGAAAATAGCAGTTATCGTATTAACAATTGCATTATTTATTTTTGTTTTGGCAATATTCTTTTATGAAGCTTATAACAAGTTAATTCTCATAAGAAGAAAAATGGATACTGCCAATGAAAGTATCACAAAACTATTAAATGATAAATTTAATTTAATGAAAAAACTATATGAAATCATTAAAAAGAATATGAAAAAGAAAGATTATCTTAAAGATTTTAATACTTTGAGTAAACAATCTTTAAGTAATTATGAACTAGATAATGAATTAAGTAATCATTTCAAAATAATGTTAGAATTAAAGGAAGACCATAAATCCTTAAATACAAAAGAATGTAATGACCTATTCAAACAAATAAAAATAATTGATCAAGATATCATAGCAAGTCAAAAATTTTTCAATAAGAATAATAATTTATTGGTAAAAAACATGCATGGATATACTAAAATAGTTGCTAAAATACTTAATATTAATATTAAAACTTCATATGAAATAAAAAAGCCAGATAAAGACTAGTTATAATGACCAATCTACTGGCTTTTTATTATGCTTAATTAAAAAATCATTGGTTTTGGAAAATGGTCTACTACCAAAGAAACCACTATAGGCTGAAAAGGGGCTTGGATGAGCTGAGGTTATAACTAAATGATTTTTATTAGTAATAAACTTTTGTTTTTGTTTAGCAAAATTACCCCATAAAATAAAGACGATGGGATCTTCTCTTGTGTTCAATAACTTTATAACATAATCTGTAAATAATTCCCAACCCAATCCTTTATGTGATGAAGGTTTATCTTTTTCTACCGTTAAAACAGCATTTAATAATAAAACACCTTGCTTAGCCCAACCAGTTAATTCGCCATGACTTTTTGGCTTAATCCCCAAGTCATCTTCGAGTTCTTTATAAATATTTTGTAATGAAGGAGGAATCTTAGCCCCCTTTTGAACGCTAAATGATAGTCCATGGGCTTCACCTATACCATGGTATGGATCTTGACCAACAATAACCACTTTAACATCTTCGTAATCGGTTAATTTTAAAGCATTAAAAATATTGTCTTTCTCTGGAAAAATAGTTCTAGAGTCATATAGAGATAAAATGTGTTGATAAAATGTTTGAAACCCCTTACTATTCCATATTACTTTTAAAGCTTCATCCCAACCATTACCAATCATTTTTTCTTTCCTTCCTCAACTAATTTTAGTTTTAGGGCTTTAAATCTTAGATACAATTCTAAGAAACCAAATACCCCCGCGATCAAGAAATTTAAACGCAAATCAATGCTCATCATTAATCCACATAAATAAACCGCTGCTGATTTACCAAAATAGCTAATCATCCCTTTCAAATTGCAAAAAGCTAGTTGATAATCTTTATTAATACGATTAATATAAGGTGCATCTATAACATGTGAATATGAAACGGAAATTAACTTAGCATATGCAAAGGCAATAAATAACATAACATTCCAACCGCTAATGGCAGCAAGTGTATATAAAATAACTCTACCCCCAAGTTTAATACCCATATTAACATAGTCATTTTTAAAAGTTAATTTTGATAAAACCAGCATACCAATTAAAACGGCAATAATACCTAACATCATTGATAATAATGATGCAGTATTAGGTTTTAATGATAGCCCTGTTGTTAAAAGCAAAATTGTCAAGCCAAAGATACTATTATAGGATAATTGATTAGCTAGTGTAGCCTCAAAATATAATTTAGAAATTTTGTCATCTTTGATATCAGCATATAATTCCTCGATAATAAGTTTATCACTTGATACTTCTGATTCATTTTCAATATATTTGTCTAAATCTAAAAACAGTAAGACTAAAAAAGCAGAAATATCAAATACTAATGCTATATATAAAAAAGAATTATAACCAATATGAATACTACCGAAATGCTTACCCAATAATAATGAAGTTAAAATAACACCTATATAATAAGAACCATTATAAATAATATCTTTTTTAGCATATTCACGATCGTTTTTATTAATTAAGGCCATCATTGGATAGACTGATGTTATGATTTCGATATCAATAACAAAATCTAGCATAATAAATAGTTTTATCCAAAACTGTTGGCCAGTTGAGTTTAATACATATAAACACATGATACATATAATCTTAAGTAGTACAGCACCAACCATAAATTTCTTTAAACGTTTTTTTGTAATAAGATTAGAACACAAAAAGATAACTGAAACAGTTAATAATGAACATAAACTAAAAATCACACTAACTCTTTTAAGAGAAAAAGCGTTATCTACTAACCAGAGTTCTTGAAAATTGTAAAAAAGTCCATCCGCAAATGATAATAATGCTAAAAAGATAAAAATTAACAACATATCCTTTTTTTTCATATCAACCTCTCACTTATGATAACTTTCATTATTATTAATTTTAAATGCTCGATATATTTGTTCTAGTAATACTAATCTAAATATACCATGTGGCATAGTAATATCTCCAAAACTAATTCGTTTTTGACACTTCTCTTTGACACATTCCGTTAAACCATTAGAGCTACCAATGATAAAATTGATATTTCCATAACTACAAAATGTTTGATCAATAAGATTAGCTAATCCTGGGCTACTTATTTTTTGACCCATGATATCAAGAGCAATATTATAATCTTTGGTATCAAGATGTTTTAATATTTCTTCTTGCTCTTTAATAATATTATTATCATCTTTTAACTCAATAATCTCTATTTTGTGATATTTATTGATTCTATTTAAGTAGTCCATGATAGCTTCAGTTAAGTATTTTTCTTTAATTTTACCTAAGCAAATTATTCTTATCATATTTCAACCACCTTAGAATGCGTACTAGCTTTAGCACATGTAATTTCTATATTACTTGTATCTATATCCTCTAAAAGAGCATGAACAGTATCCAAAGCACATTTTTCCGTATTATTCTTCTCACTCAAATGAATTAAGGTAATATATTTGGTATTATCACTAATTAGTTTTGACAAATACATACCCGTAAATTTATTGGATAAGTGGCCATTATCTGATAACACTCGTTTTTGTAACCACTCTGGATATGGACCATGTGTAAGCATTTCAATATCGTGATTACACTCTATAAAATAACATGTTTTATTTCCCATTTCTTTAAGATATCTAGTATTAATATAACCCGTATCAGTGATATAAACGATTGACTTATCATTTTCTTGAAAGACAAAAGCTCGTGTATCACCTGTATCATGACTCATGCGATAAGTTTTAATGTCCACCCCCGGGATATTGGGATTGTCTTCGTAAATCATAATATTTAAATCATCAATATCACTTAGTTCCATAAACATAGTTTGTGTTATCACAAGAACGGCTTTGTGTTTCTTAAGAAATGTTTTCAAAGCCGATACGTGATCATTATGCGTATGAGTAAGTAAAACATATTTTATATCATCGGCATTAATGCCTATTTCTTTTAGACTATCTTCTAAATACTTTTTAGTTTTTCCAAGATCAATTAACATGGGAATATTGTTTACTTCAATGTATGTACAATTACCTGTTGAACCACTTGCTAAATTACATATTCTCATAATTAACCATATATATCCATTGGGTTAATTAATCTTGAGCCACCAGCATAAGGAACACCTGACCACACACTAAAATGTAAGTGTGTTCCAATTGCATAACCAGTTGCACCCATAGCACCAATTACTTGTCCTCGAGTGACAGACTCACCAGTACTAACCCTAAGCGCAGACATATGCGCATATAAAGTATAATATCCATTACCGTGTCCAATGATAGCACAATATCCACCACCAAGGCAAAGTGGAATTTCCCATCCTGCACTATATACAGTACCATCTAATACTGAATATATTGGTGAACCATGTCCTGTACCAGAAATATCTATTCCCTCATGTAGAACACCCCAACGATAGCCAAAGCTACTGGTAATAACGTATGGTGAATTGGTTGGCCAACCCCATTCGGCTCCAGTATCAACGTAAGTACCTGTAATGTATGTTGAATATGGTTTGCCACCTTTAGTAGTAACTTCATCGACTTTTTCCACAATGGTTATTGGATCACCAACAGTAACAACGCCGGCTTGCATTTCGCCATTTTTAACAACATACTTCGTAGTCATACGAGAGATACCTACCACCCCTGGAGTAGTTATTTCTGAATAATTTGATGGTCTACTACTATCATAAACAGTTTTTTTCTCATACTGAATTTTTGCATCAGAAACTTCGTGCACCTCATAAGAAAAAGTTAAGATTGGACTAATTAAGGTTACGTTAACTTCATCACCAATCTTTAATAAGCTATCCTTACTTGTATATTTTGGATTAGCTATTAAAAATTCTTGCGGGTTAAGTTTATTATCATCAGAAATAGATTCAATAGTATCGCCATCTTTAACTGTATAAGATAACATTTTGGCATTCTCACCAAATAACATATATTGACTAATATCAACTTCATCAGTAAATATCTTTTGATTAACATCAATAAAGCCTTTTTTTATAGTGATTGTTTCATCAAAATACATTCTTTCAATAATTCTACCCGTTGTTTCAATAACAGGTTGTGTATCATTTAGATAATTATCATATTCTTCCTCTGTGATGAATGCTAAAACTAAACTTTTAACTGCTTTATCAAATATTTCTTTATCTAAAACATTAATCGTAATTTTTTGATCATCAGCCGTTTTAATATTAATAATGTATCCATCTACTGTAAATGATTCTAAGTCAGCTAATGTATCATAAATATCTTCAGCTGAAGAAATATCAACATTAAATGATCTGGTTTGGACAATTTCAAAATTCTCAGGAGGATATACCGTTTTAACGCCATATTTTTTCTTAATTTGTTTTTGACGATTACTAATTATTTTATATAACTCTTGATCATTTTCAATATGGCCAATTATTTTTCCATCTAAATAGACTCTATATGCACTTTTTGCTTGGAGAATGTACTTGTTGCCAATATAATTAAGTGAACATAGAACAATTGTACCCAAAGTAATAAAAATAGTAATTATTATTTCTTTTCTTTTCATGATTTAACTTTCCTTATCAAATTCTTTTGAAACGCTCTTAAATGAACCATAATTAAGTTCAAACATTAAATCAATTGTACCTAAACCACCCTTACGATGCTTGGCGATAATCAATTCAGCAGGAACTGTCGTAACGCTTTGATCTTTCTTTCCATCGTAGTAATCCTTACGATTAATAAATAAAACGATATCCGCGTCTTGTTCTAGTGAACCGGATTCACGTAAATCTGCAAGCATTGGAACGTTACTTTCCCTTTTTTCTGCAGTTCTTGATAATTGGGATAATGCAATAACAGGAATCTGTAATTCAAGGGCCATTTGTTTTAAAGCCCTCGATATTTCAGAAACTTCAACTTGTCTTGATTCCACACGTTTGTTTCCTGTATAGACTAGTTGTAGATAATCAATTACAACCAAAGCCAGACCTTTTTCACTACTGGCCAGTCTACGACATTTAGCTCTGATTTCAGAAATGGTTGCACTAGCATCGGCCTCAATATAAATGTTGTTTCTTTCAACTAATTCGCTAGTTGCTTCATTATATCTTTGCCAATCTCTTTCTTGCATCTTACCAGTTTGTAACTTATATGAATCAATTCTTCCTGTCGAGGCAATCATTCTGTTAACAAGCATATCTGCTGACATTTCAAGGTTAAATACTACAACAGCCTTATCCGTAGTTGATGCTGCATATGTAGCCATATTTAAGGCAAGAGCTGTTTTTCCCATACCTGGGCGGGCAGCTAATATTATCATTTCACCTGGTTGAAATCCAGTAGTAATTTTATCAAAATCATAAAATCCCGTTTCAAGACCTGTGACAACTTTATTAGTTTGAGCCAATTTTTCTAATTTTTCATGAGCTATCGTTATAGCATCATAAATTGGTAATAATTCTGAGACACTACGATTTCTAACCGCTAAAAGAATACTTCTTTCAGCACTATCTTGAAGAGCTGTGATGTTTTCTTCTTCGTAAGCATTGGTAATAATCTCCGTAGCACTATTAATCAGACCTCGGCGAGTATAAAAATTTTGTAATATTTTTATATAGTAATCAATGTTTGCGCTTGTTACTACTGAATCAATAATTTCTGTTATATAATCTAATGTAACAATATTAGCCTTTTTTACTTTATCTAATTCATTTTTAACTGTTGTAACATCAATTGGTGTATGTGTATCATGAAGATTTTTTATAGCATCAAAAACAATTCTATTTCTTTCGTCATAGAACATGTCATCAGTTACAGATTCGCATATTTTGTCAACTTGTTCCTTATCAATAAAAGCAACGCCTAATACAGACATTTCTGCTTCGGAACTACTTGGCATTGGTCTTGCCATATAATCTCCTTATTTTATTAATACAACATTAATATTAAATTCAACTTTTTTGTGCAATTTAATACTTACTTTATGGGTTCCTAAAGAATCAAGATTACCATTCGTAATAATGCACTTCTTATCTATTTTATAACCCATTTGGGATAATTTATCACTTATTTGTTTTGAGGAAATAGTTCCAAAAACTTTATCCCCAGCACCGGTTTTAACTTTAAATTCTATTTTGTTATTCTCTAATTTTCCCTTAATTTGATTTAGACTTTCGACAAGAGCATTTTCATTATCTTCACGTACCTTAATTTGTTCATCTAGTATTTCCTTACTCTTATCAGTATATAATACTGCATACTTATTTTTAATTAAGTAATTAGTAGCATATCCATTTGATACATCAATAATATCATCTTTTTTTCCTTGCCCTTTTACATCTTTGATAAGTATGACTTTCATAATCTACCTCCTAAATCGTCATTATTATATCATAATTCATGACATAAAAAAACCATTTGTTATTTTACAAATGGTATTAAAGCCATATGTCTAGCATATTTAACTTGACTAGCAATGTGTCTTTGATGTTCTGCACAAGCACCTGTCATTCTACGAGGTAAAATCTTACCTTTTTCATTTATATACTTGTTAATAATCATTACATCTTTATAATCAACAGATTTTCCAGCACACATTTGACATATTCTTTTTTTCTTATGATAAAATTCTGCCATATTTATAATCCTCCTTTTTAGAATGGTAATTCATCGTCGCTAATACTAATCTCTTCACCAAAATCTTTATATGGATCTTCAGAAACATCTGTTGTTTCAATATTAGATACACTTTCATGAGATGTATTATCTCTTGGCGTTGAAACATTGCTTTCGCTTGAACCTGTTCCACCTAAAAATTCAAAATTCTCTACAATTACATCGGTTGTGTATCTTTTGGAACCATCTTGAGCATCATAACTGCTATTTCTAATTCTTCCAGTAACAGCAATCATTCTACCCTTTGCACAATATTTATTAATAGTTGTAGCAGTTCTACCAAAAGCTACACAATTGATAAATTCTGTACTTCTTTCACCATCACGTGATACAAAATCATTTTGACAAGCAAGAGAAAATCTTGAAACTTCCATAGAATTAGAACTCATTCGTGATTCAGGATCTCGAGTTAGTCTTCCGGTTAAAATTACCTTATTCATTTATTATTCTCCTTCTTTTTTAATGATTAAATGTCTTAATACATTCTCATTAATTAATACTTTACGTTCGAATTCTTTAATAGTTTCATGGTTAGTTTCAACAGTCATAACATAGTAAGTTCCTGTTAATTCCTTTTTAATTGGATAAGCTAATTTTCTTTTGCCCATTTCCTTAAATTCGATGACTTTACCTTTGCCTTTTGTAATAATACTTTGTAAAGAATCAGCTACTGCTTTAACAGCCTCGTCTTCGATAGTATTTTTTACAATAAACATTACTTCGTATTTTTCCATCATCTTCCACCTCCTTATGGTCTACTCGGCTTTATTTTAATAAACAAAGCAAGGAGTAATTTACATACTCGCAAGTAGTATAACAAATAAGATTATATTTGTCCATTATTTTTAGCAAGAAATTATATGACTTAAATATTACTTTTTAGCGCTAAAATAAATATATTTGTCTAACCATTTTTCAAATTCACTAGCATCAGTATATCGTATTATATCTTCATCAGATTCTGCATCCAAATATGCAACAATTTCTCCTTGATTGACGATGATTATAGATGGTGCAAATTCAACTGTTTCATGTAAATTGGTGTTTTTAAAATCTTCGTAAGGTATTGATAAAAAATCAATTTTATATTTTGCCATAATTTTGGAAAAGATTTCGTCACAAGGCACTGACAAATTACAGTAATTATTATAAGTAAATAATACGTAAGTTTCGTCTTCTTTATCTAATAAATCCTTACTAGATATATCAATATATTCTCCTTTACTATAATACTTGTCACTTAAATATAGTCTTTTCTTACCATCATTTTGATTTATCTTACAACCTGTTAATAATAACATCATTAGAACTAATAAACATGTTATAATTTTCTTTTTCATCTACTATCACCTATTAAACTAATCTTGATTATAACATATAATTAAAATTATTTATACATAAAAAGAAAAGCAAAAATAATTATGTTAATAGTTCTGCTTTTCGGGAATAACGCCTCTTACTCCACCCCTAGGATTAGGAGTGTCCCCTACATATCTTGGAATTAAATGAACATGGAGATGCATAATACTTTGACCAGCTGACTCGCCTAGATTCATACCTATATTATAACCATCTGGTTTATATTTCTTATCTAAATATTCTTTAGCTTGATCAACTAAACTCAAAATATCTTTTCTTTCTGCATAAGTAGTTTCCCACCAATCTTTGATATGCCTTTTAGGTATAATCAACATATGACCTTCATTTACTGGATACCCGTCAAATAAAGCAAATGCCAATTTATTCTCTAATACTATATTTTTTTCTTCTACACATTTACAAAAGTAACAATTTTTCATCATTATCACCTAAATCTAGTATATCACAAAAAAAGAACCTATTTGGTTCTAATTAACTATTTGGTGGAGTAGAGGAGAATCGAACTCCTGTCCAATATACCCTATCATATAACATCTACAAGTTTAGTATGATTTTTAATTTCCTATTTAATATGGCTAATACGTACCTTTTAAATAGTAAGTTTAGAAATTATTCGAATGTAATATCTAAACACTATTACATTTATACCTTATATAATCGAACCCCTAGGCTTTTCTATAAGGGAAAAAGCTAGAAGTGCTCCAACGCTATCTATTAAGCGTATGCAGGAGCGAAACCAAATGTTTCGTTATTTATTTTTTTGTGCATTTATAGTTTGCCAACTACTTGCAGTCATACTTAGTAATATATGTCGAAACCTAAACTACCCCATGACAGTATAATTTTACCATAAAATGGGCATAAAGTAAAATTTTTAATATATATTATTAATATGAAAGAAAAAATTAAAAACTTATTTATTATCTTATTACCACTCTTCGGAGGAATTCTTGTTAGTTTACTTACCAATAGTAAGAATTATATGATTATGAAAAAGCCACCTTTGAGTCCTCCCGGCTTTATTTTTCCAATTACTTGGACTATATTATATCTCTTGATGGGAATATCTTTTTATATTTCCCATAAAGCAGAAGCCAGTACTCAAACAACTAAAGCTTATATTATGCAATTAATAATTAACTATATATGGCCCTTTTTATTCTTTTCACTAAATCTTTATACTTTAGCAGCTTTATGGCTAGTATTATTAATAATTTGGGTAGTAAGAATGACAATCAACTTTTATCATAATAAAAAAATTGCAGGTTTACTGCAAATTCCTTATATAATCTGGTTAGCATTTGCTCTTTATTTAAATATTGGAGTTGCTGTCTTAAACTAAATCTCCATGACTTTCGGCATTAAGAGAAAAGTCTTTGAATTCCTTTTTTAAAAACAATGGGTATGCTGCTGCCCCAATCATCGCGGCATTATCTGTACAATATAAAAACCTAGGAATATATAATTTAGCATTAAACTTATCACATATCTTACCTATTTCATTTCTTAGATATTTATTTGCTGAAACACCGCCTGCAATAACCACATATTTAATTCCTGTTTTATCTAAGGCAAGTGACAATTTACGACATAATTCATCCACTGCTACAGTTTGGAAACTACAAGCAAGATCTTCTTTGCGGATTTCATGCCCCCGCATTTTTTCATTATTAACTAAATTTATTACCTGACTCTTTAAACCACTATAACTAAAATTATAAGTATCATCATCAACGGGTTTTGGTAAAGGATAACTGTTGTTACCATTTAAGGCAGCCCTTTCTATATTAGGACCACCAGGATATGGATACCCAATTACTCTGGCAACTTTATCAAAAGCTTCGCCAATGGCATCATCTAAAGTCGAGCCTAATAATTCAAAGTCATAATCATCTTTCATGATAGCTAATTCCGTATGACCACCACTTATAACTAACGCTAATAAGGGATACTCTAATCTGTCATCAATATTATTAGCGTAAATATGACCAATTAAATGATTTACTCCTATTAATGGCTTGTCATAAACGTAAGATAAAGTTTTAGCAAATTCAATACCTACAAGTAATGAACCTAGTAAACCTGGTTTATAGCTAACAGCTATAGCATCGACATCCGATACTTGCATGTTGGCTTTTTTTAATGTATCTTCTAAAACAATCGTAATATTTTCCGCATGCATCCTGGAAGCAATCTCAGGTACAACGCCACCAAACATGGCATGAGTATCCATTTGGGTTAGAATTGTAAGTGCTACTACCTCATGACCATTTTTAACAATAGCCATGCTAGTTTCATCACAACTAGTTTCAATGGCTAAAATATAAACGTCTTTCATTTAATCACCTTTTCCATCACCAAAGCATCAACACCATTATAGTATTTTTTTCTTTCAGAAATTATATGATATCCCATTTTGTCATATAATGACTTGGCTGGTATGTTATCTCTTGAAACTTCAAGAATAATCTTAGTATAATCTTTTAACTCTATGCTTTCAAGTAACTTAGTACCTATTTGTTGATGACGATAACTATCTTTTACATAAATTAACAATATTTCAATAGTGTCAATTATTTTTGTAGATATAATAAAACCAACAAGTGTATTATCTATTTCAAAAACATTTACCTCATAAATATCATTATTAATATAATCTTCTAAAACATAATGATTTCGAAATTTCTCATCATATAGAGTTCCTAATTTATAAATAGTGTCAAGATCATCTTCTGTCCAAGAACGAATCATTTCTCAACACCTATTAATTTAATATATATTGGTTTAACTAAATGCGGATTAACACTATCCACACTTTCTAATTGCTCTAGAACTTTATTGAAGTCTACAACAACATCTGTTTCTATTATATTACTCTCTTTGAAAATATTGTATTCATTGTTATTAAGATAATAATAATCTTTGACTAAAAGATGTTGATCATACTCACCAATGTAATAGCCATTACCATCACTAATAGCAAATATATGATTACTATCATCAGAACTATAATTCATTAAGTCAAAATAGCTAAGTGTCTTTATTGGTTTATTTAAAGTATAGGCTAATGTTTTAGCAATTGTAACACCTAGCCTTACTCCTGTAAATGAACCAGGACCATTAATAACTACTATTTCATCAAACTCTTTATCAGGACATACCTCTTTTAAAGATGAAACCAAATAAATACTATTATATCTTTCATTTTCAACCGTTTTTCGTGCTATTATACGCTTGTTTTCAAACAAAATAATATCTATATCAAACAGATGTGTATCAATGTATAAAGTCTTCATAAATCCCCCTATAAAACGGAGTCACATAACTCCTCATAAACTTGACCATGTGGTGAAAAAGTAAGTACTCTTGTATTCTCATCCACAAATTTAAACACGATGTCTAATCTTTCTTGTGGTAAATAATCAGCAATAATCTCTGACCATTCAATAATTGTTACACCACCCTTATTAAAATAGTCACTAAAACCAATCGTATTACCTTCATCTTCAATACGGTAAACATCCATATGATACAAAGGTAGTTCTCCATTATCGTATTCTTTTATAATATTAAAAGTAGGACTTGTAATATTTTCATCAATACCTAAAGCTTTAGCAAATCCCTTAACAAAAACAGTTTTTCCACTACCAAGTTCCCCATCTAAACATATAACCATATTAGGGAATTTTTCACATTCAATGTTTTGAGCTAAAGTCATAGTATCATTTTCATTTTTTGATGTATATTTATATTCCATTATTAATCACCATATAAATTATAAAATAAAATATATTATCTTAACAAGAGTTTCAATACTATTTTACTGTCATATTACCATGAAAATAATAAAAGTATTTTAAAGCAAAAAAAAATTATTGGCAACTACCTATTTTAGCATTCACTATCTTCGGCGTATTAGGTCTTAACTTCTCTGTTCGGTATGGGAAGAGGTGTACCACCTAAGCTATCGTTACCAATAAAAGGATTTTGTCCTTTAAAAACTTGATAATGTAATTATATCTCACAACTCAATTAAATAAAATAAGTTAAATCCTCGATCTATTAGTACTGGTCAACTCAACATATCACTATGCTTCCATCTCCAGCCTATCAACCTTGTAGTCTTCAAGGGATCT
>JAEEKI010000003.1 GCA_016282375.1 Caryophanales bacterium | reverse complement strand
TTATCTTTACTATATTAGTATTTAGTATATAGGTTAGTTTTGAATAGGTTCAAAATAGCATTATTCAATAATTCGTTTATCTACTTTATCTTTATTATAATAGTATTTATTATATCTATACAGTTTGAAGGTATTCACTATCCACATGTTCACACCGTACATATGGATGTTTATCTTCTTTATCTTTATTTATATTAGTATTTAGTAATATATTACCTTCAAGGGCATCCCCTTTGTCGGTATCCCCTTGAGGGCTATATGGATAAAATGTTATTTAAATTAGTTTTAAGCAACTTTTAATAAAAATAATATAAATCTTCAAGTAGATTTAAAATCATTAAATATCTACTTGTAATTATGGTATAATAGCCTATTGGAGGCAGAACATGGCAAAAAGGATTAAATATCAATTCACTTCGGCATATTTAAGTAAATATGATGAGATTAAAGTTATAGGTGAAGGTGGAAATTCAACTGTTTATAAAGTTACAGATGAAGAAGGAAATGAATTTGCACTTAAATTGTTAAATAAAAAAATTGATAAAGAAAGTATAAAGAGATTTAAAAATGAAATTGGCTATTGTTCAAAAGCTAATCATGAAAATATTATGAAAGTTATAGATAATGGTGTTTTTGAGTTGAATAATGAGAAATTAATGTTCTATGTAATGCCACTTTATGATGCCAATTTAAGAGATTTGATGTTAGAAGGAATTAGCAATGATCAAAAATTAAATTATTTTAATCAAATACTTGAAGGTATTAAATATTTTCATAATAGTAAAAATTATCATAGAGATATAAAACCTGAAAATATATTATTTGATAAATCTTCTAACACTTTAGTTGTGGCAGATTTAGGTATATCACATTTTAATAAGGATGACCTTTATACAATTGTAGAAACAAAAGTTGGTTCTAGGATGGCTAATTTTCAATATGCGGCACCAGAGCAAAAAGAAAAAGGAGCTACAGTTGATCATAGAGCTGATATATATGCTTTGGGCTTAATACTAAATGAATTATTCACTGGACATGTCCCATATGGTTCAAGTTATAAAAAAATTGATGAAGTTGCACCAGAATATTCATTTTTAGATGATGTTGTTGAATTAATGATTAGGCAGAATAAAGAAGATAGACCAAATGATATAGAAACTGTCCAATTTGAAATTAATTCTAGAATCGAATTAAATAAAACAAATAAAGAAATTAAACGATTAAAAGAAATTGAAATTAAAGAATCAGAAGAAAAAGATATTTTAATTCTTGATCCACCTAAGTTAATAGATGTTAAGTATGATGAAGATGATGGAAGACTAAGATTCAAATTAAGTCACCCAATTAATCAATTATGGATTGATTGTATAAAGACGAATTCTTGGGGTTCATTGATGGGATTTGATGTTGATAATTTTAGATTTGAATATGAATATGCAAGTGTACAACTATCTGTTAGAAATTTAGATTATGCTCAAAACATAATTGATTATTTTAAACAATGGATAAATAATGCTAATTTAGAATATCCAAAAAAGGTAAAACAAATAAGAGAACAAGAAAAAAGAAGAAAAGAAGCTGAAATAAAAGCAGAAATTCAAAGAAAAGAAAAAATAGCAAGAACTATAAATAATCTTAAATTTTAGTAGTCATATTTACTAAATTAGCAATTTATGATATATTGTATTTAGCAACTGATAGCATATAAGTAGTTTCACAATAGACTACTACCGGTGCCATGAGAATATTAAAACACTAACTTAATTGTTAGTGTTTTTTATTTTATATATGGCTGCTAGATTATTTTCTAATTCGGAGTTTTTTTCTACAAATAATTCTCTAGTATAATCTATTCTATTATGTTCAAAACATAATTCTAAAAAGCATAGAAAAATACCAATATCAATCTGATTATAGTAAATAACTAAATTCTTAGGCATAATTCCTCTTTTACCTTTTTTGCGATATCTATAGACTTCTAAATCATTATCTTTTTCAATTACTTTCCATGGTTGTGTATTACATGCACTTGGAGCAAATCTAACTATATTAGCAATTTCTAAATATTTTTCTCCATTCCATATTTCTTCAATAGATTTTCTTTTACTCTTATACATATCTTTTCGAAATTTATTTGGCGAATCTACTTTAGCAATTTGAATCATTATTACATAATCTAATCCATCAATTTTGTTCTCTTTTGGTCTTCCAATTCCAAACCATAAGGTACCAATATTCTTAGAAACTAAATATAAATCTAGCTGTTCACCTATATAACCAATATTTTGAAGATAATTATCCTTTTTTTCAGAATAGAATAAAATAGAATATTCTCCACCCCTTACAAATGATGTATCTTTTTGAACAATAATCTTATATTTAACATTATCTACTAAGGGTTTTAATTTATCAATGTATGACAATAAATCATTCAATTCTTCCTTAGATATTTTTTCATTACCAATATTTCTAAATAAATGAAATGATTTTCTTTTAAAGATTGAATCATATAAAATACTATCCATAAAGCACCTCTTATTAATTATATCATAGTTACTTAATATAATCCCCATTCAGCAAGTTTTTCAAAACCACCAATACTATTAATGTAATCCCTTGCAATTTCTACTATTTTAGTATACGCCAAATCAACTATTGCCCCCGCAATTCGATCAGCAATTTTGTCTGGATGACCTGGATTTACTTTTTCTATCATTTGTTTCTCATTCTTGTCATCCCTAGAAAAATAAAAAAAGACCCAAGATAGCTCTTAAGTCTTTAAGTTATCTTATTGATCTAGCTTTACCACCTAATCAAATAGGTTGGTGTGATTTCACAGGGCTAGTCCCTCCATCACTCTATATAAGATGACAATATAATTGTACTACTATTATTTATATTAATCAACTCTATTTTCATGTTATAATTATTGGGATGGAAAAATATATTAATGAAATTAAAAAAGCGCTTAATAATAATGTTAAAACTATTGAATTAATTAGTAAAACTAATAATTATGTTTTTAAAGTGATTACACAAGATGAGCAAACACTTTATGCCAAATTTTATTTAAAAAAGTCTATTCATATCGATCATGAATTAATCATCTACGATTTATTAGACCATAAATATCTTAAACAATTAGTTGTATTTTCAGATAATCCTAAATATGCTATATTTAAGGAAATTAAAGGAAAAACACTTGATGAACTTAGTCAAAAGGAATTAAATATTTATAAAGAAAAAATAGTAAATAGTATTATTACTTTCTATGAAACAATCGGTAATAAAAAAATAGATGGTTATGGATTACTAGATGAAAACATGAAAGGGACTAGTAATTCATTTAATAAATTTATTATGCAAAGACAGGAATCTACGCAAGACATCTTAAAAGAATATGATATATTGAATAACGCCTTTACAAAGATATACGCTAAATATAATCATTTAATTACTAGTGATAATAGTTTAGTTCCTATTGATACCAATGCTAAAAACATCATGATTACTGAAAATGGTGAAGTTGTTTTTATAGATCCTGGAGAACTTATAAGTGGACCAATTTTAATGGGATATGGCGATGCTGTTGCTCAAATATATAAAACTAAAATATATGACTTATTTATAAAAAAACTAAAACCTAGTAAAGAGGATTTAATAAGAATAAGAATTTATGCCATTTTTTCATCTCTAAATATTCTGGCTTTCTTAAAGGAAAATGGTATTGGAAATTTACAAGACATTATTCCCTATGGAAATCAATATACATTTTACGAACTAATTAAAGAACACCTAAAAGAATTAGGTATTTAAATATAGCATCTTGTAGAAACAATTGTTACCGTAAAAAACAGAATGTAAACCTTTTTAACTAGCAAGTACGTTATATTTATTATATAATGAAAGTAAGGAGGTGTAGAATGAGAAAGTATATTGCTGAATGTGTAGGAACAATGCTTTTAACGCTAATTGCTTGCGGTGTAGCTGTAACATCAGGAGTTAATTTAGTAGCAACTTCACTGGCCTTTGGTCTTGTAATTGTTGCAGCAGCTTATAGTATTGGTAATGTATCTGGTTGCCATATTAATCCTGCTGTATCAATAGCCTTAACAGTTGCGGGAAAAATGGAAACCAAAGAATGTATCCGCTACATTATTGCTCAAGTAGTTGGGGCCTTTATTGGTTCTTTATTACTTGCTTTAGCATTAAATGGCTTTACAGCATTAGGAGCAAATAATCTTGTTGGTGACACGACAATAGTTATTGCTTTAGTTGTGGAAATTATTTTAACATTTATTTTTACAACAACTATCTTAGGGGTAACTGACAAAAAAGAAAACGGCCACGTTACAGGAATTGTAATTGGTCTTACACTTACACTTGTTCATTTATTTGGTTTACCATTTACAGGAACAAGTGTTAATCCAGCACGTAGTCTAGCACCAGCTGTCCTTCAAGGCGGTAGTGCTTTATGCAATGTTTGGATTTTTATAGTTGCTCCCGTAATTGGTGCAATTCTTGCTGGATTATTCTATAAACATGTTCTAAAAGAACAAAAATAATTCTTTAAAAAAAAAGAGGCAATTATCTATATGCCTCTTTTTTTATTGCTTATTAATAATATCTTGAAATATTTTTAAAAACTCGTTTATATCATGTTCACTAGTTAAATGCGAAAGACTAATCCGAATTGTATTAGATGCTAAATTCTCATCATTAGTAATTGCTAATACTGATTTTGATGGACTATTACCCAATGCACAAGCTGTTGTAGTAGATAAATAAATTTCTTTTTTTTCTAATTCTTTTAAAACACTTTTAGTGTCTTTATTAATTAGACTAATATTTAAAGTATTAGGAATGGCATCTTTAGGACTATTAATATGAACACAATCTAATTTTTCAAATACCTCTCTTAGTTGATTGTTAAGGCCTCTTATATAATTAGATCTTTTTTGAAGGCTGTCAGTTGCTAATTCAAATGCTTTTTGTAGTGCTACAACATTAGCTGTTACTGGCGTACCACTACGAAAAATCGTTGTAGATTTTCCCCCGTGAACAAGAGGCGTTATTTTTTGGTTATGAATATTCATTAATACACCAAAGCCATTTAAACCGAAAAACTTATGCGGAGCAAAGGTTACAAAATCAACACCTGTGAAATCAATATTTGTTTTGCCAATAGCTTGAGTAGCATCAGTATGAAAAGTAACATTTGGATAATCCTTAACTATTTTACTTATTTCATTAATTGGTTGAACGGTACCTAATTCCGAATCAACAGAACAAATACTTACCAAAATAGTTTTATCATTTATTTCTTGTTTTAAAACTTTTAAATCAATTTTTCCCTCTTTTGTTAAAGGTATAACACTGACATCATAACCCTGTGCTGCTAAATAATTACATGGTGCAACTATACTTGAATGTTCTACTGCCGAGATAATAATCCTATTTCCTATATTTTTTTTAATTTCTGCTATACCTTTAATAACTAAATTATTTGATTCACTTGCTCCACTAGTATAAATAACACTTTCTTTATTAGTATGAAAATAATTTGCTATTTTTTCTGATACTGTATCTATAACCTCTTTTGCTTGCACTCCCAAAGGATGTGAACTATTAGGATTAGCAATATACTTTCTCGTCGCTTCAACATAAGAATCTAATACTTCTTCATCAACCGGCGTGTTCGCAGCATAATCTAAATAAATCATTTTTACCTCCTAAAAATTAAACATTAACCATTCAGGTTTAACGATTAATAAAATACCCATTATAATCATGATAATCGCACTTACTAAAGTACATAGTTTATTATACTTATTGGTAATTCCGGTTGCCTCTAAAGTAAACATTGATATACCGAAAACAACCATATCATCTATCATATAAAAGAATACATATATTAATAGATAAATTATTCTTGTTACTCCAACGACCTTATTAACCGTTAGTAACTCATTAAATATTAATGGAAAGCCTAAAGAACATGCCATTTCAATTAAATTAACCGTAATTGCTAACCCACTAATACCAATTAACGCTAACACAAAAGATTTACTCTTAATAATATTACGCATTTTAGTAATTAATTTTTTACGTTTTTTATCATCAACTACTGTACATCCTGCAGCTTCTTTACGTATTTTTAAATACTTGCGTAGATTTAAAATACCAGCAATTAAAATAAAGACTGCAATGGCAATTTTCATCCATTTAATCGTAGCAATTCCTAAAACGAAATTCATACCAAGCATGGATAAGAAATAAACAAAACCGGAAATAAATAAAAAAGTTAACCCAAGTAACCACGCCCGTCTCTTATTTTCGACGCCAATTAACAAATTAATTAAGAATAATAAAATCCACATTGCACATGGATTAAATCCATCAATAAAACCAAGTACAACTGCCACAAGAGGAATAGATACATCTTTCATATTGACATATCCTAATATTGGAATTTTTATTTCATTAGGATCACTATTAATTTCTAAATATTCCTTAATAGCATTTTCAATTTGTGAACCAATAGTTTCTGAATAACCATAAAAATATTTATCACCCACTACTGTAAAAGGAACCGAATCACCAGCGACGCCCAATTCTTCCTTAAGCTGAGTTAAGATTTTATCATTATCTTTATTATGCCATACTTCATAATAATAGACATTTAATTTATTTTTATACTTATATTCAATAATTTTCAACCATTGTTTTTCATCCGCACAATGTGGACACTCGGCCCCATGAAAAAGATATAAATTAATCTTCTTTTTTTCTATTTTTTCATTTGTATACTTAGATACTATATCTGTATATGAATCAGTAATGGCAAAACAATTAAATGGAATAAGGATAAATAAAAGGAACAATAAAACTTTTTTCATACTATTTTACACTCCTTTAAAAAGGCCACAATTTCTTCGTAAGATTTTTCTCCAATTAATCGGTTATCACCATATATCATCACTGGTAATTTATCACCAACATTATACTTTTGAACTTCTTCTTCATCTAAATCATAATCATACATTTCAAATTCTAAATTGAATTCTTCTTTCAATTTTTTTAAGTGCTTTTTCAGTAATAAACAAGATGGACACCAAACGGCACTAATTACTATTAAGCTGTTACCCATAATTCACCTCACACAGTATAAATTATATCATTTTCAAAAAGAACCTAAATAAAAGGAAAGTTTATACTACTAAACTATCGGTTGAGTTCTCTTTATTCTGGAATTCCTAATCTCATCAATCCATCTTTAACATAATGTAGATAGTAGTTAGTTTCCTCTTCAGGACTTAATTTTGCTAACGGTTTGTTATAACCAATAGGATATGAAACATTAGATAAAGGATATGTATGATCTTCTAATACAATATCTTCTTTTAGAGAATAATAAATTACTGGAATATCTATAGATATTTCATATATTTTTTTGTTCTTATCAACAATACAGTATGCACGATTAAAAGCGTACTCTTCGCCTTCAGCTAAATAATTCTCATACAATATTTTTTCCACATACATTTTGACATTTGGTTCAACACGACCCTTGACAACTAAGGCATCATCTAAACCAACTATATAATCATAGTTATACTTTTTTAAAGAATTAAAAGCATTTATAGCTTTAGTCCTAGCTCTAGCAATATTATTACCTATTTCCCATTCTTCATGAATATTCATATCATCAGTCTGACAAATTATTTCATATTTATCTTCAGGAAAAAGCGTCTTTTTAAAAATATTAGCTACAACCCTGAACTTATCTTTATTTGTTGTTGCTATCAAAACAGTCCTCATTTTTACCACCATCATATATTATATCACAATATATATTGACAAATATAATATGTCAATACACTATAATTTTAATATAACACGCCAAAAATGTGTTACTCTAATAGTGAGAGGAAGTATTTTTATGTATAATGAAACTATAAATACCCCAAAAAAGGTCGTTAACGGCAAAATAATAACTATTATTGTAATAGCCGCTATCTTAGGAATCTTAGGAATTACTCTTTATGGTTATTTTAACAAACTTAACCCAATACTAGATGATAATTTTTCATTCGTTATAACTTACCATGATAATTACATTCCTGGTTCAAAAAGCGAAATAAAGGTTGCTGATCGAAAAATAATAATTAAAACTACCAACTTTTGCAGTGCCTTAGATTGTGAACCTTCTACTAAAGAAGAAACATTTATGTATTCTGAAGAAAATTATACAAAATTAAAAAAGTTCTTAACTGAAAACTTTCAAAATGGTGCAGAAGTATCACAAATCAATCTCGACAAACATACTAGAGAAATAGTTGAAGGTATTACCTATGGTGAATACTTTTTCGAAGCCAATGTGGAAGAATATCGCTACCTTATTAAATATGATTTAAATGATAAAACAACTTATGGAATTTATTTTAAAGAAGACGGTTCCGTTTTAATAAAAAAACTTTATATTAATGATGATTATGATATTACCAAAATCGATACTTATCCATTAAGTTTTTCTCAAAAAAGTATTGATATTCTAACTGAATATGCCATAAAAGAAACAGACAAAGCTGGTGATAACGCTATTTATAAATACTCTACACTACTTAAAAATGAACAATTAATCTTTAAAAGCATTGTGGAAAATAAAGAAAGTTATTTAGCTGAATATGGTAAAGTTCCTAGATTAGAATTTACTATTACTTACGATGGTATTAATTGCCCTACTCCAGTATTATATCTATATAGTGATAATACTTATGAATATTACTATACTTTCACTTCAGAAGATAAACCATTAACTCCTAAAACAGGTAAATATAAAGTGGATATGAACCAATTAATTGCTAACTTAGATAACTATGAAAATGAAGCAAACTACTCAATTTATACTATTGAAACGGAGGATGGCACCTTCTACAGTACTCCTTCAAGTAATAAGGAAATAAATGACTTATTAACGTCCATAAATGTAACTTTGACCATGTGTACTGTACAAGAATAAAGCATAACCTATTTTATTAAGCATATAATAAAATAGGTTTTTTATTGGCCAAAATTTGCATTTTTTTGTATTTTGTGCTATTATTATTCGCGTGGTGCATTATGCTAGTCACAAACTCCATTTGAAGATGGGGCTAAAAATCCATTAATTGATGATTAGGACTTTATATATCTGCTTTTTCGGCCCAAGTTAGGGCGGGTATATAATTTAAAATTTCAGGGGTACTCATAATGGCATATGAATTTTTATCCCTGTTATTAAATCGAGCATTAACAATATCATGTCGTGAGTGGTTATTTGGGATTTGAAAAATGAAATTATAACTGCAAAAGCGAATAAGAGTGTGATAGTTTGTGTTTGAGAAAATCTCTAGCGTGTATTTATCATAAAGTTTGAAGTGCGGACTATGTGGCAATCGAGTAATTATTAAGGTGACTGATAATTATTTCTATTAAAGGAGAAATCGCCCACGGGTAACCAAGGGATTAGAAGTAGAGAAATTCAACTCGACCAAAGCCGTAAAATTAATTTATGATAAACCATCTATATTAACTTTATAATTTATATTATAAAGTTTTTTTATTCCCAGGAGGATTAAATGAAAAATAAAAAGTGGATATTACAAGTATTTGTTTGGTCATTTGTTTTATCAATGATGTTTAGTTATACTACCAATGTTATTTCTATGCATGCTAATATAATTCTAACAGCTATATTAGTCTTTCTTGTTATTGCTATTGGTATTATTTTTGATATGATTGGGGCCGCTACTCTAACAAGTAAGGAATCAGTCTTTCATGCCATGAATTCACAAAAAATTAAAGGTGCCAACATTGCTATTGTTCTGATTAAAAATAATGTTAAAGTATCTAGTATATGTAACGATATTGTTGGTGATATATGTGGCATTATCAGTGGTGGTCTAGGAGCCATGTTAGCTATTTCCATAGCCACAACATTCAATATTAATATTTCGCTTATTACTATTATTATCTCTGCACTAATCTCCTCTTTAACAGTCGGGGGTAAAGCATTGTGCAAAACAATTGCCATAAAAAAAGCGGATAAAATTGTCTTTATTACCGCTAAAATAATTCATATTTTTAAAAAAAGTTAACTATTTTAGATTTCTAAAATAGTTTTTATTTTTTTAAATTTTTAATAAACGTAATCAAATAAACTATCAATCCAATAATGATAAAAATATAGAATGTAATACCACGATACAATAATAATCCACTTACAATAATATCACTATTATTAATAAATCCAAAAAGGTTAATATAAGTTAGTTCGCTAGCACCAGCTGCCCCCGGCAAAGGAAACCATGAAGCCATAGCATATAACATAGACTGTCTCCAAATAACACTCATAACATTTAAATCACTACAGCCTAAGGCACATAATACTAAGTAAGAAACATGATAACAACAAAGAACGCCCACTAAAGAAATAAGAATTGACTTTAAGAAAATTAATTTATGGTGTTTAAAATATGTAGAGCACTCATTATATTGTTCAATAGTATTCCGTATTTTTTCTCGATCAGCATTTTTCTTAATACCTAACTTATTTATAAAATTCATAAAGCCATCAACTAATTTATATACAAATTGTGGTTTAAAAATACAAAGAGCAATTAATGATAAAGGAAACAAATAAACTATAAAGCCACATAAAAACAAAGCCTTAGACATAGTATTTAAACTAGCGTAATTAATCATAAAACCAATTAATGCTAAAGATAAAGCACATATTTTATATGTAAATAACTGAATAACTAATACTAATGTTGATTTAAAGCCTTTGATTCCCTCTTTAGACATATAATAGATTTCCACAGGCTGTCCCCCCGTTGCACCAGGTGTTATACCACTAAAGAAAAAACCAATCAAAGAATACTTTATACATTTTAATAATGAAACATTCGTATCTGTGTTTTTAAACAGCAATTTGATATTTAATCCTTCCATAACAAAAAAACCAAACATACTAATAAGAGCCAATAATATATAATTAACATTACAATTCAAAATAGTATGCCAAATATCAGTAATATTTGCTTTATCAAAAACAAAAAAATATGTCAGGATAACTATTAAAAGTAAAATTAAGATACTTTTAAAATTACCAATCAACTTACCTACTTTCATACAATACTCCATTTTAATTATAACCTACTAACTCCTTTTTATAAATAATCTTTATTTCAATTTACACATACAATAGACTAGGTGATATTTTATGATTATTTCTTATTCCACAAAAGAATTAGAATTATTAGCTAGAATTATGCGAGCGGAAGCACTCAACGAAGGTGAATTAGGAATGCTAATGGTTGGTAATGTTGTAGTTAACCGAGCCCTAGCAAATTGTTTAACATTTAAAAAGATCAATACTATAACTGATGCTATTTATCAAAAAAATCAATTCGTAGGAACTAATAGTTCTCTTTTTCAAGCTAGTCCAACTGCAAAAGAAAAAGAACTAGCTAAACGGGTTTTATCTGGTGAATACTATTACCCTGCTACACATGCCTTATGGTTTTATGCACCTGGAAAATCGACATGTAAAACAACTTGGTACTCGCAAAAACTGGCTGGATCATATAAAAACCATTGTTTTTATAACCCGGATTCTGGAGTTTGTAATCAAATCTATTAGTAATCGTTATTTTATTGAAAATTAAGGATTAATATGATATTATTATATCATAAAAGAATGGTGGTTGATTACAGTGTTTGGAAAGATTATTTATATTAGTGATAATATAGCCTTTATAGAAAATAATATCGATACTTCACTAGCAAGTGATATTTTAAACCTACACTTAGTATTTGAAAGTAACGGTAATCGCGTTTTAGGTGAAATTGTTGAGATTAACACTGATAGAATTCAAGTTAAGTTATTAGGAGAATTTGCACCGGATGGACGTTATAGTAATGGTATTTTACATAAAGCTAGTTTAACTAGTAGTATCCGGATTATTAATTCTGATGAACTACTTGAATTAATTGGACAAGCATCCAAAGATAATTTCCTATTAGGTCAATGTGCCATGTATAAAGGCTTTAATGTTTATCCCATTACTAATGACTTGTTTGCTAACCACACATGTGTATTTGGTAACAGTGGTTCCGGTAAATCATGTGGTGTAGCAAGAATTGTTCAAAATATTCTTAGTAATCCCAATGCTGTAGCTTATAATTCAAGTTTAATATTCTTTGACTCATTTGGTGAATATAAAAATGCCTTTAGTAGCATTAATAGTATTAATTCATCATACAATTATAAGTTTATAACTGCCAATATAAAAGAAGATAGCGATATGCCAATTCAAATTCCTCTTAATCTATTAAATGTAGATGATTATGCTATTCTTTTACAAGCTGATAAGCACTCTCAATTAACCATTATCGACAGAGCATTAAAATATGCCAAAATATTTGCTACAGAGGATGATGAAGCTAGACAATATAAAAATATGATTATTGCAAATGCTCTAACAACTGTTTTATATAGTAATAACACTGTTCAACAAAAGAAAGATGATGTATTTAGTATTATTAATACTTGTCATACACCAGAATTTAATTTTGATTCAACCATTCCTGGACTAGGTTATACAAGAACATTTAGTGAATGTTTTGCTCTAGATTCAAGTGGACGTTTTGGTGAAGAAGTACTTATTATGGAGTACATCTTAAAATATACAAGTGATAACACTAATTACAATATTAAGGAAGGCGTTTCCTTTAGTTTAGCAGATTTTGCTAAAGCCCTAGATTTTACACTAATTAGTGAAGGATTCACCCAAAACAAAAACATGCATGATGATGCACAATTATTAAAAGTAAGACTTCACACGATTCTTAATAATGAAGTTGGTACTTTCTTTACTAATGAATTTGTTCCTGTACAAGATTTTATTAGTGATTTAATAACAATAAATGATCGCAAAGCACAAATCATTAATATTAATCTTGAATCACTTGATGATACCTATGCTAAAGCACTTGTTAAAGTGTTTGCACATATTATCTTTGAATTCTCTAAAGGTAATGCTAATCGGGCAACCGTTCCATTCCATCTATTCTTAGAGGAAGCCCATAGATATATTCAAAAAGATAACGATGTTTTCTTACTTGGTTACAATATTTTTGAAAGAATAGCTAAGGAAGGAAGAAAATACGGTGTATTATTAAATATCATTAGTCAACGTCCAATGGAAATATCTGATACCGTTATATCACAATGTTCTAATTTCTTAATCTTCAAAATGACTCACCCAATGGATATTAAATATATCGAAGAAATGCTTCCAAACATTTCTCAAGATGTAATCGATAAAATGAAAGTATTACAACCAGGTACTTGTGTATCGTTTGGTACAGCTTTCAAAATACCACTTATTTGTAAATTAGAGATGCCAAATCCAAGACCATACTCATCAAGTTGTGATGTTTCTACATACTGGAGTACTAATAACAATATTATTGATAATATCTTTGGTAATAAAAAAGCCAAGAATACTTCTCAACCACCGCAACCACAACCGGAAGTACAACCTGAGCCAGCTCCACAACAAGCAGTACAACAACAAGTTCAAACACAACAACCAGTGAATGAAGAAAATAACAAAAAAGGTATTTTCAATTTAGGTATCTTTGGTGGAAATAACGATAGTAAAGGTATTGCTAACAATAACACTAATAAATCTCCTTTAGACAGTAGTATGCAATAAAAAAAGCCTATTTAATAGGCTTTTTTTATGTTAATCTTTAATTTCTAATTTTCGTACTCTAGCTCGGTCTTTGCCAGGTTCATCCCAAATATCATTTTTGCTAAAAGTTACTTCTTCTGGTTCAAAATACTGAATATTTCCTTTTTGATCGGAATAGATATCCAAAAAATAAGCTCCTAAAGCATTTGACAAACCTTGTTTTTGTTGAAATTGAGTTTTATCACAAAGAGCCGGAACCAAAACACATTGAACATTACGATATGAAAAAACATAACTCTTATGATAATGACCAATTAAAAGTAATTTAGGCTTCGAATGTGATTCTAATATTTCGATTCTTTTTTGAGGTTTATAGGAAAGTGATTGTGCTGAGCCACCACCCGGATGATCAAGAACTGTCTTAACATTACTTATTTCTATCTCGCCAGAATCTTGGCCTAAATAAACCATATCGTCTCGACAGCGTGATATCCACTTATCAGGAGTTGATTGACCATTTTTATAATGGGTTTCATCGTGACTTCCTAAAATAAAGTATGTTGTAATGCCATTAACTTTAGGATACATATCTACAACATATCCAACTTGCTCATCAAAACCATGTAAAAATTGTTGTCTTGGACTTTCTGGTCTATTTAAATAATTACCATCTAGTAAGTCACCAACATGTAAGACGGTATCTATACCACGATGATAAGCCTCTTCATATATTTCATTAACTAAATGCAGTTGTTGATGAATATTACCTAAATGAGTATCGGATATAACACATATTTCATTATGATTAAGTTTTGGACTATCAATATCTAATTTGCTTGTCGACGGTAATTTAATACTATTCTTTTTAAAAACTAATACTCCATCTTCTTCGACAATTGATATCTTTTTACCATACAAATTACATAATTCAACGATACCATTTACTTCATTTAGAGAATAATGGAACATTTCAGCAAAAGATTCGATTGGCATCCCACTTCGCATATATCGATATATTCTATTAATATGTGTTAAACTAATATCATTTTTACTTTCCATAAACTACTCCCTACTTAGTCCTCTTTAATACGGCTTGATCATCATCTTTAATAACTAAAGGTTTGGCAGATAAATAATCATTTTTTACTGTCACATAATATGGAGAACCTAAAGCATTAACACTTTCCAGTTTACCACGATTATTGGTTTTAACAGTAACATACCATGCTCCAATCGTATTAGCATATCTTTTTTCATTCATTTCTTTAGTCGTAGCACATACACTAGGAACCGAAATAGTTTTAACATTTCGGTAGGTAAATTTTTCCATTTGTAAAAGACCACCATATAGTAAAATATCTGGCTTATCTTCACTACGATAAGAATCAATTTGTTGTTGCGTACGATATGATGCTGTATAAGTTTTATTTAATTTACAACTAAGAATTTGCATTAAAGTTTTATCAATCATAACATCGCAAGAATCCTCACCCAAAAAAACCATATCTTCTCTTTGTTGAGCAATTCTTTTACCAATGCTTATCTTTTCTTGTTTTAAATGTTTATCATCTGTTTTACCAGTAATAAAGTATGTTGTCATGCCGTCAACTGAAGGATAATTGTCAACGATATATTGGATTTGTCCTTGAGTATCATCAACAAAGTTAGTTTCTGAATAAATATCAGTAAGAGGATATAAACCAGCAGATATATTTCCACATAATATGGCTTTGTTAAACCCCATATCATGGCCTTTTTGATAAATATCATTAAGAATTGATAACTGTTGAGACTTAGAACCTAAACGCGTATCTGCTATTGCAATAAATTTAAATTCATTGTTATCATCCGTAGAAAAATTAAAAGTATTTCTTTCATGAAATTCCATATCCCCCATACTAACCATAAAGATATCAGCATGACCATTTTTGATGGCAATATTTAAACCACATGACTTAATATAACTAACTAAACCCATTATTTCAAAGGGAGTCATTTGCATCTCATTACAAATCGACTTGAGACTTTTTTCCTTTCTAATGAAGTTTAAAAATTTATTAATAACTTCTGTATCGTATACCACAAAACCACACACCTTACTATAAAAAGTATAACATATATTTTTTATGCTTTAAAGACATTTTACTATAATTTGTCTAATATGGTAACGTGTGTTTTTTATTATCCTTTGAAATCTCTTATTTTTCTTCTAGCGAAACTGGTTTGAGCAATTGCTTCCCAATTATCTCTACACCCATAAGATAAATCATCCGTCACAATCTTTACACGATCTTTATTTTGAAGCACATAATTATCTGGAACTTTTTTGTCATTTACAATAGCATATACCATTGTATTTCCAACATCTGTACCTAATTTATAAGCAAAATCAATTGGTGTCGATCCTTGCGGTAATTCAATAATCTCACCTTTTGGGGTATATACATAAACTTTATTACCGAATAGTTCACTCTTAACTTGTGATACAAATTCTTGATTATCCGAAAACATGGTATCAATATCGACTAACGAAGAAAAGAATTGATACTTTTTTCGTAAATCTTGTTGCATAGTTTCTCTTGCTTTACCTTTATCAATATCCCAATAAGCAGTTAAACCATAAGTATCTACTTTATCCATATCAAAAGTTCTAATTTGGGTCTGAATAATACGATCTCTGGGTCCAAAAACAGTTGTGTGTAAGCTTTGATACATATTAGTCTTAGGATTACAAATATAATCTTTGAATTTATCATTAATGGGATGATATTTACTATGAACTAAACCTAAAGTAACATAACAATCTCTAATTTCCTCGACTAAAACTTTTAAAGCTAATAAATCATGAATATCTTGTAATTTATGTCCTTCCTCTAAACGTTTATATATTCCATAAATATTTTTGGTTCTTATTTTTAATTCATTAGGAATACCTTCTGCACTAAGCAAATCTTTAACTACTTCTAATATCTCTCTTAAACAACTAATACTGCTTTCCTCAAGATTAGCTTTTTTATCAGCAATTTCTTTATACCGGTCTGGTTTCAAATATTTAAATGATAAGTCTTCTAATTCACTTTTAATACTATATGCACCAATATAATAAGCAAATGGCACAAAAATATCCATAGTCTCTAAAGCATTTTCTTTTTGTTTAAATGGTGTTTTATATTGTAGTGTTCGCATATTATGTAGCCTATCAGCTAGTTTAATAATGATAATTCGCACATCACTTGTAATGCCAGTAATAATCTTTCTCGTATTAGCTAAAGTTTGCTCTTCTTTCGTTGAAAAATTCATTTTAGATATCTTGGTAACTCCATCAACTAGATTAGCAACGTCTTGATTAAACTCATGAGCAATATCTTCTTTTTTAACATTAGTATCCTCTAAAGTATCATGTAATAACCCAGCACAAACAGTATCACAATCGGCATGCATCTCTGCCAATATATATGCTACATTAACAGGATGTGTAATATATGGTTCACCACTTTGTCTTGTTTGACCATTATGTAACATCTTGGCATACTCATAAGCACGAGTGATGGTATCAATTTCCTCTGCATTGTAAGATAATACTATTCGTTTTAAATCTTCGAAACTGGCATTCATAAAAATCCTCCTAAATAAAAAAAATCGCAGTCCTCATTTAAACAGACTTACGATTTAGTCACAGAAAAATCCATAAAATATAAACAATTGGAACAAATATTATTCAATGTTGCACACATCCATGTGCTTTTATAAATCATAGATTTCATTGTACACCCCAATAAAAATATAAGAATAAAATACTATATTTTTAAGAGGTTGTCAATCATCAAATTAAAACATTTTTATAATCCTAATAAACTAGCTAATACTATTTTATAAACAATGAATACCGCAATAGTCATAATAATAGATAAACAAGCCAAATGGAAATAAATTCGAATACCACGAATATCAATACTCATAGAATCATTTATTAATTCAATTAATGATAATACTGAATACAATACGCCAATCATGATAGCAACTAATCCAAGTGGTACATATATCATCGATAATAATGGATATAAAATAGCTGTACCAGCAGCATATGGAATAAACGCTGTTAGGGAAATTCCTAATAATTTAATGAACTTGATATCTCTTTTAATGATCATACCACCGAGATAATAAACACCGGCTACAGCTAAAATAATTCCAGCATACATAAAGACGCTAATAAAGAATGTTTTAAAATATGGTACCTCAATTAAATTATCCCATGCCCAAGTTATTTCATTTGATAACACAGACTTAATTCTCACATATGAAAGCATAGTAGTCAACAATCTTACCAAAGTTAGAATGCCAACAATAATGCCTCCTAAAATAGATAAATTCTTAATATCACTTAAATTCTTTTCTTCGCTTACGTATTTATCATAAGGTCTTAATAATACCCCTGCTATATATTTAAAGTAATTAAATTTACCATCACTATTATTTAATTGATATAAATCACTAACAACGCTAGCAGCCGTTTCTTGCAATGCCGATAGACTATTTGTTAGTGGTTGTTCAGTTTTGTGTTCTTCCTTTGGTTCTACAGACTCTTGAAGATTTTCACTTTTTTCATCTTCTGTTTTAATAGGAATAATATCTTGATGCTTAATATCTTCACTCTCTGGTTTAACCTCTTCTTCACTACCTGGTTTAGGCAAATCAGTTCCACACTTAATACAAAACTTAGAACTTGAAGCATTTAACATACCACAGTTAGGGCAAAATAAACCTTTTTTTTCATCCATAATTATCACTACCTTACCTTATTACCATCATTATAACATATATATCTGTGAAAATTAGCAATTATTTTTATATATATCTTTACTTAACAAATAGTTTTTGACCAATACTCAACAAATCTGAACTTAAATTATTCAATTTTTTCAAATTACTAACTGTCGTATTATACTCTTTAGCAAGAGCATATAAAGTATCACCTTTTTTTACTATATGGACATTATTACTAGGAATCATTAGTTTTTTGCCAATACTAAGTAAATTACTTTTTAAGTTATTGGCACTTTTTAGTTCATCAACAGTAATTCCATATCTACGAGCAATACTCCAAAGAGTGTCACCTTTGACAACGGTATAATAGTTATTACCTTGTTGAGAATATGAAACACCTAAATAACTAGTAATTGCCTTAACAACAGCTTCGGCTAATGACTCCCACTTATTTTTAATTAAATTAATATCATTGCCAGTACTATCAGTAAAGCCATATTCAACAATAATTGTTTCATTATTAGGTGTATTTCTAAGTAAATAATAATAGTCTTTCGAAGGATTACTAGGTAATCTTTTTTGATAATACTTTCGAACATTTTGACCGGCATTTTCCAATTCCTGAGCTATTTTTTTAGACAAGGTATCATTATTACGCAATGAATAAATAATCTCAGCACCATCACCACCGCCAGCATTTAAATGGTTAGATATGATAATAACATCATCTCCTTTGCCATAAAAACTTTGGGCTCTTTGAGGCCTTGAGGATTGATCTAGTAATTCATCTCCAGTTCTAGTTAAACTGCTATCAATACCAAGTTCATCTAATCTCTTTTTAATATATTTACTAATCTTTAAAGTATAATCTTTTTCCACTATACCGTTATTCACAGTACCGCTATCTTTACCACCATGACCTGCATCAATAACAACTTTCTTCTTGGTTCTTTCATCCATGTATATCACCTAAAATATTATATGATGATAAAAAAAATATGATAAACATCTTGTCTATCATATTAGTATTTTTATTTATCGGTAGAACCAAATCCACCCTTACGTTTACCTTTTGCTGCATCATCATCAGTCTTTAAGAATTTCATAAATATTACTTGGCCAATAACATCACCTTTCTTAACCAATATTTCATGATCAGAAAAGTTATAATATTGAAAATAAAAATGGCCATCATTTGTTTCGTTATTATAATAATCAGCATCCACAATGCCAATACTATTTGCCATTACAAAACCCTTTTTAGGTCCCGAACTTCGATTAGCAAGTATAAACCATTCATCATCCTGACAATAAGCTTTTAATCCAGTAGGAATAAGTGTTGGCTTTATCCCAGGTTCAAACATCGGTATAATAGTATCTTCAGCAGCTTCAATATCATAAGCAGCTGAATTCTTAGTTTTTCGAACAGGAATCTTAATATCTTTATCTTCCCAACCTTTAGCAATTTCAAAACCCCGTTGTTTCATAACTATCTCCCTACTCAAATTTATCTATTTTCCGATTAAATGATGCTACTATTTTTTCAAATTGCTCGCAATTTTTAGCAAGCTCCTTTTTACTATCTCGAATCAAATTCATTTGATCTTCACGATATTTTTCAAATTCACGATTCTTACGAGACAATTCCTCTCGAGCATCCTGAATTTCATTAAAGATTTTTGTTTTCTCTTGTTCGAAATCAATTTTTTGATCATTTAATTTTTGATATTCATCTTTCATTAATCGATCAAAATTAGCTCGATCAGCATCAAATGTACGTGTTTTTTCTTCTAATTCTTTTTTACTTTGTTCGATTTCATCACGTCGACGCATTAATTCACTAATACTACCATCGGCATTATTGACTTGCTTATTTAATTCATTTAATAAAGAAGCAAAATCACCCGGAGTCAACTCATCACTGTTTGGCTCTGGTTCGACAATATTACTTGGTAAACTAATAATGTTAGTAAAATCAATATCACTATTTTCCATAACACATACCCTCTTTATTCTCAATATAATTCTACTATATTTTGGAAGTTATCGCAATATTAAAAATTATTTATGTGTTAAGTCTCTTTGTATTGGTTTTTCAAACAGTCTTGTTGCACACGTATCATCTGCAAGTGCTATGTTATATCCTAAATCTAAAAGATATTCTTGTAATTCCTTATCATAGAATGGTACCTCAAATGATATGGCTTCAACTTTACTATTCTCATCCAAATAATGTTCAAAAGAATCAATAACTTTTGTTTTTATACTAGTGTCTTTAGGATTGGTTGGAATAATCTCTGATATACACGCATAATAGACGCGTTTGTCGACTACAAAACGTACTCTGCTAACTGCAGATAAGCCATCATTTTCATCATATGCCCCAATCATCATAGCGTGATATACTTTTTCACAATCATCAACAGCTTTTTTGGCAAAATTATAATTACCATCAACAAACATATAAACTGGAGATACTTTTTGCCCACTACTTAATTCCCGTTTAACGTGTAAACTAGAAAGATTTTTTCCATATAATTTTTCGAAGAAATTATAATAAGCTAAAATAAGTTCATTATAATTTTCATTCTTATCAATCTTTTTTAAAACATAATCCATTTCATAATCCTCCCTTGATAATGTTTATTTTATCATAAATAATTCATTTGTAAAGTAACATATATTTTGCTATAAAAGCATAAAAAATATGATAGAATTATTATAGGTGGTAAAATGGATGCACAAACATCATATGCTAATTTAACGGAAAAAGTAAATCAATTACTAAGTATTCAAGATATTAATAGTTATAAATTAACTAATAAAGATGATTTAACAGCCTTAATAATATCTATTATTACACTTTATAATCACATTCAAGGGTCTAATAATACTGAAGTTATTCATAACGCATTTGTATTATTAAGTGATTTAGTAAATAAAAAGCCTGAACTAGTTGATATAAAAGAACTAATCATTGATGCTTTATAATTGACAGTATTACAAAAATATAATAAAATAATACTATCTTTATACGGGGCCGTAGCCAAGTGGTAAGGCGTGGGTCTGCAAAACCTTGATCACCAGTTCAAATCTGGTCGGCCCCTCCAATGATGATAAACGGACTATATAGTCTGTTTTTTATTTACATAATAAAAGTACACTATATCATAGTCAATTGACTTTAAAAAAGAGTATTTTGTATAATTATTATGTATAGGATAAAGAAGGTGGAATTTATGTATGATATTATTGTTGTAGGTGCAGGACCAGCGGGAATGACGGCAGCACTTTATGCCCTAAGAGCTAATAAAAGTGTTTTAGTACTTGAGGCTAAAGCATATGGAGGTCAAATCCTAGCCGCTGATAAAGTAGAAAACTATCCCGCCATTAAGAAGATTTCTGGATATGATTATGCCAAAAATCTTTATGATCAAATCAAAAAATTAGGTGTTGATTATAAACACGAAATGGTTTTAGATGTTACTAAAAACAAAACAGTAGTTACCAGTAAAGCAACTTATACTGGTAAAGCTATCATCTTAGCTACTGGTGCTTCTAATCGTAAATTAGGGCTACCAAACGAAGAGGATTTAATTGGCAAAGGAGTATCTTATTGTGCAACATGCGATGGTAATTTTTTTAAAAACAAAATTGTTGCTGTCAATGGCGGTGGAAATTCAGCGGTTGAAGATGCAATATATCTATCAGCCATTGCTAAAAAAGTTTATGTTATTCATCGACGCGATGAATTTAGAGCAGAGAAAAAATTATTAAAAGAATTAAAAAGTCATAAAAATGTTAAAATTATCACCAATAGCACTATTACCAAAATATATGGTAAGGATAAGCTTAATAGTATCACTATCGTTTCAAATGACGGAAAAGAAGATCAAAACATACCTATCGATGGATTATTTATTGCTATTGGTCAAGAACCTAAAAATGAAATATTTACAAAAGTTGCTGATATTGATGATAAAGGTTACTTTATTAGTGAAGATGGTGTACATACTAAAACACCAAACATTTATATTGCTGGCGATGCAAGGCAAAAACTATTACGTCAATTAACTACTGCAGTAAGCGATGGCTCCATTGCTGCTGTAACTGCTATTAAAGAAATAAACGAATAAAAAAAGTAGATTACATTTAAGTAATCTATTTTTTTATGGATTCACTGCTACATAATATCTTTTATTACGAACAGTAATTATTAATTGAATTAAATCGGCATACTCAATATTTTGAGGTACTTCAAAGGCAATAAACTCGGTAGCATTAAGTGGAGTAATACTTTGACTAGCTGTATAATTTTTACCATCTACTCGATACTGAATTGTACAAAAGTTTTCGGCAAAAGATTTAAGTGAAGTATTAGTTAATGAATAACCAATTTCCATATCTTGATCATAAACACCTTCGAAGACTAATATAACATTGTTTTGAGTAGCACCCGCAGTAGTGGTTAACATATCATCAAATAAACCGCAATTATCCTTTGAAATACAATCCTTGTACTTATAAATATATCTTTTATAAATTGATTGGCTTTTAATTCTTAAAGAAGTATTACGTAGATATGATTCTTCAAAAACAATCTTGTCATTCAGAGAATATGTATCGATATTTTCAATATCACTACTTAACTTAGTCGTTCTTAAATTAACATAAATATGCTTATCAATAGCCACACCCTTATCATTAACTACGCCGTTATGAATAACTAGACGTCTAGCACGATTAATATCTCTTTCGGTTATCTCATAGACTAACATAAAAGTTTTATCAGTCATATGAGAGATAGATATTGGTACATTACTTGGAGCTATATCAATAAAATATACCGAATCAGTTAAGGTAGGATTAATTAGTTTAGTACCCAATTCCAATTTAAAATTATCGTAATCAATATGAGCAACTGAACCGCTAGTATTAACAACATTTACTTTTAAGGCTAAAAATACTTTACCATCAATTCTATTACCTTGATAATCTAAGTCTGTTATAACAGCATCTTGGAACGTAAAATTCAATTTATTATAAATGAATGTCTTATTCATATTGTAAGTGACATCATAATTACTATGAATGTTATTTCGTAAATAGCTAAAAAAGACAATACCTATAACAACAGACAAACAAATAACGACAAAACGGTTTTCTTTAACATAATAAATTAACTCTCGCAATAAACGTCTTGATTTACGTTCAACTTTATAAACATCTAAGTTCAGATTAAGTTCAAATTCCTCAGCATCTTTATAACTGTAATCCATTTTTCGCAAATCACTTGCAAAGTCAAACTTTTTAAAATCAAAACCTAACGCTCTCAAGAAAGCACATATTATAAATACAAACTGTGGAAGATATAATAAAAACAAAATATCTCGCAAACTTCTTGCCCTGGTTGCTGGTAATAAGTTTTCAGCAAAACCCGCCAAAACTCTCCTTACGTAGATTATTATTGCAAACATAAGCACATAATACAAAAGTGTGAATAAATATAATTTATACGGTTTCTTTTTATGAATCATTAACCCCAACATTGCAGCATTAATAATGATGATAACCGCCAATATCAATAACAACGATATCGGTGCATAAGTACTATGCAAATATGTAACCACTGGCGTTTGATAATTGTTACGAACATAACTATTAAAAAATTGTAATACACTACGCCCACTAAAAGCAAAATTCACTAAAAAAAATAGTAATATAAAGTGTATTACACGAAAATACTTAATTAAGAATGCATATGGTTTTTTTAGTATCACTCTATTTCACCATATATATTTTATCACAAAAAAAATATGGTGCATAGACCATAATTATTTTCTTTTACTAACTAATACTTGTCCAGCAAGTAAATAAATTGTTTCATTTTCTTTAATTAACTGATCTTTACTCTTTTTAAATAAGTCAGAAACTAAATCCAACGTGTCACCATCTTTAGTAATATAATAACTGTAATTTCCTACTGGTAAAAGCAACACCTGATTAGGATAAATATAATCGTCCATATTTAACCCATTTAACACCGCTATCAACTCGGGATTAATATTATACTTTTTACTTATAGCATATAAAGTATCACCTTTATTAATAGTATACGTATCAAAATACTTTTCTTTATTCTGAGGAACGATTATATCCATTCCTTCTCTTAACATTTCATCTTGAGAAAAATTATTGATATCTTCAATGTATGCCCTATTTGTATGATATTTTTTAGCAATATCATCGATAGTTTCAAAACCCTTTACACGATATTTTTCAAACATATTTACACACACTCCTAATATAAAATATGTTGAATTCATTTAAGCGTTCTAAAAGATATATATATTACTATTATTAAATTGCCATTCTGTATATGACATTACAATACTTATCCCATCTTTATAATTGACATAATACAATGAATCATCAGCTATATAAAATACTTCATGTGTATTACTTTCTACAATTCGAGAAACTTCTTGATTAGTCACTAATACTTCATTGATCGGAGTTATATAATATAATAAACCATCAATCACATTAAAATAATAATCTTCAGTATTAATAAATGCGACTTCCCTTTTTTTAAGTTTATTCAATGTAACAGTTTCCCACTTTCCATTTACTAGTATTGATTTAGAGTACTTATCAATAGTACCTTTCATAGGATTAATTATGTATTCAATATCCTTGTTATTGTCAAATAAATAGATATTATTCTTATAAGTTCCTAAAATGTAGGCATCAAAATAAACTTTTCTATTTAATTTTATTTCTTTAACAGCACCATTTTTAATGTCAATGCGATATAGTTTTTCAAAATAATACTTTTGGTTATAATCTGCAACAATTAAATAATGATCAATTTTAGTTAACAGTTTTAGTTCATAAACATCATCATCAAACAAAGAAATATTTTTAATATTACTGCCATTTACATATACAAAACTATCATAATTCCAAATTAGCATTTTATGATCTAGGGACTTATAAATATTAATATTATCATAAGTATCAATGATACTACCTTGTACTTCTTGATTATAATATTTTGTTACATACCCATCCTCATTTTGACAAATATCAAAATTACTTATCGTTTTACTACTTATATACAAACAATTATCTTGAGAATCAATATGGGAAATTAACCCTCTTTTACGATAATACTTAGATAACAAAGCATATTTGCCAGTTACATCATCTCCGGTTACAGTAAAAAAATAAGACTTTTGCTTTTTACTATACTGTTCAACTATTTGATATTCTCCTACCCTATATTGGTATTTATAGTTTTTAGGAATATATAATGCTACAACAAATAATAATACCAATAAAATAAAAAAAACTATTAATGCAACTAGTTTTTTCATTTTTCTTCCTTTTTATACACTTTTTTGGCTTTCATCATAAATTGTGAAATTGCGGTTTCAATTTCATCTAAACAGTTTTTATCCAAATTGGTTAATACAATCGTTTCTTTAACAGTATCAATACTAATTCTTCCAAAGATTAAACCACGATATATTTCCATATCGTTATATAAATCAGGTGTAATTTGAGTATAAAAACTTCCCCATAGAACTCTTTTTTGACCAATAAGAATTCTTTTATTAGTAAGAGCAATTACACAACTTGAAAACCAATCAAACAGATTAGGATTCTTTTGCCCGCAAAAAACAAATAATACTTTTTCGTCAGGATTAATATAATTCTCAATAACTTCGGCATGTTTACGAACTCGCCAACAAATAGTATCTGGATATCTCTTTTTAAAATCTTTAGCCATTTCACAAATACTCATAATATCACCTACCATCATTCTATAATATATATTAAAAATAAGCAAATAAAAAAGCAAGTATTTCTACTCGCTTCGTAGAGCCTCAACAGGATCTTTTTGACTAGCCATCTTCGCAGGTATTAATCCAGCAAGCATCGTTAATAGGACACTAATTATTACTAAGATAATAGCCCCAATTACTGGTAAAGAAGCAATATGATTAATGCCTGAAAGATTTTTAATGATTATATTAATAGGAATATTTAATAATAAAGTTGTTATAATACCAATTACACCTGCAAATGACCCAACTATAAATGTTTCAGCATTAAAGACACGAGAAATGTCCTTTTTACTAGCTCCTATACTACGTAAAATACCAATTTCTTTAGTTCTTTCAAGAACTGAAATGTAAGTAATAATACCAATCATAATCGAAGAAACTATTAAAGATACAGAAACAAAGGCAATAAGTACATAGCTAATTACATCAATAATAGTCGTAACACTACTCATTAACAAACCAACATAATCTGTATAACTAATTACTTCTTCATCTTTTCCGTCTTTTTTCTTCTTTTCATTGTAATTATCAATTAATGATTTTATTTCATCTTTACTATCAAAATCCTTAGGATAAATATTAATAATACTAGGACTATCTAAGTCAACAATACCTAATGTTATTAAATTACCTTCATAAGTAGAATTACTATAAGAATTAATTAAGCTAGTAAGTTCTTCAGTAGAAAGCATTGCTAATTGCATTTTTTGTTCATATGTTAAACTATTAATATTAAACTCACTCGTAGAAAATGGCATGTTATTGAAGACATTAATATCTGGATTAGCCAATTGTTCTTTAGCAATTTCAGATTCGTTTATTTTATTAATAACATATTCTGTTAAATCTTTTGTATAGCCAATATTACCATATGATGAATAACCACTTAGAACAGAATCACTATCTATTTTAACAATACCAACGACTTTAACCTCTAGAGCATCTTTTAAAACATTATGCATGTAGTTATCATCATTTTCCATATTAATCCATATTGATTTTGATTTTTGATAATAATCTGTATTTAAAACAATTTTAAATGAAGTATTTAATAATTCATCATAACTATAACTCTCTTCAGTAAATTCCACTTGTTCACCAGCAATAAGTTTAGCCATAACTTCATCTAATTCATCGGCATCTTTTAGACCAATAGTATAGGCTGTATAATCACTGATTTTATTATTACTATCGACAATTAATACAACTTCATCATAATTATTAGGAAATGATCCTGCTAGTACTTCGTATTGGCCTTCAATAAAATTCTTATTATCTAGTAGTTCCGTAAAAACACTTGTAGACATTGACATCATAGCATTGGAATCAGCGCCAAAAGCATCTAGAATGTTATTGGGATTTAATTTAACAATCTCATTTTCAGAATTCTTATATATTTGTAAATTTAAATTATAACTATATTGAATTGCATTACTGTACTTGTCATATTTATCAGCATTTTTTTCTAAATACTTTTTAAAAGTATGTAAATCATTAGATTGAACCTCTTTAGACATAATACTTATCATATTACCCATAATATTATTGGTAACAATTGTTTCTTTTTTGTCATTGACATTATCTTTCCGACTATCACGCATCGTTTCTAGTAAACTAGCAGTATCAATTTGTTTAGCCTCGATAGTAATAGGATAACTAGATAACGTATCTTTCTCTACCGAAGAGATATAACTTCGTACACCATGCGAAATACTTAATACCAAAGCAATGCCAATAATACCAATTGCGCCCGCAAAAGAAGTCAAAATAGTTCGAGCTTTTTTTGTTGATAAATTGTTTAAACTTAAACCCAATGCTGTTTTAAAGGACATAAAGTTTTTCTTACTTTTCGGCTTTTTGGAATCATTCAAGTTCTTCTTGCCATCAAAAGCATTGGAATCATCAATTATTTTACCATCAGATAATCTAATAATCCGCGTAGCATATTTTTTAGCTAAGTCTGGATTATGAGTAACCATAATAACCAACCGATCTTTGGAAACATCTTTTAAAATATCCATTATTTGCAAACTGGTTTCACTATCAAGCGCTCCTGTTGGTTCATCGGCTAGTAAAATATCCGGGTTATTAACTAGAGCTCTGGCTATGGCAATTCTTTGTGTTTGACCACCTGACATTTGACTAGGTCTTTTATACAATTGATCCATTAGTCCCACTTGATCTAGTGCCTCGATGGCTTTTTGACGACGTACAGTTTTGTTAACCCCGGACAAAGTTAAAGCAAGTTCAACATTGGCAAGCGCCGTTTGATGAGGAATCAAATTATAACTTTGAAAGACAAAACCAACTTTATGATTACGATATAAATCCCAATCATTATCTGTATATTTTTTCGTAGATTTACCATTTATAATCAAATTTCCATCTGTATAGTTATCCAACCCACCAATAATATTTAATAGCGTTGTTTTTCCACTTCCAGAAGTACCTAAGATAGCTACAAACTCACTATCACGAAACTTTAAATTAACATCATCTAAAGCTTTAACTACGATATCTTCTGAAGAATAAATTTTTGTAATACTATTTAGTTCTAACATAATTAACCACCTTTGTTTTTAACAACTTATCATGTAAAGATAAATCTCTTTTATTAAAAATTGAAAATAATACATCTGCATAGCCGAAAATAAAGAAAATAAATACTAGTCCAATGTTAGCATAGAAATATGGCATCGGTTTTAAGAAAAGCAATAAAATTGCTTGAATAATGCTTCTTAAAGAAGTATATAAAAATACATTAGCATAGATAGGTAATAATAGAACTCGCAGCAAATACTTTCCTAAGCCAACCCTACTATCATCCTGATTAACCACCATTATTTTCATAAACTCTTTTCCAAATGTTTGACCATGATTGTAAAAAGGTAAGATTGTAAAATAACATAGGAATACTACAATTTCCGTTAGCAAATAACTAATGCCATAATAATCCATATGATAAACGATATCTATGTATTCATCATTCACTATTAAATTTGCATCAAAGTCAGACCCTTGCATATATTCTTTTTGTACTTTTTCATTATAAGCTAGATAATCCTTAACAGCTTTCTGATATTTTGCATGCATAGGATTAATAAAGTTAACTTTGGCTAATAACGTAACCAAAAAAGAAATAATTAATAAGTCAATAAAATATGCAATAAATCTTTTAAATTTTAAACTATTTGTCATTTCTATTCCTCATTACCTTAACTATTTTACACTGAGATATTTCATAAGTCAAAAAAAAAGAGCAAAGCTCTTTTAATATAATTTTTTATTCGTTCCTAAAGTTGCTGTTGTAACTTTTTCTTCGCCATTTCTTATATAAGTTATTTGTACATTATCTCCGGGATTATAATTATATAAATAATAACGGAAATACCCAATACTAGATACTTGATCATTATTTACCTTAATAATAACATCGCCTACACTTAATCCTGCTTTTTCAGCAGCTGATCCTCTTTCTACACCAAGTATAACAACACCACTAGTAATATTGTATTTGGTAAGCATATTATAGTATTTAAGATCATAATAAGCATCTGCAACATTAACCATGGAAATACCAATATATGGTTGAGTAATTTCTTCACCCTTAATAAGTTTTTCAGCATATTCAAGCGCTCTTTCAATCGGAATAGCAAAGCCCATGCCCTCGATAGATTCCTCAACTAGTTTTAAAGAAGTAATGCCGACTACTTCACCATTGGCATTACATAATGGACCACCACTATTTCCAGAATTAATAGCAGCATCCGTTTGTAAAACGTTCATAACATAGTCGCCACTGCTTGAGGATAATTCTACTTCCACCATCCGATTCTTACCTGATATTATGCCTCGCGTAACTGTCCATGAATAAGCATTATCTAGTGGAGCACCCACCGTAAAGGCAGTATCACCTACCCTTAAATCCTCACTTGAGCCCAATTCCACAACGGAAATTATATCATCCGTAGAAACCGACAAAACAGCAATATCTGATAACAAATCACTACCGACAATATTTGATTCTACTACACTACCATCAGTAAAGGTAACTGTTACTTTATCGCCACCATTTATAACGTGGTTATTTGTTAATAAATAAGCTACTTTACCTTCTTTCTTAAAAACAAAACCTGTTCCTGTAGAATATAATCTTTCATTTTGATATGTGGAAATAATTACAACGGCATCATAGACTTTTTCAACAGAATCTGCAATTCCTAAATCGGTTACGGTAACATTTTTTTCTAATTTAGTAGTCGTCGTGGAAAACAAATTAGGAAAACGATATATAACTCCATACATTGCCATACAACCAATAAAGAATACAACAATAGGATATATTAATGTCAAAAATGATTTTGATTTTTTTTCCATTATTTCATCCTCCTTAAATCTTGATAATTCACAGGGAATCCCATTTCATCTAATACTTTATTGATGGATATCGAATGTAATTTACCATTTAAAATACTAATTTCATATTCTAACTCATTTAATAACAAATTAAAGTCAGGTTCATCCAAAATTCTTTTTAAAATAATTATTAATGCAAACAAGTCATTTTTACCATAAATATATTCACCATTAATCTTAGGAATATTTAGTAAATTATGATATACCGTATTATTAATAAATGTTTGTGATTTATTCAAATAACATATATCTTCATGTGCACATAAATTACGATAATTAGCTAATATCGGTAAATACTCTTCTAAACTTTCAATGTCAATTTCGAAATACTCAGCGATTTCTTTTTTATCATCATATTGTAAGACCGTAAATAGTTCTCCTACGATACCAAACGATAATACTTTAACAACAATCCACAAGGGTATAAAACCATAGTTAGATAAATAGTGGCTTGTAGCACTATGTTGTTTACCATTAATATTGATTTGTCTTTTCATCTTATGAATTAAATCATTAATCTGACGATTACGACTTGAGTCATGAACAAAATTATTAGGATTTAAATAATTCTTCTCTTTAAAACCATGATTTTTACTTACAACATAGGACAAAATACTTTTTAAGTTATTTTCTACAACTAAAATGTTTTTAAATAATATATTTCTAATTTGTCGATCAAAAATAAACATCGAATACAGTTCTTCGAAAGTAGTTCCTGTATGAAATCTCCGATCAGTAGTGGATTTCATAAACAAAAAACGATAACCAGTCAAAAAAAAGTAATTCTCCCGAAGTAAGATTTCCTTAGCAAAATCTTCATCAGCAATTACAAGACCTTTACCGCGTAAAATTTCTATTTGTTCGTCTAATGATTTAAATGTCTTTTCTTTCACACTACTCACCTTTATTATCACGTATAATAATTATATCACAATAAACAACATTATTACCATAATAATCAGTTCTTAACACTCATTTTATGAAAAAATAGTATATCTTTGTTTTGTATGGTAAAATAAATAATATAAGGAGTAATGAAATGATATTAAATATTATATTACTAATTACTGGCTTTATTATTCTTATCAAAGGCGCTGATTTTTTTGTGGATGGCGCATCATCGACAGCCGAAAACTTTAAAATATCTAAAACACTAATTGGACTTACAATCGTCGCTTTTGGTACTTCGGCACCCGAATTTGCTGTTTCAATGCAAGCTATAGCTACACATCATGCAGATATGGTTTTGGGTAATGTTATTGGTAGTTGTATCATGAATGTTTTATTGATAATTGGTTTAGCAGCAGCTATTAATCCTATTAGAATCAAAGATCATACCGTTAAAAAAGAACTACCCCTTGCTTTATTATTATCTACTCTTTTAGTTACATTAATGTTAGATATTGAAATTAACCATGAAGCAATAAATCAAGTAACAAGGTCTGATGCTATCGTCATTATTCTTTTCTTTACCATCTTTGTTTATTATCTTGTATCGTTAGTAAAACAAAAAAAAGAAATGCCTAATAAAGAGCCTAAATATAAAATTCACAAATCAATCATTCTTGTTATCATTGGCCTTATAGGTATTATTTTAGGAAGTGAATTAGTCGTTAATAATGCGGCCGACATTGCCGAATTATTAGGGATTAGTGAACGAGTTATTTCCTTAACTATTATCGCTTTTGGTACATCTTTACCCGAAATAGTAACAACGATTATATCATCTAAAAAAGGTGAACAAGATTTATTATTAGGTAATATTATTGGCAGTAATATCTTTAATATATGTGTCGTTCTAGGTATACCTGTAGCTATTTTTGGTACCATTACTCCCGAAGGCTACAACAGTATGGACTTAATAATGTTAATTGTTTCTACCATGCTATTATTCATCTTCTGTAAGTCAAATAAAAAAATAACTAGACTCGAAGGCATACTAATGCTCTTAACTTTCATAGCATATTATACATATATTGTGATTGTAGTTTAAAAAATAACCACAAAAAAATTGAGTTTAAAACTCAATTTTTTTTAACTCTTTTACCTAGAAATTATTCTAGCAATTAAGATAAGTACACAAGCACCTGCTACAGAAGTAACAATTGGTCCTAGATACGCACCACCAATTGAGATATTAAGTAGTCCAAATAGATATCCACCAATGAAACCACCGACGATTCCCAAAATGATGTTTTTTACAAGGCCTCCTTTTGTACCCATTATTAGGCCTGCTAACCAACCAGATACCGCACCAATCACAATTGTAATAATTATTGTTTTTACGTCCATAAGTTCCTCCTTTATATTTCCTATTATATCACATCATTTACCCTTTTTATAAAAATCTTTTTTATAAGTCGTATTGTTTCTATCCTTTAATAAGATATAAAAGCCATTACTGTCTTCGATTATTTCATGCTTAGTATCAAAAACACTATGACGATCATAATAAAAATATAATTTATTGTCTTTTATGTAGTAATTATTGCCACTTTCATATCCAGAACACCCCCATAAATCACACTTACGATCTTCAAGTCTACCCATACTCCATTTTTTAAAACCAATGTGCATTTCTTTATAACCTTCACCATCAACCAAATAATAATACCCCATAATCTTTGCATATTTTATAAAACGAATACCTACAGGTATAGTTAATGATAATAGCACTATAACAATTAATATGATTAGTATTTTAATTCTTTTCTTCTTCATTAAAACTCAACAACACGCGGTTCCTCAGTAAAAGAATAAAAAGTTGCTTTAGCATTTTCAAAATATAACACTTCCGTATTATCATCATTTTCAGAATACATATTTCTTAACATCGGATTAGCATCTAACATACTTTTTTTAGCCTCAATACGCTCATCTCTTATAACTTTACCAGATAGTCTTAACCATTTTCCATCCATAAATGCACATATTTCAACATGAGGATTAATTTGCATTTGTTTTGAAACATCTTTAGATTTTCCAGTTTGAATATATAACTTTTCTTCGAAAATATTAACAACACCAAAAGGTCTAACACGTGGTTTATCACCATCTACTGTGGCAATATAAAATGTTCCACACTTTTTTAAAAAATCACATACTTCTTCCATTATCACCATTTCCTTACATATATTATATCATTATTCATAAAAAAAGAGTTTATTTAAAACCCTTAGTTATTTTTAGCATCAACTATTTCGTAGTAAATACATTCATTACCTTTTAATTTAGTATCCGGTGCATCACAAACTAAACCATCTACTTTATTTGTTGTTTTATTATAATTTAAACAATGATCTCCCTCAACTTTAGTATATCCGGAAGGACAGACTCTTTCACGCATAGCCTCTTCTTTTTCTTCTCGTTTGCACTTATTACCATCAAGTTTAAATCCATCTGGACATTCGTATTCCGTAACAACCGGATCTATATACTTGATAGAATGTTCACAAATATCATTTCGACTACTGTATTGCTTACCATCACGATAACCAGCACATATTAATACATTAGTAGCATCATCCCAACACATACCATCAACTTGAATCTTACCAGGACAACCAGCCTCAATAACTGGAGCACGATGCCAATAGCATTTTCCACCCGCACTCATTCTTTCGGTTGGATCATTTGCCGGAAGTTCACATGGCGTCACAGGATGCGTGGCATTGGATAAATCAACACACACCACATCATTTGCGTCACCAGCCTCTGGTGAGGTTAGTCCTAGCTCTGCTCGCGTTTTTTCTTCACCACTTGGACAACTAAATTTAGATGGATTAGCATCAATTATTTCTGTTCTTAAACATTCTTTACCATCTTGAATAAAGTCATCACGACATACTAAATTATCTAACTCAATAAACATTACCTCTTCATAACAAATGCCGTTATCATCAAAATAACCATTTGGACATACCAGACCATCTGGTGCTTTTTCACGACGAATTTCTTTTAAACAAAAATCACCATCAAGTGTATATCCTTTATCACAATAACGCCCAGTATTCTTGGTTTCTCTCAGTTCTTGAACAGGTTTATCTGCCAAATCATTCACATCAATATTTTTATTATTCTCAACAATGGAATTAATATAAGAAGCTTTTGCTGGACTTATATTATTCTTTTTAGCAAGTTCTTTATCTTCCTTAGTAATATTTTCTACAACAATGACATCCAATTGAAGTTGTCGATCATCAAATTTTTGACGCATAATCATTTCCGCATCTCTATTTTCAATATTACCGGTTGAATGCATAATAACAGTTACTAATCCATCATCAGCATAACCTTTATCAATTATATTATTAGCTAAAGTACTAAGGCTTTCTTCTAAAGTCATGCCCTTTAAGTCATTACTAATAATATCTTTAGCATCTTCATTTAGAGCAACTACTTTTTTAACCTTTTCGTTTTTTCCAAACATTATTTCAATACTAGGATTAATATCAAGCGTAATCGTGGAAACAACACGATTATTCCACAAGAAAAGGACAACTACTAAGCCAATTAATAAGAAACCCAAGATGATAATTGTTTTATTTTTCATATATCATCACCTATTATCATTGTAACATATTTTATTTTTAGATAACATTTTTTATTTATGACGTTTACGTTTATATTATATATTAATAATTAATTATATTTACTATTTTTTTCTTCGCCTTAAACTCAATGCTACATCTTGATAGTAATCATATTGTTGATCTCTAAGAACATCCTCCATTTTTAGAGATAATTCTTCAATACTATTTTCAGGATTATAATACAATTCCATGTTATCAAAAACTTCTTTTCGAATTGATTGAAAAACTTCTTTAGTCCCCAACAAAGATAAATCCGTTAAGGGAATAACTCTTGAATTATGAAAATCTGATTCATTAAATTGTTTGACTGTTAAATGATCAAGTATCTTACCACAAGCCGGGCAAAAATATGAACCATCAATCAAAGCTTTATAAGGATGATTATCCATATACTTAAATACAATCTCATGCGGACAGATTGAAATTAATCTTAGCCATTCCTTATTTAGATGTTCTAATTTTCTTCTTTCTATCGCCGCCTCACTACCTATTCTACTCGTTTCATCAAATATTTTTTTTGTATCCATTTCCTCCACCTCAAAACTAACAAAAAAAGCCTAAGGGGCAACGTACTTAGCATACGTTTAGCATTTAGCTACCTACCTTAGGTCTTGTGAAGACAATATAACATATGATTTTTTAAATGTCAAATACTCTTAATAATATTTATAAAACCTTATTTTAAGTATTTGTCTAGGAAAAAGACTACATCTAAATTTACTATTTTTTAATACGGGTAGAACATCCTTAACTATCTCTTTATTTTTAAAAGAATTATAAAAAGTATTAACAATTAAATCGGCTAATTGAATACCAAAGTTAGATGCTGAATCATAATACTTTACTCGAAAACTAACATCTTCTAAACAAAATTCTGTTTTCAAATATGTTTCTAAATTATTTAAATCACCTACACGAATATTGCGATTATCAATACTTATAACATACTCAATTCTTTCCTTAATTCTTTTCTTCTTACTAAAAGGAAGTATACAATCATTAAATAATATTTTTACAGCATAATTAAAAAAGATATTGGATTCCACCACTTCTTTTTGCATTGCTAACTTGTCAAATACTTTAACACAGCCATAAAAAGAACTAATATTTTGTGTATTCTGCAAAATAATCTTTTTCTCATCATCGATTAAGTCAAAAGATTTAAGTTCTTTATTCAATGAAATTTGTCGATTAACTTTAATTTTTTTATTCATTCTCCTATAAAGAGAGATAATCTTGTTTTTATCATCTAATGTGGTAATATATCCGCCTACGGTAAAATAACGAGTTTTACTATTCTTATGAATCGAACCACTTTCGTCTAAATAAACAAATATTTTCAAATAATATGCCTGCCTTTCCATAGTTGTACATTGTCATTATAACATTAATTTATTTCTACCAAAAATAAAAAACCAAATAATTGGTTTTTTATAATCTTTTATCTATAATTTGAATTGGTCTACGAACTCTTTTTAAATCTTTTTCAAGTTGTTCAATAGATCTCTCTGGATGAGTTATCGTTAAATCATCAAAATACGCACCAATTTTAGATGTATATTCCTCGGCATGGTCTATAAATAACATTCTTAATAACAATAGTAATTCGCGATAATTATGCCTTTTAATATAAAATACAATTTCATCCGTAAAATAATAATAATCTGGATCAATAAGTACTATTCCTTCAGAATTAATAATCGTATTATCCGGCTTTGTATCACACATCATGATACTATTCTCAGATATAATATCTATTAATTCTTTTAAACCTTCAATATTATGTAATAAATAATTAACATCCATTGTCATAGGATTTATCTTCTCTGCTTGGTAATACTTTGCCGTATAGCCATCGATAACTAAATGGCCTTTCTTTTTTTCAAGTTCTTTGTAATGTTCACATTCACCATCTTTTATAATTCGAAATATTTCATATAATTCCATTAAATGCTTATTTCTAATATTTGATAGAACATCAAACATCTTTTCTTCAATAGCAAACTGTGTACATACCCAATACTTTTTTAATATCATATCTTCATAACGATAAATAATAGCGTTAGTAACAACACTATTAAGACGTTCCAGTTTTTTTAAATCAATATCCATCTTTTGAAAATTTCTATTATATAAAGCCATATTACCCCTCGAAACAGTTACCTATTATACAAAAATATTATTGCTTTATCAAGAATAAAAACGTAAAGTTAATGTATACATTCAAAAAAACTATAGACTTTTATATATATGCATGTTATTATTAAGATGTCTTATAAAGAGAAACGGAGGGACTAGCCCCATGATGTTTCACCAACCTATTTAGTTAGGTGGTAAAGCTAGTACTATAAGACATAAAAAGATTCAAGGGTATACTTGGATCTTTTTTTTGTAATTATTTCATAAAAAAAATCTGAATAATCAGATTCTTATCTTCTCCCACGATGTAGTTGATCTTTTTCTTCGTTGTAACAATTAATCACTGCCTCTAGACTATATCCAGCATGTAATATAATATTTTGCTTTGATTCATGCATTCCACATACTATTTGTCTAAAATCTGCACCTGACATAATACCAATTAATCCTGTTCCAATAGCAATGGTATGAATTGGCTCATCATCAACAGGAATATTATCAAAACACTCTTGAATAACTGCTGCCTGATCTTCGCCCCATCCTTCTCGTAAAGAATGGCAAACTAAAGCATGAAAAGTCGTGGAACCAACCGTTTTAGATAATACGGTTCCTATCTCATGTTCACCACATATAGCTAATTCAGGCCAATACTGTTCAGATACCTTTCCCGCAAATCCAGAATCATTAAATCCTTCCTTATTAATAGCAAAAGCAATATGTTTCGCACGTGACTTAAAGATATCAGATGGTTGTGTTTTAACTACCATAACTAAACCTCCATGACTTATTATTATAAGTGATGGTATATTATAAAGCAACAATTATCCTATATAGTTAGTTACATTATAGTTATAGTTACACCATCTTCAGGTACAATAACATTATTATAATCTAATTTATTTAATTTATAACGAGTATCATCCTCAAGATGGCTGACAACAAAAGTACAATTTTTATATTTACTAGATAATTTCTTTAACATATCTATACCCATATGCTTAGAGGTCCCCTCAATAAACATACAATCACAAAACAAATAATCACACATACTGGCTAAATATTTAACATTGTCACATAAAGTAGTATCACCCGTAAACCCTACTTTTATTTTATCGTCTGCTAAAATATATCCATATGCCGGTTTCATTCTTCCATGATCCATTAACACCCGTGATATTTCATAATTATCTATCTTAAATTTTTTATTAAAATGATATTTTAAGTCAATACTTTCTTTTACTCTCTTAACTGAATTCGGAAAAGCTAAAGCAAATAGTTTATTAATTTTCCTTTTACCTTCTTTACCGCAATATAAGTTAATGGCTTTATTATCACTACGAGACTTTAATAAATAATAAAAAGGAATGTCAAAATAATGGTCACCATGAAAATGGGTAATAATTACATTATTAATCGCTCTTGGATCTATGCCTTGGCGAAAAAGATATTTACACATGCCATTAGGAAAATCTATGATAATACTATCATCAATTAAATAAGAAGCACTATTATAGGCTGTCCACATGCTTCCACTACCAACTACTCTAACTTTCATATTATCAACTCCTATTATTAATTATATCATATAAATTAGAGCAAATAAAAAACCCTAAAAGGGCTTTATCTTCTATATTTATCTTCGCCAGATACTAACCCAAACTCATCAAGAGCATCTTCGTAATAATTATTCCATACCATATTCATCTCTTGAAGATATTCAAGTAACTCTCTTCTTTTTTGTTCTATATCATCCTTGGTATTAAATTTGTAACCAAAATCTTTAACTAAAGCTGCAATCAACGCTGGATTTGCATTATTAATAATAATTCTCATTATTTCATATCTATCTTCTCTATTTAGTTTGTCTTTCATAAAAACCTCCCATTAATTCACTTGGGAATATATTCTAAATCCTATTAATGTATTAGTCAAGTTATTAAATCATCAAAAAAGCCCGACAATCTGGCTCTTAAACTATCTACAACTAAATTAACATATTTATAAACAGTATTGAATTACGTACATTTGTTTGCTATAATAAAAATTGGAATACTTAATAAGTTGGGTGGAGCCAAACTTCTAACGAAGGGAGGCAATATAATGAACAAGAAAGATTTTTTAATCGGAGTATTACTCATTATTATCCTTCTTTTATTATTATTGCTATTTATAGTTTTAATATAAAAAGAAATCCACCTAACTCAGCAATGATTTAGGTGGAAAAGATTTTAATCGGCTTCACTCAACATAGCGTATTAAGTGTTCCTTTTTTATTATATGAAGTTTCCTTCATCTATATACATAATAACAAAAAAAGTACCTTTTTGCAAGCCGGTGAATTTTTACTTAAAATTTATCTTAAAAAACAAAAAGCCCGATAATACAGGCTCTTAAACTATCTCTTACTAAATTGTGGAGCTCTACGAGCTTTCTTTAGACCATATTTCTTTCTTTCCTTAACTCTTGGATCTCTTGTAATAAATCCAGCCGTTTTAAGAATATGTCTATAACTATCATCTCTTGATTGATCGGTATTAGCATCAAAAGCTAATAATGCTCTTGTAATTCCTAAACGGATCGCACCAGTTTGGCCTGAAAAACCTCCGCCAGTAACTTGAACATCAATATCGAAACGATTTAAATTATTAGTTAATACTAATGGTTGAGTTAAATCCATTACTAAAGTTTGATAAGGCATATATTCATTAACATCAACACCATTAACAGTAATATTACCTGTACCACCTACTAGAGTAACTTTAGCAATACTCTTTTTTCTTCTTCCAGTAGCAGTCCATACTTGTTTATTTGCCATATTTCCTCCCTATTATATTTCCATCTTGATTGGTTTTTGAGCTTCGTGTTTATGATTTTCATCACGATATACGAATAATTTCTTACCCATAGCTCTACCTAATCTGTTATGAGGAAGCATGCCTTTAACAGCTCTTTCCATCATTTCTTCTGGATAGTTGTTTATCATTTCTTCAGCAGTTCTTTCTCTTAATCCTCCTGGATAACCTGAATGATTATAATATTTCTTATCTTCTAGCTTATTACCAGTTAAATTAACTTTGTCTGCATTGATGATAATTACATAATCACCACAATCTACATGTGGAGTATATGTTGGTTTGTGTTTTCCACACAATACATGAGCTGCTTTTGTAGCAACTCTACCAAGAGTTTGACCGGCAGCATCAATAACGTACCATTCTCTCTTGATGTTTTCTTTTGTTTGCATAAATGAATTCATATCTAATTTCCCTTTCATCACTCCAAAGTTTTGCCTTCCCACAGCGAACTTCTTCGTAAATAAAATGTACCATTAAAAATTATATGAAATTAAGCCCTAAAAGTCAATAAAAAACGTATGATCTTAATACCATATTTTATTTAAATATAGGCCTTCCGGTGGGGCTGTTGGTAATTTAATATCCTCATTGGGATTATCTAACATTTTTTTAATTTGAGTGCGGTCAATTTTACACTTGCCAACTTCTAATAAAGCACCAACCATATTACGTACCATATAACGATAAAAACCTACTCCTACAAATCTAATCTCTATCTTTTGAAATGTATTAGTAATCGTTATACTGTTAATTGTTGATATATAATCCTCACGATACCCAGCTACAAAATTATGAAAATCATGCGTCCCACAAAAGACGTTAGCAGCATCTTTCATCAAAGAAACATCTAACTTATAATTAGGTTGATAGACATAATCATTTAAACTACTTTTGAATGGGCCAACATTTATTTTATAAATATATTCTTTTTTCTTAGCACTTTTACGGGCGTGAAAATCATCCTTAACTTTTACTAAGGACTTAATATAAATATTTGGCTTAACCAATTCATTCAAACGTGTTTTTAAATTAGGTATTATGTGTGGCACATCAAAATGAGCTACCTGATTGTTGGCATGAACTCCTACATCTGTACGACCAGCACCCTTTATAGCAATCAGTTCATTATATAAAGAACTAAGCGCATTTTCTATTTCATTTTGAACACTTCTTTTATCTTTTTGCCTTTGAAAGCCAAAAAATTTTGAACCATCATAACTAAATACTATTTTTACCCTCATTTTTACTCCTCATACTCTTTCTTCATTGTTCATCTTATGGCTATTAACCATATTATTAATTTTAATAAAATGATGATTAACCCCTGACTTACCTATTTTATAATTATACTCAGTTGTTATTATGTCAGCTAATTCTGTTAAACTACTTTCAGGATACTTTTCTCTAGCTTCAATAACAATTTTCATTTTATCATCTAATAACGTAACAAGATCATGTTCTTTTAAATATTTGATATTTTCTAATTGTTTTAATCCTGTCTCAATACTTCTTGTTTGATTGGATATTTCGCAATTATTAAGGCGATTAACCATATTTTTATGATCACGATATATTCGTATGTCTTCAAAGAAAAACAATGCATTCGTAGCCTTAAATAATCTTAATAAATCACTAATATTTTCACTTGCTTTTAAATAAACAACATGTTTATAACCTCTAACAACAATCTTAGCATTTAAATTAAATTCAATTAATAACTTACGGATATAATTTGCATCTTTTTCCTTACGACAAATATATTCCAAATGATATCCACTTGTCTGGGGATTGGATATATTACCAACGGCCAAAAATGCTCCTTGTAAAAAGGCTATTTTTTCCTCTCGAGATTCAGCATTAAAGTTAGATGTCGATATATCCTCTTTTACCTTTTTGGGATTTTCTTTAATACTAATAATGTATATTTGTTTAACACGAAACCGTTTTTGAATTCTAACAATTAATGTTGGACTATAATCATAGACTAATTTAATATCTTTATAAAGTTTTCTAGCAACCGAAGCATTTTCTAAAATAATATTAATATCTTTTCCTATTTTGCCCCCATATTGAATAAAAGCAAAAAGTTCACATCTTGCTTCGATGGGACTTAATTCTATTTTAGATATTTCTTCTTTTAATGCCGTTGTAAATGTCATTTTATATCACATATATATCTTACCATATAAATAAAATAATCGCTATGATAACGATTATTTATGTTTTTTATTAAGAAATGTAACAAGTAAAGAAGTTTTAACCCGCATTGCTCCCACAGGACAAAATTCTTGACAACAATAGCATTTAATACACTTACTGCGATCAATATGTGGTTTTTTGTTTTCCATCTTAATGGCATGAGCTGGACAAATATTTGCACATTTTGCACAACCAATACATTTTTTACTAATACAATGTGGTTTATTAGTAAATATTTTATTACCTCCAAAGGCTATAATTTTACTTATTAAACCTTTGTCATTTTCGCGAAAAGCAATTGAATTACGACCTTTTTTTACTTCGAAATCTTTGATTAAATATTTATCAAGATTATCATTTAAATCAATCTTATCTGGATTACAAAGTTTACGAATAATGGATTGTTTAATAGTTTCTACATCATCTTCTTTTAAACCAATTATTTTGGCACAAATATAATCAAGTTCATATGGGTTTTCTGATGCAAGTACACAACCAATTTGTTTAGGATTTCCCATCGTTGGTCCATTACCATCCATTCCCACGATTGCATCCACAATGTTTATTACTGGTTTAAAATACTCATTTAAATCAATTAACATATTAGCAAAATCAACATGATTTGGAAAACGATAGTGATATTCTGGTTTAGTTGTACCAGGTATCGTACCAAACAAGTTTTTAACAGCACAACTCATTTTCATCATTGCATGACTTTTTAATTTACAAAAATTAATAATCATATCTGCATTATCCAAGTATCCTGTATAATCGAAAGTTTTTAATACTTGAGCATCATTAAATACGGCTTTTTTAACAGAAAAATCTTCGTTTAATAATGCACCTGTTTCATCCATTTTAGTTATATTATAAACATGACTCAAGTGAGCTTTAGTATAAATACCTCCTGGACTATCACCAATAGTTACAATGCAGCCTTTATCTTGTAAAAACTTAGTTAAATATTTCAATAACTCTGGATGTACAGTTGCAGACTTTTCCGGACTCATTGCTGATACTAGATTAGCTTTTATGACTACTTTAGTACCCGGTTTTATCTTTTTTAAAACCGAAAAAGATGAAAGAAGTTCTTTCATCGCTTTATTTACATTTTTTTCCTCATAATTAACACATTTATAAATATATACTTTTCCCATAAATTCTACACATTAAATCTAAAGTAACATATGTCGCCATCTTGCATTAAATAGTCTTTTCCTTCTAGACGTAAACGACCTGCCTCTTTAACTTTAGCTTCACTACCATAATTATATAAATCATCAAAACTTGTTACTTCAGCCTTAATAAATCCTTTTTCAAAATCAGAGTGAATAATACCGGCACATTCTGGCGCCTTCATTCCCTTTTTAAAAGTCCATGCTCTTACTTCATCTTTACCACTTGTAAAAAATGTTGCTAAGCCAAGTAAATCATATGTAGCATATATTAATTTATCTAAACCACTACTAGCAATACCCATTGAATTTAAGAAAGAATTCTTTTCTTCTTCATCAAACGAAGATAATTCTTCTTCCATTTTGGCACACATTACTATGACACCAGAGTTTTCTTTTTCAGCATACTCTTTAACTAGCAAAGAATACTTATTGTCACCTACTGAAACTGTTTCTTCATCAACATTCGCAGCATATATAATTGGTTTAGCTGTAATTAAATTATAATTCTTGATAATTTTTTGTTCATCTTCATTAAAGTCTAACTTACGAACAGCAATGTTTTGTTTTAGGGCATCTTCAATCTTTTTCAATAAAGCTACCTCTGCTAGAGAATCTTTATCTTTCGTAGCCAAAGCTTTCTTTTCAATTTTATCTAAACGATTTTCAATAATATCCAAATCAGATAATACTAATTCGACATTAATAATATCAATATCCCTTATCGGATCTGTTGAACCAGATACATGAGTTATTTCCGGATTATCAAAGCATCTTACAACCTCAACAATAGCATCAACTTCTCGAATATGAGATAAAAATTTATTACCAAGACCTTCTCCACTTGAGGCACCTTGAACTAAGCCCGCAATATCAATAAATTCATAAGTAGTAGGAACCAAACTTTTAGGTTCATACATGGCATTTAAGAAATCAATGCGTTTATCAGGAACAACTACTACCCCAACATTAGGTTCAATGGTTGCAAAGGGATAGTTTGCTGATAATATATTCTTTTTCGTTATTGCATTAAACAAAGTTGACTTACCAACATTTGGTAATCCAACAATTCCCGCTTTTAATGACATAATAACTCCTTTCTAGATGTTAATAGTTCCACCAATTCCTAGTGGTAATGATATTATATACCACAAAATAATAATAGCAAGTAAAATACCACCAATACATAGCGAATATGGTAATTGATACTTAAATGAAGTAGCTAAACTCATACTCTTTTCATTCCGATTATATCTTTCCAAATAAGCAAGGTAAACAATATAATAAGCAAATACCGGTGTTAAGCCAAGAGTCATACATTCACCAAAACGGAAAACAATTTGGGTAAATTCCGCTGAAATACCAACATTTAAGAAAGTTGGTACAACTTGAGAACTCATTATAACCCATTTACCCAAACTAGAAGGTACAAACAATGTTGATATAGCAGATGCTAAGAATAATAATATTACTAAAGCTAATCCAGTAAAATGAGAATTAACAATCAAATTAGTTAGTAAAACTACTACTACATTACCAATATTAGTTTGTTTAAAAATACTAATAAATGTAGCACCTGCAAAAATAAATACTAGAGTTTTACCAATTCCATTTAAACTATGACCTAAAGCATCAACAAACTCTCGGTTATTTTTAATGGTTTTGGCACCAATACCATATAATAATCCCCATATGATAAATAACATCGTAACAATAAAGACAAAGCCGTTTGCAAAGAATGAATTAGCACCAAATAATTTATCAATATAGATTGCTTCGGAATAATTTAAGAAATTACCAGAAAAAGGCAATCCAGGAATAATGTTATAAATAAAAATCAATAAATAAGCTACGCTCCCTAAGCCTGCCAAAACTAATCCTTTTATTTGTGGTTTAGTTAATTGCTCAGTTTCAATTTCATCAAGTTCATCTTCAGAAAATTCATACTTAGGGATATTTTTAGCTATGTAGTTTTCCGTTAAAAGTGTAATTGCAATTGAGACAACAATTATACTAACAAACATAATTGCAACCATTGAAAACTGATTCATTGCATACTCAGGCATTAATACATGTGCAGCATTGACAGTCATTTTCATCAACGCTGAATCAACACCTGTAAAGAATAATGATAATCCATATCCACATGTCAAAGCAGCAAATGAGGCTATAATGCCGATATTAGGATTTCTTTTACCATATTTAAATATCAAAGCAGCCAACGGTATAAAGGCAATAAACGGTAAATTGTCAACTATACTTGCTAGTACGCAAGATAGTACAATAACAAACGTTATCAAGTTCTTTTTGGCATGTTTAGTTAATAGTTCAATGGCTACTTTTAAAAATCCACTATACTCCATTACCCCAATACCTAAAAGAACAATAATTAGGTGTGATAAAACAGTAAAATTAGCAAAGTTAGATACCGTATTAGAAAAAATATACTTAACTCCTCTAAGATTTAATAATGATGTTACAGATTCAGTTGTTGAAGTATATTCTAACTTTACTGTACCTAAAGCATTATAAGTACCAGAAAAATTAAGTAGTTTTAAAATACCACTAGCAATTATGACAATTAAAACAATGAAAATAAAGGTCATTACCGGATGTAATTTTACATGCACCCTATTTTTACTCTTTCGTTTCATTTTTTATCACCTTTTTCAATTTCTTTTGAAATTCTAATCGATCCATCATTATTTCTCGACCACATTCCTTACATTTAATTTTTATATCAGCACCTACTCTAGTTATTGTCCATAGATTAGTACCACAAGCATGTGGTTTTTTCATAATAACATCGTCATTTAGAAAATACTCTTGTTTCATATTAATCCTCAATATTAATGTTTAATATTTCCATTATTCTATTTAAATCAGTTAGAGAATCATAATAAATCTCTATTTTTTTATCACTAACTTTAACTTTTCCACCTGTCGCATCACTAATTGCTTCTTCATAAATTCTTAAATTAGAATTATATGACTTACCTACTTTAGCAACTGTTTTTTTAGACAATATTTTTTCAACATCCCGAACATTAAGTCCTTCTTTTTCTATCTTATTAGCTATCGTAGTTATCTTTTCTTCATCATCAATCTTGCTTAAACTACGAGCATGTGACATAGATATTTTTCCATCTTTAACTTTTTCTTGAACATCTGAAGGAAGTTTTAATATTCCCAGTAAATTAGTTATATAACTACGACTTTTACCAAAACGACGAGCAAATTCTTCTTGTGTATATCCTTTTAATTTGATGATATTAGCAATAGATTCTGCTTCATCAATGGGATTTAAATCCTCCCTTTGAATGTTTTCCAATAAAGCAATTTCCATCATATCACTGTCAGAAAAGTCTTTTACAATCGCTGGAATTGTTTCTAAACCAGCCAACTTAGCAGCCTTCGTTCTTCTTTCACCAGCAACTATTTCATAACCCTTAATACTCTTTTTAACAATGATAGGTTCAACAACACCATATTCTTTAATTGAATCAGCTAGTTCTCTTAATGAATCATCATTGAAAGTCTTACGTGGTTGATATGGATTAGATCTTATTTCATTAAGAGGTATTTCAATCGAATTTTGTTTTTCTTCTTTGACAATTTCCTCTTCTAAATCATCAAACGTAAAAGAGGCATTGGAAAACAATGCTTCTAAACCCTTTCCTAATGCTTTTTTCTTAGTTTCCATCTCTCTCAATCACTTCCCTCGCTAAATTATGATATGCTTCAGCTCCACGACTTTCAGGATCATATTCATTGATAGGTTTTCCATGTGATGGAGCCTCTACTAATCTTACTAATCTTGGTATTATTGTATTAAATACCTTATCTTTAAAATACTTTCTTATTTCTTCAATTACTTCTAAACCGATATTTGTTCTTCCATCAAGCATTGTAAGTAATACACCTTCAATTCTTAAATCAGGATTCATACTATTTTGAACCATAATAATTGAATTAAGAAGTTGTGTAATACCTTCAAGGGCATAGAACTCACATTGAACAGGTATAATAACAGCATCACTAGCTACTAGAGCATTCATTGTACATAATCCTAATGATGGTTGACAATCAATAATAATATAATCATATTTATCTTTAATTGGTTCTAAAACATCTTTTAGTTGATTATTACGTTGAAATTCTTTATCAGAAAACATCTTCTTAACAAATTCAACATCTATACCAGCTAAATTTAAAGTCGAAGGAATTACACTTAAATTCTTAAATTTTGTCTTTAAAATTGCTTTTCCTATATCACATTTACCTGTGATTGTTTCATATATATCATTATCAAAATCATTAGAATTTAGACCTACTCCTGTTGTAGCATTACTTTGAGGATCCATATCGATTAGAAGCGTTTTTTTCCCTAATTGGCCCAATGCAGCTGCTAAATTAATGCTAGATGTAGTCTTACCTACACCACCTTTTTGATTAACTAGAGAAATAACTTTAGCCATACTAACACTTCCTTATCGCTACTTTCTATTTTAACATATAATTACAAATATTAGAATATGAAAACAATAATATAATTATATTAACTGATATTCTCTAGTAATTATCCTATCATCAGAACAGTACTCAATAACATACTTATTATCTTTCTTACATATAATTATTCCAATTGTTTTATCTTGATTAACCTTTCTTAAATTCCTATCAATATAATTCATATAAACTTGGATTTGACCAATGTGTTCTTTCTTTAATTCAGTAACCTTTAGTTCTATAACCACAAAGCAATTATATTCATAATTAAATAATAATAAATCAATATAATTATAAGAATTTCCTATTTGAATCTTATATTCATTATCAATAAAAGAAAAACCATTTCCCAATTCTTTTAAAAAATAAGATATATTTTCAAGTATTATCCTTTGTAATACTTTTTCTGATATTTCTTCTTCACTTTTATTACACTTAATATAAATAGGGTTCTTAATGAAATCAGTCACATGCAATTGTTTATTGTTAATTATTTTCATTTTTGTATCAAAAGGGAGTCTCTCATAATCATTAGATTTAACTCTTTGTCTTAACTGTCTAACTGACAATTTTTGTTCAATTGAAATGCTTATGTAATAATTAATTTCATTATAATCATTTATCCATATTATTTCGCAATAATGAGAATATGATAATTTGTCCGACAGTGTCGGACATTTTGAAAACACAACATAAAAGCGTCGATAATATCTTAACCTAGTTTGTGTATATCCTTTACCTAATTCACTAGTAAGTCTCTTAGCATACTCTTTTATAATACCTTCACCATAGTGTTTACCGGCTTCACTTAGCATTTTCCCAACATTGTAATAAGCGTTTAAATCAGCTTTATTAATTGAATATGTTTTAACACTATGATTAATATCATTATTTAATAATTCATTCTTTATCTCATTATAGTAATTTAATTCATTCATTTTATATCACCTCTCACTTATATATATACCGGATAAATTGATGATTTCCTTTTAAAAACACAAAAAAAGTTTGAAAATTCAAACTTTTTTTGATTTACATAATTTTTGGTGTGCCTACACTAACGTTTTCACACGCATTGGCCTTCAATTTTGCCTGTCGGCAAAATTAGATTCAAGATATTAATGATGTTCGGAATAACGCGGGGACGACCAAACACTAACCTCAGTCACCCGCACAACTGGCACGGCCAAGCGGATCGACTTCACAGCGCACGTACTCAGAGTAATCGTCACAGTAAACATAGCCGCGGATGTTCACTCCACAGTAGAGGTCGCCTACATAGCAGTCAGCGTAGTAGACGTTCGTGCCGCAATTATTATTAATGTCAACGTTTATTCCTGCATCAATAAATGCTTGGTAACTTGCTTGCTTTGCACTTGTTTGTTGAGCACTTGAAAAATAACAACTATCATCATTACAATATGTATGGCCGCTTAACCCGTATTGGGTATATGGTTGACTTAAACATATTTCATGTTCTTGTATTGTTGCACATACATAGTACTTACTACTATCTTGACCTATATATATATTATGTCCTGTTGCAGTCCCACTGCTTTGTAATGTTCCTCCATAGTTAGGGTGTGTATATAATGGTTCATATTGATTTGTATTATCATCCAATGTCGATAAAGCAAACCAGTATCCAGTTGGTCCTGGTATTGTTACTGTACCTGCTGTACATGAGACATTGGCTACTTTAAATCTTCCTGCATATGTTTTCCCTGATAATGTACTTTGATCCGCATTTACATTATAAAACTTACTTGATAATGTCCATACTGCAGTACTCATTGTATTACCAATTCCATCAATTTGTGCTCCACTTATGACGACCGCACTATAGTTTGTATATGAAAGTGTTGATAAATCTTTTTCATTTTTAATACTATTAGTTCCTTCAGTTACATGGGCATTACTTGCTAGTGTTCCTTGAATAGTAAATTCATTTGACGATACTCCACTTGTATGAGCTGTATATTTATCACTACTTGTCCATTCATACACAATATCATATGTACATACCATACTATATTCTGTATTGGCCGTAAAATTAACGGTTAATGTTGTATTATTCTCGGCGGCAATATTTCCACTTAGACTCTCAGCCATATTAGCTGCTGTGATATTAAGTATCATTCCACCACCTATGGTATCAAAGACCATGTTATTTCTTTCCGTTACAGTATTGGCATTAACAACATTAGTGATATTCAAATTACCTGTTGCAAAATAAGCATAAGTTGCTATACCAATTACCGTAATCAATGTAACAACCACTATGATAATTAATATTGTATTCTTTTTATTCATATCTTATTTCCCTTATTATTTCCTATTATACTATATATATTCAAGCAACTATTTTTTAAAAAAATTATTTATTAAAAAATCATTTTCTTCATATTAACTCTATTATTTATGATTTAATTATAAACTATTCCTATAATATTTACAATGATATCTTAAATAGCGTATGATGAATAATGAAAGGATTATATCATATGTATAAAAGAACACAAACAAAAACAATTAAAGTAGGTAATATTGAAATTGGTGGTAATAACAAAGTAGTAATACAATCTATGACTAATACTAAAACTAAAGATGTTAAATCAACCGTTAATCAAATTCTTGAATTAGAGAAAGTAGGATGCGAAATAATTAGAGTAGCATGCTTAGATATTGAAGATGCAAAAGGCATCAAAGAAATAAAAAAACAAATTCATATTCCTATCGTAGCTGATATTCATTTTGATTATAAAATAGCTCTTGAGGCTATTAAAAGTGGTGTTGATAAAATTAGAATTAATCCTGGTAATATTGGTTCCGAAGAAAACATTAAAAAAGTTGTTGATGCTTGTAAAGAAAAACATATACCTATTAGAATTGGTATTAATAGTGGATCACTTGAAAAAGATTTGTTAGTAAATGGAAAAGTAACCGTTAAAGGTATGATAGAAAGTGCAAAACGAAATATTGCTATATTAGAAAAATATGGTTTTTATGATATATGCCTATCTCTTAAAGCCACAGACTTGGATTTATGTCTTAAAGCCTATGAAGAAGCATCTAAAGTATTTAAATATCCTCTTCATATTGGAATAACAGAATCAGGTACTAAATTTAGTGGTACTATTAAATCTAGTATTGGACTAGGTATTCTTTTAAAAAAAGGCATTGGTAATACAATTCGTGTTTCATTATCAGATAATCCCAAAGAAGAAGTCTTAGTAGCCAAAGAAATATTAAAAAATTGTAATTTATATCAAGGTCCTAAACTAATATCTTGTCCAACCTGTGGAAGAACGCAAATAGATTTATTACCAATAGCTAAAGAAATTGAGGAGTTCCTTCAAACAATTAATGAAGACATTACAGTAGCCGTCATGGGTTGTGCTGTTAACGGTATAGGCGAAGGCAAAGAAGCAGATGTTGGTATCGCTGGTGGCATCAAGGAAGGCGTAATTTTTAAAAAAGGACAAATTATTAAAAAAGTTAAACAAGAAGAAATTATCCCAGAGTTAAAAAAGATAATAATCGAAATGATAAAAAAATAGCAAGATTAAAATTGAAGTAGTCAATAAAAAGTAGACACATTAAAAGTATTATTTAAACCCTAATTGAGTTCTATACTCGATTGGGGTTTTATAGTTTAAGGCATAACTTGGCCTATAATTGTTATGATCTTCTATTATTGCGTTTATATATTCTTCCACATTTTTATAGTCATTTTGATTAAAATCAATATACATTTCTTTCTTTAACCAACCATTTTTTGATTCAATTATTGGATT
>JAEEKI010000016.1 GCA_016282375.1 Caryophanales bacterium | reverse complement strand
TTTTCGAGATACGGGCCTAACATCGATAACCATTCCAGATACCGTAACTTCCCTAGGAAACGGTGTTTTATTTAGTTGCATAAATTTAACTTCCGCAACATTACCAAGTAATATAACAACAATACCTGATAGCACATTTGCTAGTTGTAGTAGTTTAACGTCAATAACTATTCCAAGTAGTGTAACAAGGATTGGCACTTCTGCTTTTCGAGATACAGGCCTAACATCGATAACCATTCCAGATACAGTAACTTCACTTGGAACCGGTGTTTTATATGGTTGCACAAATTTAACTTCTGCAACGTTACCAAGTAATATAACAGCAATTCCTGGTGACACATTTAATGGTTGTAGTAGTTTAACAAACTATACTATTCCAAGTAGTGTAACAAGGATTGGCAATTCTGCTTTTCAAAGTACAGGCTTAACTTCGGTAACCATTCCAAGTAGTATAACAAATATTGGCACTTATGCATTTAGAGATTGTACTTCTTTATCATCTATTATATATAATGGTAATACATATACAACACAGTCAGGGTTTACATCAGCCTATGGTGGAACTTTAGGTTCAAATGTATTTACTGGTACTTCTTTAGGAACATAAAAATACTTTTTTAAGACTACTATATATTCTATAGTGGTCTTTTTATAATTATGATAAAGAATTATTATTTATTGCATTTCTATTCATTCCATAATATAATACCTTGTCCAGGAGGTTTAATATGGAAGATAAATATGATATTGTTATTTCATGTGGTGCTTACCTTAAACCAACATTAAATCGTTTAATGCATGGTGAATTGGAAGATAAGATTATTAATATTACAGGTGATGTTACTATGGCTGATATTCAAAGAATTGCGTATAACATGGCTATTTCCACATTTAATGAAAAATTGCATTCAGTAACCGAAGATGGTGTCATTGGTATGACTGATCGTATTGCCAATGCCTTTATTTTTCAAAATAAACAATTAGTTCATGCAACCAGTGTTTCTTTTGAAAAGAAGAGACCTTTAATAGGGGTTTATAATAAAGAACAATTAGATGAAATGATGAAATTAACGAATTATCATCGTTAATGAATAATTGAGAACTAAGATTAGTTCTTTTTTTGTTTGTAAAAAAGTGATAAATATACTATACTTGATATGAAGAAGGTGTTGAAAATAATGAACAAAAAATTGATGGCTCCAGTTGTGATTATTTTATTGATTGTGTGTGGCGTACTGTTTTTCTTTTTTACTAATAAAACTAGTGAAAGTTATTCAGATAAAAGAATTAAGTTAATAGTTGGTGCGGCAACGATGGAAGTAAGATTATATGATAATGAAACAGCCGAAGCGTTCTATAATCAATTAAAATCGGGTCATATTATTATCGAAACAAGTGATAATGGGAATGATGGTAAAGCGGGAGAGCTAGGATTTAATCTATCTAAGAACGATGAAAGTGTTACTATTCAACTAGGCGATATCGTCTATCAAGATAATAAGTTAGTAGTCTATTATGGAAAGAATACTTCTGAGGTGACTAAGATAGGTCGCATTCAAGATACAAATTCATCTTATTTAAAAAATATTTTAGGATCAGGAAATGTTAAACTAGAGTTTTCAATATAGTAAGGAGAGTAGTTATGAAAGAAAAAATGAGTGATATATTAGGATCTGTTTTTTTAACCATTTTCGGTGTTTGTTTAGTAGCATGGGCTGATAGTGTAACCAATATTTTATCCATTGTGATTGGCCTTGCTTTTGCTTTTTTTGGTATTATTAGAATTATTAATTATTATAAGAATCGAGAGATATGTAATACCTTTGATTTAATATTTGCTATTATTTTACTTGTTATCGGTGGTGTTCTTATTTTTAGAGCAAATTTTCTTAAAGAAATGATATCTTTTATTGTCGGTATTTATATTGTTCTTGCTAGTATCAATGGTTTTATAAATGCTCTTTCTATCTATAATAGTTCCGGTCATAAAATGAATAAACCAATGATTATGTATGGACTATGTTTAGTAATTGGTATTTTATGTATTTTAGGTAAGTTTATTTTACCGGATCTTATTCTCCAATTTATTGGTATCTTAATGACTGTATATGGAGTTATGAGTATCATTAGCACATTACTAGTCGTATCTGAAAAGGATGATAAAGAAAGTAGTAAAATGAGTAATAAAAAACAAATCATTGAAATAAAAGATGTTAAAGAAAAAGAATAAATAAAAAACGTCAAATTCATTATAATGAATTACGTTTTTTTTATTTGCGTGGTATATTATTTATTGCAGTTAGGAGTAATTTAAAATGAATGAACAAATTATTAATGAAATAAGTAATGAATTAAATGTTGATAAAAAGGGTGTTATTGCGACCCTTAATCTTTTAGCAGAGGGTAATACCATTCCTTTTATAGCTCGGTATCGTAAAGAGGCTACTGGGGCTTTAGATGAAGTTCAAATTCGAAAAATAAGTGAAGTATATGAATATGAGGTTAATTTATTGAATCGTAAAGAAGACGTAATCCGTTTAATCGATGAAAAAGGTTTAATGACGGATGAACTTAAAGAAAAAATCATGGCTTGTACAAAACTAGTCGAAGTTGAAGATTTATATCGTCCATATAAAGAAAAGAAAAAGACTAAGGCGACGGATGCTATAAATAACGGACTTGAACCCCTTGCCAAAATGATTATGTCTTTTCCGGTTAATGGTAGTATTGAAAAATTGGCGCAAAAGTTTATTACTGACAAAGTTCCAACCGTAGCCGATGCAGTCCAAGGAGCTTCTTATATTATTGCCGAGTATATTAGTGATAATGCTTATTATCGAAAATGGATTAGAAGTTATCTATATAAAAATGGTCAAATCGTATGTAAAAAGAAAAAAGATGCTGAAGATGAGAAAAAGGTTTACGAAATGTATTATGATTTTCATGAAGCTTTAAAAGAAATCAAACCTCATCGTATTTTAGCCATTAATCGGGCTGAAAAAGAAAAGGTATTAAGTGTTGATATTGAAGCAAACAACGATGAAATAATTAATTTTCTAAATGAAAAAGTAATTAAGAATCCTGAAAGTTTTGTTTGCGATATTGTTAAGGATGCCATCAAAGATGCTTTTAAAAGATTAATCTTCCCAAGTGTTGAAAGAGAGGTTAGGGCAGAATTTTCGGAAAAAGCTGAAGATGTAGCCATTGATAATTTTAGTAAAAATCTTGAAAATTTATTATTAACGCCACCGATGAAAGGGAAGATGGTTTTAGGTTTTGACCCTGCTTTTCGTACGGGCTGTAAACTAGCGGTTTTAAATGAAGTAGGTAAAATGATTTATATTGATAAAATATATCCTCATGAACCCGTAAATAAGTATGAGGAAGCCAAGAAGAAAACCATTGATATTATTAATAAATACAAGATTGAAATCGTAGCTATTGGTAATGGAACAGCCTCAAGAGAAAGTGAAAAGTTTATTATTGATGTTTTAAAGTCATTAGACCACAAAGTAGAGTACATTATTGTTAGTGAAGCCGGTGCTAGTGTATATAGTGCCTCAAAAATGGCTATCGAAGAGTTCCCGGACTTACATGTCGAAGAACGTAGTGCAGTCAGTATTGGTCGTCGTTTACAAGACCCCCTTGCGGAATTAGTTAAAATTGATCCGGAAAGCATTGGGGTTGGTTTATATCAACATGATGTTACGGATAAAAAACTTGCTGATTCTCTAGACTTTGTAGTTAGTAAAGCAGTAAACAGTGTTGGTGTTGATGTTAATACGGCTTCGCCATCATTATTAAAATATGTTTCGGGTATTAATAAAAAGAATATTGATAAAATTATTGATTTTCGGGAAGAACATGGTAAATTTTCTTCAAGGGAACAATTAAAAAAATCAAAAGTGTTAACAGATAAAACATATGAACAAGCAATAGGTTTTATGCGGGTTTTGGACGGAACTAATCCGCTTGATAAAACAGATATTCACCCTGAAAGTTATGATGTAACTTTAAAACTATTGCAAATGCTTAATCTAACTGTTGATGATTTAGGTACTGAAAAATTGATTAAGGCTATTTCCCAAGAAGACGCTAAAGTATTAGCGGAAAAACTAAGTAGTGATGAATATACCATTGGCGATATTATGACTTCCTTGATGAAACCTAATCGTGATCCAAGAGATGAAATGCCAAAGCCTTTATTAAAAAGCGATATTCTAGAAATTAAAGACTTGAAAATAGGTATGAAGTTACAAGGAACGGTTCGTAATGTTGTTGATTTTGGTGCCTTCGTAGATATTGGTCTTCATAATGATGGATTAATTCATATTTCGAAAATGACCGATAGATATATCAAACATCCAAGCGAAGTACTAAGTGTCGGCGATATAATCGATGTTTATGTTATTGATATTGATACTGTCAAAGAAAAAGTTTCTTTATCATTATTAAAACCAAATGAATAAAAATGTAGTATACTATATAGATAGGTGATGTTAATTGAAAAAAATAAATCTTTTTTTGGTATATTTTATTTCTTTTGTATATCTAGAGTTTTTATACCGTATTTTGTTATATGACAAAGTATTTATACCATCTAATATTACAATGATAGCTTTCTTATTATTTTTAGCCATGGTCTTTTTCTTTGTTAATAAACTATTAAAAGACAAGGCTAATAAAGTATTTTTTTATATTTTTTTAGTTATCATATGTACTTGGTTTTCGGCACAATATGTTGTAAAAAGTTTCATGGATTTTTATATATCTTTTTCTATTTTACAAATTGCCGATCAAGTTGGTTCTTTCTTAGGAAAAGCTGTTATTGAAGTTTTAAGAAGAATCTTATGGATAGCCTTATTATTCCTACCGGTTATCATCAGTGGTATTCTTCATAAAAAGATTAACTTTAAGAAAAGAAAATTTAAAAACAGTATTATTATTTTGATACTATGCTTTGCTTTATATGGTGTCTATTATGGATCATTATATGTTCAAAAAGATAAGGAATATTCGGCTTATATTTTATATCATGAAGTAAATAATCCATCTTTGAATATTGAAAAAGTAGGTGTATTAAATACCTTTGTTTTAGATATTCATCGGGTTATCTTTGGTTTTGATGAAAAAATTCATATTACAAAGAAAAAGAAAGCTGATACTCCCAAAGAAATAGTGTATGGTTATAATAACTTAGATTTAGATTTTGATGCTTTAATGGAAAATACTAATGATAGTTTGGTTAAAGAAATGTCTGAATACTTTAAAAATGAAACTGGTACTTTACAAAATGAATATACGGGTATGTTTAAAGGTAAGAATTTAATTCTCTTTATGGCGGAAAGTTTTAATGAAATCGCTCTTCGTGAAGACATTATGCCTAATTTATATAAGATGAGTAAAGAGGGCTTTGTTCTTAATAATTACTATACCCCGACTATTTATAGTACTATCGGTGGAGAATTCCAAGAATTATCTGGATTATATGCTAATTTCTCATCTTTATCACAATGGCGAAGTGGTAGTAATACGTTCCCAATGGGCATTGCTAAATTATTCCAAGAGGCTGGATATAATACGTATGCTTATCATAATAATTCTTATGCTTTTCAAGACCGAAATGTATATCTTGAAAAACTAGGATTTACAAATTTTAAGGCTTGTTACAATGGTCTTGAGGAATTAATTAATTGTCATCAATGGCCACAAAGTGATGTGGAAATGATTGAAACAACTTATACGGATTTTATTAATAGTGAAAAGCCATTTATGGTCTTTTATGCAACAGTATCTGGACATGCTGGGTATTCATGGTCTAATGCTATGGCAAGAAAACATAAAGAAGAAATCGAAGAATTAGATCTTGATTATTCACTTCCAGTTCAAGCTTATTTAGGTACCCAAATGGAACTTGATGATGCTTTAGAGTTATTAATTGATAAGTTAAAAGAGGCTGGCAAACTTGATGATACATTAATCGTTCTTGTTGGCGATCATTATCCATATGAACTAACTATCGAACAAGTAAACGAAGCCGCATCTTATAAAAAAGATAGTGTTATCGAAGTTAACCATAGCCATTTAATTATTTGGAATAGTAAAATGGAAACTGTTAAAGTTGATAAAGTAGGTAGCCAAATTGATATTATACCAACGGTTTATAACTTATTTGGTTTACCATATGATTCAAGATTATTTATTGGCCATGATATTTTATCTAGTGAACCGGGTTTAGCGATGTTCTCTGATAATTCTTGGGTATCTGACAAAGGAAAATATTTTGCTTCTCGTGGTAGTTTTGAGGCGAGAGATGGGCAAGAAGTTGATGATGAATATGTTAAAGATATGAATGTTGATGTTAGAACTAGAATTGCTATGAGTAAGTATATAATGGATAAAGATTATTACAAACTAATCTGGAATTATAAAAAATAATTACAAAAAAACAATTATTTAATTATAATTGTTTTTTTATTTTAAGTACTTTTAATAAGATACATTTTCTAGTATAATTATCTAGGATGGTAGTATATGAAATATAAAAATTACATTGATAATAGCTTTTATTTAGTTTTTAATCTTTATTTATTTACGTGCTTTATTTTATCATTGATTATTATTGCATTACATGTCAACAGACATTTTGTTATATGTGGTATTTGGTTTTTAATTTTTACCGTCATTTTTGCCTATTTCTTTTATGCGCGTTCATATTATTTAGATAAAGAAAAATTAGTTGTGAAGATTGGCTTTTTTCATAAAACTTATCTATTAAAAAATATGAAAAAGTGTTATATAACTGAGAATCGTAATTTATCTTATGCTACAAGTAGAAAAAGACTTTGTATTGAACTAATTAATTACAGTATTTATATTAGTCCTGAAAAGATGGATGAAGTATTATTAGAACTAATTAAAAGAACTGGAAAATCACATAAATCAGGGAGGAAGAAAAAATGATAGATTATATTATTCTAACTTTACTTATAATTACTATTATTCTAATTATAGTTTTATTATGTAAAAAGAATAATAACACTGAATTAATTGAAAAATTAGGTAAATTTGAAACGGATATTACTAAAGAAATCGGTGATTTTAAGTTTGGCTTTAGTAAAGATTTATCAAACGATTTTGAAAAACTTTCCCAAAGTATAGAAAAGAAGTTAACATACATTAATGATGTTGTTAATGAAAGACTAGATAAAAACTTTGAAAAAAGTAATAAGACCTTTATGAATGTTTTAGAGCGTCTATCAAAAATTGATGAAGCACAAAAGAAAATTGATGATTTATCGGGAGATATTGTATCTCTCCAAAGTGTTTTAACTGATAAGAAAACTAGAGGTACCTTTGGTGAAGTTAATCTTGAATATATCTTAAATAACGCTTTTGGCAGTAGCGCAAATGGTATATATGAAACCCAAGTAAAGTTTGATAATGGTTATATTGTTGATGCCTTATTAAAGGCTCCAGCGCCTTTGGGAATTATCTCTATTGATAGCAAATTTCCTTTAGAAAACTATCAAAGAATGACAGATCGTAATAGATCAAAAGAGGAAAGGGTAGCAGCTGAAAAGTTATTTGTTAATGATGTCAAAAAACATATTAATGATATTAGAGATAAGTATATAGTACCTGGTGTTACTTCGGATGAAGCCATTATGTTTTTACCTGCAGAGGCTATTTTTGCTGAAATTAATGCCTATCATCCCGAGTTGATTGCTTATGCTTACAATAACAATGTATGGATTACGGGGCCAACGACTCTTATTTCGACGTTATCAACTATTTCCATGATTATTAAGAATATCGAAAGAGATCGGTATGCTCGTATAATTCACGATGAATTAAATAAACTTAGTATTGAATTTACTAGGTATAAAGATCGTTGGGATAAATTATCCAAAAATATTCGGGCTGTTAATAGTTCAATTGATGAATTAACGACAACGACAGATAAGATTACAAAACGATTTGATTCTATTAATCGAGTTGACATAAAGGAGATAGAACATAAAGAATGAAAAAAGATAATTATTTAGTCATATTTTGTAAAAGTTTTATTGTGGGTTTAGGAATTATTTTTCCCATCAGTGCTAGTTATTTAGCTATTGGGTTAGGAATCTATCGCCGCTTACTTGATGATATTAATAATTTAAAAAAGAGCATTAAAAGTGATTTTAAATTTCTGTTAACGGTTGGATTAGGCATCGTATTTTCAGCCTTAGTAAGTTGCTTATTAGTTAATTTTACTTTGAAAAAGTATCCAGTGGCAACGCTTTTATGTTTTACAGGTTTAATCATTGGTGGTATACCGGAATTATTTAAGAAAACAGATCATGACTATCAAATAAAAAATTTTATGTGGACCGTTATTGGGGTTCTTTTGCTAGTAGGTATTTCCTTTCTAGGTAATGGTGGGAATGCCATTTTAACGACTAACGCTTTAGGGCTAACTAAAATCTTTGGAGCAGGAGCTTTAGCAGCAGGTTCCATGATGATACCGGGTGTCAGTGGTTCTGCTTTATTAGTTATTATTGGCTTTTATGAACCAATGTTAGCTGTTATATCGCAAACTGTTAAATTCACTAATTTAAATACTAATATTTTAATTATTGCAGTATTTGGTATTGGCATGTTAGTTGGATTATTTACTATTTCAAGATTAATGGGTTATTTCTTAGAAAAGTATGAAAAACAAACTTATTTTGCGGTTATCGGTTTTGTTAGTGCTTCCGCGATTAACATTATTATTTCTTTATTTTCATATGCATGTAGTACAACCCAAATAATCATTGGTTTAGTTTTAGCCGTAATTGGTTTTATTTTATCTTTTAAGTATTTGAAGGAGTAAAAATGGAAGTATATTTAATTAGTAATAATTTATATGAAAATAACTTGAGTTACAATGATTTAAAGGATATTGAGTTAAAAAAACTAACCAGACCTCTTTCCATCGAAGGAGAGAATTTAGCTAAAGCTTTATCCCTTAATGAATATTTAAATGATGTATCAGCTATTTATTCTTCATTAGCATCATCATCATTAGGTACTGCTAAATATCTTGCTGAAAGAGTCAATAAAAATATCATGGTTGATGAAAATTTAAATGATTGTAAGATTGGCGAGTTAGGCAATAAGAATCTTAAGATGGTTAAGTTTATGCAAAATCATGATTTCAACATTAAACTAACTAATGGAGAATCTCTCGAAGAAGTAGCCACAAGAATTGAAAAAGTAATTGGTAAAATTGTTGGTTTAAATGTAAATAACAAAGTAGCTATCTTTACCCATAAAAGAACTATTTTAGGTTATTTAATCAGACACGGTGATACAGGATATAATTTAGATGATAATTTAATTGTTGAGTTTAATGAGAAAGTCATTTATAATGAATCGGAGAAAGACATGGATATTATTAAAATAACTTTCGAAGACAAAAGAATTGTAAATATGGATGTTATTGATTTTTAGTAACATCTTTTTACCATTTATAGGGGTGTTTATTAATGAGTTTTAAAATAGGTAATATAGAGATTAAGAGTCCCATTATTGTGGCTCCCATGGCAGGTATATCTAATAAATCATTTCGCATTATTTGTAAAGAATTTGGGGCTGGTTTAGTCGTAGGGGAAATGGTTTCTGATAAAGCCATTGTTTTTGGTGATCACAAAACTTTTAAACTTTTGGAAATGGATGAAAAAGAACGACCAATATCACAACAAATATTTGGTAGTGATATCGATAGTTTTGTCGAGGCTGCTAAAAGAGTGTACGAAATAATGCATCCCGATATTATTGATATTAATATGGGTTGTCCTGTTCCCAAAGTAGCTATTAAAAATCAGGCAGGTAGTGCTCTTTTAAAAAGTCCCGAAAAGATTTATGAAATTATCAAAGCCGTTGTTGAGGCTGTACCAATACCAGTAACAGTTAAAATTCGTTCGGGTTGGGATGAAAATAGTATTAATTGTGTTGAAGTAGCTAAAATTATTGAAAAGGCTGGGGCTAGTGCCATAACTCTTCATGCAAGAACTCGTTCTCAAGGTTATGCTGGTCATGCGGATTGGTCCCTTATTAAAAAGGTTGTGGAAAGTGTTAGTATTCCGGTTATAGGTAATGGTGATGTAACTAGCTGTTATGATGCCCAAAAAATGCTTGAGGAAACCGGATGTGCTGGTGTTATGATAGGAAGAGGCCTTTTAGGTAATCCATGGCTTATTAAAGAATGCATAGATTATTTAGAAAAGGGTATTGAACCAACACAAGTTTCCTTCGAAGAAAAGATTGCTATGATGAAAAGACATCTTAATAATCTTTGTGAAGAAAAAGGTGAAAAATCGGCTGTATTAGAAATAAGAACCCATTTTCTTTATTATTTAAAAGGAATGCCTCACAATGCACTAATCAAAAATAAAATATGTATGGCTAAATCCAAAGAAGAAATTTTTCATATTTTAGATAATTATTATGAAGAGATAAAATCCACTATTAAATAGTTGGTTTTTTATTTAAAAAAAGAAATTTATATTGTATACTTTTTATAGTAGAGGTGTTCGTATGAAAAAGAATAATGCTGTTTTAATAACAATTATTATAGTAATATTATTAGCCTTAGTAATCGGAGCAACATATGCATATTTTGCAACAGGTAATTTAAATATAACAAATGTTGTTAATGCTAATACGGTAACAGAACGAAACAACATGGTATTTGATACCTTAGGTGGTGGAATGATACTAAATATTACAGCTGCGAATATGGCTGAGAGTCTAAGTGGAAATGTCGCCGCGGAGAATAATACAACACTAACGGTAAATTTCACGGCTAATACCGAATATAGTATGGTATGTACGTATGATATTGTATATGAATGGACATCATCAGATAAATATATGGCTCATTCAACAGGAGTATCATCAAATGAATTTACGATTCAAGGAACACTAGCTTCAAATGCCCATGTTAGTAAAGGAACAAATAGTATTAATGGTGAAAAAGATTTATCAACATTTACATATACAAGCAACAGTACAACGGTTGTATCAGGTGCTCAAATAGATGGAACAGGCAATACAATGAGTACGGCGGTATGGACTCTAACAAGTAAATTTTACAATGTTGATGGTGATCAAAGTGCGTTGTCAGGAAAAACATATGCAGGAAAGTTTAAGGTGGCAAATGTCTCATGTACCGCTGGTACTGTAACTGCATCAGGACCAACAAGTTATTGGTACCCATCGACAATAGAAACATATTATACATTTCCAACAGTAGGAGGGGTTCAACAAACAACAGGAAGTGCAACAGGACATGATGTCTACGTTGGTCAAGATAGTAGTAAGTATTATGCCTGTGCAAGCGATGGTAATGGTCATGAGGTATGTTTATCGCAACCATATACCCAATATGGGCTAAGTGGACATACAATTAATAGTTATTTTACAAGTGTTCAACAAACAAGTGCGAAGAATGCTCTTTATGAAGCATTAATTAATGAGGGAATGAATCTTACTATCAATGATTGCGGATATGGCGCTGACACTGTTAAGTGCTATTTTAACAATCATAGTCAACAATGCTATGTTACAGCAGGAGGCTGGGTTGGTTGTGTTGATAATGGTTTGATAAGTGTTGCCATTACCCCCGAAGGCGATGTTTACAGCGGTTATAATGATTAATTGCATTTTATCTTATTAATTACACCAAGAGTTACATTAATATTGCAATCCAATTTTGATAAATAGTGAAATTAGATTTTATATTTAAAAAAAGAAATATATATTGTATACTTTTTATAGTAGAGGTATTCGTATGAAAAAGAATAATATCATTTTAATAACCATAGCCATAACAACGCTATTAGCCTTAGTAATCGGAGCCACATATGCTTATTTTTCAACAGGTAATATGAATATAACCAATGTAGCAAATGCTAATACGATAACAGAACGAAATAACATGGTCTTTGATACTATAGGTGGTGGAATGAGTCTAAATATAACGGCAGCCAACATGGTTCAAGCCAGTAATGGAACAGTAGCAGCCAATAATTCCACGACACTAACGGTAAATTTCACGGCCAATACAGATTATAGTATGGTGTGTACATATGACATCATTTATGAATGGACTTCAAGTGATAAGTATACAGCACATACAAGTGGAGTAACATCAAATGAATTTACGATTCAAGGAACACTTGCAAATAATGCGCATGTATCACAAGGAACAAACAGTATAAGTAGTGAAACAGACCTTTCAAGTTTAACATATACAAATTATGCAGCAACAGTTGTAAGTGGAGCGCAAATCGATGGAACGGGAAATACCATGAGTACTGCCGTATGGACCCTATCAAGTAAATTTTATAATGTAAGCCAAGATCAAAGTGCTTTATCAGGCAAAACATATAGTGGTAGGTTTAAAGTAGCTAATGTGTCATGTACAGCCGGAACAGTACCAGTACCAGGTCCAACAGGATATTGGTTTGCATTATCAGAATGGAATGATAATACCGAACAATATGAACCTATATATACACATCCAAATTACGGAGGAACATTACAAAGTAGTGGAACAGACACTGGACATAATGTATATATAGGCCAAGATAGTAGTAAGTACTATGCATGTGCAACAATAACAGGACATGAAATATGTTTAAGTCAACCATATACCCAATATGGATTAAGTGGACATACATTAAATAGTAATTTAACATCAGAACAACAAGCAAGTGCCTTAGAGGCAATATATCAAGCCTTTATCGATGCCGGAATAACAGTCGATATAGATAATTGCGGCGCTCGCGACGACAACGCTAGCTGCAGTGTGGGCGACCTCAGCTGTGAAGTGAGCATCCACGGTTTTGTCGACTGTACCGATTACTCTGCGTACGCGGGCTGTGGGGTAGATGCCTCTGGTCATGCCTATTGTGGATGGTAGGGTGACTGAGATTGGTGCCTGGTCGTCCTCGCATTCTTCTGAACATCTTAATATCTTGAATCTAATTTTGTCGACAGGCAAAATTAGCTTTTTTTTGTAAAATAATGCAAATTATATGTGAATTTGTTAAAATATAAGTAGGAAGTATTTATGAACATAAAGGATAATTCAATTATAATCTGTGAAAATACTTATAAGGAAAGTTTATTAAAAAAGTTTAGTCAAAATAAACTTTTTTTAAATGTTAAATTTTATACTAAAGAATCTTTTTTCGAAGAATACTATTTTAAGTATAAAGATGAAACATTATCTTATTTAATTAATAAATATGGTTATAAAGTTGATATAGCTAAGATGTACTTAAATAATCTTTACTATATTGATAAGAATAATACTTATTTTGATGAAAGATTACAAAGATTAGTGGATTTAAAAATTGATTTAAAAGAACATGATTTTCTTTTATATAATTCTTTTTTTAAAGATTATTTAAAGGATAAAAATATATATGTTTTGGGATATAGTTATCTAGATAATTTAGAAAAGAATGTTTTTGATAATTATAAAACATTTTATGAAGAGTTTAGTGACGAGTATCATCATGATAATTTATTATTTTTTGATAATATTGAAGATGAAATAAACTATGTTTTAAAAGAGATATGTAAATTAATTGAACAGGGAATAGATATTAAAAAAATTAAACTTGTTAATGTACCTAAAGATTATTATGATACTTTAGATAGACTATGTTATTTTTATAATATTCCTCTTAAATCATTATATAAAAGAAGTTTATATAGTTTAAGAATAACTAGTGATTTTCTTGATAATTATGATAGCGATATAACCAAGAGTATTGAAAGTATTAAGAAATATGATGCTAAACTAGTTAATAAAATAATAACCATATGTAATAAATATTCTTATATTGATGATTATTTAAAAGTAAAACCATTAATTATTGATGATCTAAAAAAGACTAATGTTAATGAAGAAGAAATCCAAAATGCTTTGGAAGTTGTCGATACTAATTATCCTTTTGATCAAGATGACTATGTTTTTCTTTTAAACTTTGCTATAGGTAGTATACCAGCCTATGTAAAAGATGAAAAATATATAACGGATAGTATTAAAAATGAAGTTCATTTAAAAAGTACCAATGAAATTAATCAAAATATTAAAGAATATACGCTTAAAAAAATTAAAAGTATTAAAAATTTACGGATTAGTTACTCTAAAAAGGTTAATGGTATGGAATGTTATCCATCTTCATTAGTTAGTGAACTTGGTTTAAATATTATTAAAGAAAAAGATGATATTTTAGATAGTTATTCAACTTTATACAGTAAGATTAATTATGCTAGATGCTTAGATTTATTCTATAAATATGGCGAAATTGATTCTAATTTAGGGATATATCAAAATTCTTTGGATATTAATTATCATTGTTTTGATAATCAATTTAAGGGAATTAATCAAGAAGAATTATTAAAAGTATTAAATAATAAATTAACTTTGTCTTATTCATCTTTTGATATTTATAATAAATGTGCTTTTCGGTATTACTTAAATAATGTCTTAAAACTTGAGGAGTATTCCCAAAATTTCGAAGCTTTTATTGGTTCGATTTTTCATGATGTTTTATCAAAATGTTTTAGTGAAAAATTAGATGTTCAAGAAGAAATAACTAAATATATCAAAGAAAATAATAAAGAATTAACGGTTAAGGAAGAATTCTTTATTCAAAAGATTATTAAGGATATAGAGTTTGTTATTGATACGCTTAATAAACAAAAAGAGAATATTGGTCTAGATAAGAATTTATTTGAACAAAAAATAGTTATTGATAAAACCAAAGATATTCCTATTAGTTTTATGGGTTATGTTGACAAAATCCTTTATAAAGAGTATGAGAAACAAACTTTATTAGCGATTATTGATTATAAAACGGGAACGGTTGATGTTGATTTAAAATATTTACCATATGGATTTGGGATGCAATTACCAATTTATTTATATTTAGTTAAGAAAGCTAATTTATTTACTAATCCTGTTTTTGTGGGTTTTTATTTAGAATATATTTTAGATAAGAACATTAATATTGATCCTAAAAAGAGTTATTTAGAACAAAAAGAGAATAATCTTAAATTGATGGGTTATTCTTTGAGTGATAGTGATTTATTAGAAAAATTTGATTTAACCTATGCTAATAGCCAAGTAATAAGTGGAATGAAAACGAAGAATGATGGTAATTTTTATTATTATGCTAAAGTTTTGAACAATAAACAAATGGATAAAATAATTGAAATTGTGGAAGCAAAGATTGATGAAGCAATCGAGCATATTTTAAAAGGTAAATTTGATATTAATCCTAAGAAAATAGGATATAGCAAAGATATTGGTTGTAAATATTGTAAGTTTAAAGATATTTGCAATAAAACCGAAGATGATTATATTATTTATGATGAAATAGAGGATTTATCTTTTTTAGGAGGTGGTGAAGATGCCTAGTTGGACGAAAGAACAATTATCAGCGATTGAAACAACAGGAAGCAATATTATAGTATCCGCGGGTGCTGGTTCAGGTAAGACAGCCGTTTTATCCGAAAGAGTTATTCATCACTTAAAAAAGGGAATTAAGATTAATGAGTTACTTATCTTAACTTTTACAACCGCCGCGGCGGGAGAAATGCAAGATCGAATCCGTTCTAAGATTGCCGATAATCCTGATTTAAAAGATAATCTTGATTTATTGGAAAGTAGTTATATCACAACTTTTGATGCTTACTGTTTATCATTAGTTAAAAAATATAGTTATATTTTAAATGTTTCACCATCTCTAAGCATTGTCGATGATGGTTTTATTAGTATTTATAAAGAAAAAATACTAGATGAAATATTTGATGAATACTATCTAAAAAAAGATGATAAATTTTGTCAATTAATCGATGATTTTTGTATTAAAAATGATACAGAAATTAAGCAAGATATTTTAAGTATCATTGATTCCCTAAGTCAAAAAGTAAATCAAGATGAATACTTAGATAATTATCTTAACAATTATTATAATGAAGAATATCGCAATGATTTAATATCAAAATACATGAATCTTATTTATGAAGAAATGCAAAATATTGAAACCAATATCTGTCTTATTTCTGACAGTGGTTTTAGTGACTTTGCTGATGAATTATCCCAAAAATTAGGTAATCTTATTCGTTCTAAAGAATATGATGATTTAAAGAAAAATATTGATATAACTCTTCCGAGACTTCCTAAAGATAGCGAAGAAATAAAGTCTTTTAAAGAAAGTATTATTAATTCAATTAGTAAAATTAAAACTTATTTAAGATTTAATAACTTGGAAGATATATATGCATCATTTATTATTTCTAAAAATTATGTGGAAGTAATTATTGATATTATTAAAGAATTTAATCAAAGATTGAATAAGTATAAACATGATAATGATTTATATGAATTTATTGACATTGAACTCATGGCTATTACACTTTTAAAAGATAACGAAGAAATTCAAAATGAACTAAAAAATTATTACAAGGAAATAATGATTGATGAATATCAAGATACAAATGATATTCAAGAAGAATTTGTTTCCCTTATCGAGAATAATAATGTTTATATGGTCGGAGATATTAAACAGTCTATCTATGGTTTTCGTAATGCTAATCCCATTATTTTTAAGAATAAATATGATAAATATGCACAAAACGATGGGGGAGTTAAAATTGATTTATTAAAAAACTTTCGTTCTCGGAGTAATGTTTTAAATGGTATTAATGAAGTATTTAATTTAATTATGGATGATGACTTTGGCGGAGCTAATTATATCAAAGATCATCAAATGGTATATGGTAATCATACATATGATACTGAGGCTAAACAAGATTATGATTTAGAACTTCTTTGTTATGCAAAAGAAACGCTTTCTAATGAAGAAACGGAAGCCTTTATTATTGCGGATGATATTTTAAATAAGATAAAAAATAATTATCAAGTAATGGATAAAAAAACCGGGGAATTAAGAACTGCCAAGTATAGTGATTTTTGTATTATTATGGATCGAGGCAGTGCTTTTTCCACCTATAAAAAGATTTTTGAATATAAAAAATTACCATTGAATGTTTATGAAGACCGTAAATTAACCAATGAAGTAGATATTCTTTTGTTAAAAAATATTTATACTTTAATTTTAAAAATAAAGGATGGTATTTATGATACAGCATTTAAATATGCTTTCGTAGCCGTTAGCCGTTCTTGTTTATTTGAACTTAATGATAATGACATTTTAAAAACAATCAACAGTCATAATTATCAAGAAACAATCGTTTATCAAAAGGGTCTTAACATTGTTAATAAACTGGATTATATGAATGCCTATGATTTATTAAAACAAATCCTTAAAGAATTTAATTTTTATGAAAATATTCTTAAATTACAAAATATTGATGATATTTTAATTCGGGTTGATAATTTACTAAAAGTAGCCAGTAATCTTAGTATCAATGGCTATGATTATCTTAAATTTTATGATTATTTATGTACAATGATTGATAGTGATTATGAAATAAAATATAAAGAGAGTAGTGCGGATACGGATAGTATTAAACTAATGAATATTCATAAATCTAAAGGTCTCGAATTTCCTGTTTGTTATTTTTCAGGGTTTTATAAAGAATACAACAAAAGAGATATTAAAGAAAAGTTCCTTTTTGATAATGTATATGGTCTTATTACTCCTTATTTTAAGGAAGGAATAGGTTCATTAATAACGAAAGATTTATTGACGGATAAGTATACAATTAATGATGTATCAGAAAAGATAAGACTTTTATATGTCGCTTTGACAAGAGCCAAGGAAAAGATGATTATTATCATTCCTCGAGAGGAAGAAGAACCCAAGATAACGGTCAAAGGTGTAGTAGATAATGTCCTTCGTAAAAGATATAATTCCTTTTTAGATATTATTAAATCCATTAATGGTAATTTAGAGAGATATGTACAAGTAGTGGATTTAAGTAAAATTGGTTTAAGTAAAAAATATCTTACGAAGAATCAACAAGATTTAACAATAACAAAGGATGATAAAACGATTAATTTTAAAACTATCAATGTTCAAGGAGAAATCATTGAACAAGGACATGCATCGAAAAAGATTAATGAATTAATCTCTAAGGAAGAAAAAGAATTACTTGCTTATGGAACAAAGGTTCATGAAGCCTTTGAACTGGTAGATTTCTTTGATTATCCTAATGATTTTCCTTATCAAAAAGAACTGGAAAATCTTAAGAAAAAACTAAGTTTAACAGAAGATACTAAGATTTATAAAGAATATGAATTTATGGATGAAGAAGAAAACATTCATGGTTTTATTGACCTCTTGTTAATTGAAAAAGATTTAGTGAAGATTGTTGACTATAAACTAAAGAATATTGATGATGAAGCATATCAAAAACAACTAAAAGTTTATAAAAAATACTTACAAAAAATAATGGATAAAGATATCAAATGTTATTTATATTCCATCATGACAGGTGAATTAAAAGAAGTTAAATAAAAATGATTGCAAAAAAACAAAGTTTGTGACAATAATTAAGTAGGTGATAAGATGAAGATAATTGAGCAAATAATATCTAGAGCTAAAGAGAATAAAATGCGGATTATTTTACCCGAAACAATGGATGAAAGAGTCTTGAAGGCCGCGGAAATTGTTTCCAAGGAAGGTATTGCTGATGTAATTTTGATTGGTGATAAATCATTGAAGGTTAAATATCCTCATATTATTGATCCTAGCGAAGATATGGATAAATTAAATAATTTGGCAAATGAATTATATGAACTTCGTAAAGAAAAAGGTATGACTTTGGAGGAAGCCAAAGACTTGCTTTTAAATAATTACATGTATTATGCGTGTATGCTTTTAAAGAAAGGTGAAGCGGATGGCATTGTTTCTGGAGCATGTCATTCCACTGCGGATACTTTAAGACCATCTTTACAAATCATCAAGGGTGAAAAAATAATATCAGCTTTCTTTTTAATGGAGGTACCTGATAGTGAATACGGATTGAATGGTACTTTTGTCTTTGCTGACTGTGGCTTGGTTCAAGATCCTAATCCTGAAGAATTAGCTGTTATTGCTAAGACATCGGCGGATAGTTTTGAGTATTTAACCAAAAGTCCTGCATATGTAGCCATGATATCTCATTCTACAAAAGGGTCTGCTAAACATGAATTAGTGGATAAAGTAGTAAATGCTACCGAAATTGCTAAAAATAATTATCCTGATTTACGAATCGATGGGGAATTGCAAGTAGATGCGGCATTAGATAAAGAAGTAGCTAAGATTAAATGTCCTGATTCTCAAGTGGCAGGTAAGGCAAATGTATTAGTATTTCCTAATCTTGACGTTGGTAATAGTGCCTATAAACTTGTTCAAAGACTAGCTAAGGCTAACGCTTATGGTCCAATTACCCAAGGCCTTAATAAACCAGTTAATGATTTATCTAGAGGATGTAGTGTTGAGGATATCGTCGGTACTGTAGCCATCACTGCCGTTCAAGCCCAAAGAACGATTGACAAAAAGTGACATTTTTATAATTAATAGAGCAAGTGGGGGTCACTTGTAACATAAAAAAACTAGATATTAAACTATCTAGTTATTTTTAAATGGTCGAGAAGACAGGATTCGAACCTGCGACCCCCACGTCCCAAGCGTGGTGCACTACCAAGCTGTGCTACTTCTCGAAGAAGCATCATCTGGTGCACCCGTCTTGGGATACACCTAGAAAACATTATACATCAATAATAATTGAAATACAACCTAAAATAAGTGGTACGCCCAAAGGGATTCGAACCCCCAACCTTTAGATCCGTAGTCTAACGCTCTATCCAGTTGAGCTATGGGCGCACGTGCTTTTTTCAAAGCAAATTAATTATATTATAAATAACGTAAAAAATCAACATAAACAGTCTTTTTAGTATTCATTTAATCTTGTAATTATGTTAAAATTATACTAGGAAGGTGTGCTGAGATGACAAGAGCGACATTTATGTTATTTGCATTTGGTTATTATATCTTTACAATTATCGTAATTGTCGTCGTTTTAATTGTCTTAGGACGTCGGAACAAAAAGAAGTATCGTGAACAAATTGATGAACTAGAAAGAGAAAAAAACCTAATCATTTCAGCTTCAATCCTTAGTGAATTAAGTAAAGTAGAATCCTTAGTTAATAATGATGAATTAAGAGAAAAATATGAGAATTGGAAGGAACGTTTTAATGACATTAAGGAAAAAGAACTTCCTACAATTACAGATATTATTAATGAAGTTCAACTAGATTTTGAAGAAGGGGATTACAAAGAATTAAAAGAGGATATGATTAAGGCGGAAATGCAACTTAATTATCTTCATAATAAAGCCGATTTTTTACTTGATGAAATTCGCGAAATTACCTTAAGTGAAGAGAAAAATCGTGATAAGATTACAAAACTTAAGACAGAGTATCGGGCTATCATGAGTACTTATAATGATCACATTAATGAGTACGAAAAAATAAAAAAACCAATTGAATTACAATTTGAGAATGTTGATAAATTATTCTCATCTTTTGAAAATGCAATGGATAGGAATGCTTACACTGAAGTAGGCAAAATTGTTAAGGCCATAGATACCATTATATCTAATTTACGGGTTGTTGTAGATGAAACACGGACGATTATTCAATATGGTGAAATACTTATTCCTCAAAAAATCGAAGATATTAAATTAATCTATAAAAGAATGACTAATGATGGTTATAATCTTGAATACTTAAATATTGACTATAATATTGAGGAAGCTAATAAGAAAATTCAAGATATTTTTCAAAGACTAAATGTTTTAGATGTCGTAGATTCTACTTTTGAACTAAAGACGATGTTTGATTATTTTGATTCTTTATATAGTGACTTTGATAAAGAAAAGGTATCTCGAAAACTATTTGATGATTATTCAAGATCTATTTTATTGAAATCATCTAAATTAGAAAAAATTAATAATGAGTTATATAAAAAGACTGGTGAATTAAAATATAGTTATGATTTAACCGATGATGATTTAGCCGTTATTAGTGAAATTCGTGATGAATTAATCGATGAAAGAACTTCATATGATAAGATTATGGAAACTTACCGCGGTAAAAAAATGGCATATTCTTATTTAGCTCGAGACATGGAAATTGTTAATAATAAATTAGTTAATACCGAGACAAAGTTAAGTGGTACTTTAAAGAATCTTGGTAGTCTTAAAGATGATGAACTTCGTGCTCACGATCAATTAAACGAAATTAAAGAAATATTATCGCAAACCAAAGAAAAAGCTAGAACATATAAATTACCAATTATTCCTAAAAACTACTATGTTGAGTTATCCGAGGCTAGGGATGCTATTACCGAAATGGTTAATGAACTAGAAAAAAGGCCTATTTCTATTAAAACTTTAAATACACGTGTTGATACAGCTCGAGACTTAGTTTTAAAAGTATATAATACGATTAACGAAACAACAAAGACCGCGAAAATGGCTGAGATGGCTATCGTTTATGGTAATCGCTATCGTGTTGTCAATAAAGAAGTAGATTTTGGTCTTGCTAAAGCTGAGAATGCCTTTGTTAAAGGCAATTATAAAAATAGTTTAGAGCAAGCAATTAGTGCTATTAATATTATTGAACCAGGTATTCATAAAAAATTAATCGAAGAATACAAAACTCGGGAGGAATAAACATGGTATATTTAGATTATTCGGCAACAACACCTGTTTCTCTTGAAGTATTAGACGTCATGAATAAAACGACTAAAGATTATATTGGCAATGCTAACTCTTTGAATGGACTTGGACAAAAATCAAAAGAATTAATGGTTAGTGCTACCAAACAAATTGCGAATATCTTTAGTATTTTAGAAAGTGAAATTACTTATACATCATCTTCGACAGAAAGTAATAATTTTGCTTTGATAGGCTATGCTTTGGCTAACTATAAAAAGGGTAAACATATTATTACCTCTAAACTAGAACATCCTTCCATTTATGCCATTTGTGATTATTTAACTACTTTAGGTTTTGAAATAAGTTATGTAAATAATGATAGTGAAGGATTAATTGACTTTGAACATTTGAAAAAATTGATTCGTGATGATACAATACTAGTCAGTATTTGCGCGGTAAATAGTGAAGTAGGCATTCGTCAACCACTTAAAATGATCCGGCAAATAATAAAAAAAGAGAATAATAATGTCGTATTACACAGTGATATGACACAAGCTGTTGGTAAAACCAGTATTTCTCTTCATGATGTCGATATGGCTAGTATTTCTTCCCATAAGATATTTGGTCCCAAGGGTATAGCTCTATTCTATAAAAGTAGTCAGATTAATGTAAAACCTATTTTATACGGCAGCGGCAAATCGAATGAACTAAATCCAGGAACACCACCGCTTCCTTTGATAGTAGGCTTTTCCAAAGCAATACGCCTTGCAACTGAAGACATTGAGAAGAAAGAAAAGTATATTAGTCTTTTAAATGAAAGATTATGTAAAAAGTTTAAAACGATGGATGGCATATTAATTAATAAAACAAAATATTCCATTCCTCATATTTTAAATATCTCACTCATGAATATTAAACCTGAAACCTTTATTAGAGCATTAGATAACGATGAAGTATATTTATCGACAAATACTGCATGCTCTTCAGGAGAACTTTCAAGTAGTGTCATGGCCATTTATAACGATTACAAAAGAGCTACACATACTATTCGGATTAGTCTAGCAAGTATTACTACTACCGAAGAAATAAATCGTTTTATCGAAGTATTTGAAAAGAATTACCATATGCTTAACAGTTTGTTAGTAAAGGAATAAGATGGAAAAAGTAGTCATTATCAAATATGGAGAATTATCAACGAAGAGTGATAATATTAACTTCTTTTTAAAAACTTTAAAAGATAACATTGATCAAAAATTGGCTGGTATTGATCATAACATTAAATATGATTATGGTCGGATGATTATTCGAACCAATGATTATGAAAAAGTAACGGATAAAGTTAAAGAAGTCTTTGGTATTCATGAAATAATTGTTGGATACTTATATAAAAGTAAAGAAATTGAGGATATCAAACGTAATACAGTTGACCTTATTGCAAATAGGGAATTTACCACTTTTAAGATTGAAACTAAACGCAGTGATAAGAGTTATCCTATTAAAAGTCCTGAAGTGTCAAGACAAGTCGGTGCTTATGTTTTAAAAAATATGGACAATAAAAAAGTAGATGTTCATAATCCTGATTTACTAATTAATATTGAGATTAGATTAAGTGAAGTATTAATTTATTTCAATGGAGAAAGAGGATTAGGTGGCTATCCTGCATCTTCTTTAGGAAAAGGCTTATTAATGCTAAGTGGAGGAATAGATTCTCCTGTCGCAGGATATTTAGCCATCAAGCGGGGTGTCAAAATCGAGGCTATATACTTTGATTCACCACCACATACTAGTCCAATGGCTCTTAAAAAAGTACAAGATTTAGCTAGAATTCTTACTAAATATAATGGAACTATTAAACTTCATGTTATTAATTTTACTAAGATTCAAGAAGAGATAATTAAAAATATACCTAATTATTATTTAATAACAATTATGCGTCGTATGATGTATCAAATTAGTGCTCTAGTAGCTAGTAATATAAATGCCCATGTTATTATCAATGGTGAAAGTATTGGGCAAGTTGCCAGTCAAACGCTTAAAAGCATGCAAGTTATTAATGAGGCAATTAGAATGCCAGTTATTAGACCTGTATGTACTTATGATAAACTAGAGATAATTGATTTAGCAAAAAAAATAGGTACATATGAGAAAAGTATTGAACCTTACGAAGATTGTTGTACCATCTTTGTTCCAGATCATCCCGTTATTTATCCAGATATAAATTTGGTATATGAATATGAAAAATTAGTTGATTTTAAAACTCTTATTTTCGAGGCAATTAAGAATCATCAAATATATACTATTACTGAAAACGAAACAAATAATCCTTATGAAGACTTATTATAGGTAATATATTTTTTAAAATTGCTTATCATAATAATATGATAAAGAAAAAATATTATCGAGCCTGTGATTTATTTATTGTCGATGGTTATCAAAAAATCAAAGAGGAATTTCTCAATGATTATGGATATAACTTATCTGCTAATCCCAGGAATACAGAGAGTCATTATAAAGACTTTTGTTACACCAAGCAAAATAATCTAAAAGGAAAGCCAAAAAGATAGTCAAATTGGCTTTTTTTTTGTATAATTAAATATGTCGAGGTGGAAATATGAAAATTATATCAATTAATGCTGGAAGTTCATCTTTGAAATTTAATTTATTTGAACTACCGGAAAAGAAGTCAATTGCTAGTGGCTTATTTGAAAAAATAGGTATGGAAGGAAGCTTTTATACTATTAAATACAATGGTGATAAGATAAGAAAGGAACATGAATTAAAAGACCATTCCGTTGCTGTTGAATGTTTAATGAATGAATTAATCGAATTAGGAATTGTTTCTTCATTAGATGAAATCGAAGGTGTAGGTCATCGAATCTTACATGGTGGGGCAGAGTTTAGTGCTCCTGTCGTTTTAGATGAAGATGTTGTTAAGAGAATCTCTAAATATAATGAACTAGGACCTTTACATAATCCTGCTAATTTACTAGGCGTAGAGGCTTTTATGAAGGAATTACCTGGCGTATTAAATGTCGGTGTTTTTGATACGGCCTTTCATCAATCAATGGATATGGATCATTTCTTATATCCCGTACCATATGAATGGTATGAAAAATATGGTGTCAGAAAATATGGCTTTCATGGAACATCACATCGTTTTGTTTATGGTGAAATTTCTTCTTATTTAAAACGTGATGATTTAAAAGTTATTACTTGTCATATTGGAAACGGAGCAAGTATTACCGCTATTGATGCTGGTAAGGTTGTTGATACCTCTATGGGATTTACGCCGCTTGCTGGTGTAATGATGGGCACTAGAAGTGGTGATATTGACCCAAGTATTATTGAATACATGGTTAAGAAAACGGGAAAAACTGTTGGAGAAATAACTAACGATTTAAATAAAAAAAGTGGATATCTTGGGGTAACAGGCATATCTTCTGATTCGAGAGATATTGAAGATGCTATGGCCGAAGGTAATGAAAGAGCTTTACTTGCTCAAAAAATGTATATTCAAAAGATTACTAATTATATAGCTATGTATAATAATATGTTAAATGGTGCTGATGTGATTGTTTTAACTGCTGGTATTGGTGAAAACAGCTCATTAACTAGAGAACAAATTATCGAAGGCATTGCCTCTTTAGGCGTTAAACTTGATAAATCAAAAAATGATTTCCGTGGTGAATTTAGATGTATTAGTACTGAAGATAGTACAATACCTGTTTATGTTGTTCCAACTAATGAAGAACTAATGATTGCGGAAGATACATACAACATAAAACTAAATAAATAACCTTAGAAAGAAGGAGATTATCATAAATAAAGATATATTTAGACAAGTATTTAGAATTATAAAAAGTTATGATCAAATAATTATTGCTCGTCATATTAGCCCTGATCCTGATGCTATTGGGAGTCAAATTGCTTTAAGAGATTCTATTCGTTTAACTTTTCCTAATAAAAAAGTTTATGCGGTAGGGGCAGGAGTTAGTAAATTTCGTTATCTAGGTAATTTGGATAAAGTAGATAGTAATAGTATTACGGATGCTTTATTAATTGTTTTAGATGTTCCTAATAAGGCGAGAATTGATGGCATTGAAGACTATACTTTTGATGCTATATTAAGAATTGATCATCATCCATCCGAAGATATCGAAGCTACTGTCGATTTCAGTTCAACAGAGTATTCTTCGACTGCGGAAATGGTAGCTGATTTAATCTTTAATACACATCTACAATTGGATAAAACGATTGCTGAGAATCTTTTTTATGGTATTATTTCTGATAGTGAAAGATTTTTATTTAAGAATACTCGACCACATACTTTTGAAGTCGTTTTAAAATTAATCAAAAAATATAATATGGATTTTACATCTTTATATGATAATCTTTATGAAAAAAGTCTTAAAGAATGTCGATTCGAAGCCTATATCGTTAATAATTTATCATTAACAGAGAATGGCTTTGGTTATATATTGATAGATAGTAAGACTATCGAAGAATTTGAAGTTGATAGTTCAACAGCTTCGATTATTGTCAATAATTTCCATTTTATCAAAGAATTAGTGGCTTGGTGTTTTGTTACTTATGATGAGCGTAATGAAATATACAAAGCGAACATCCGCAGTCGTGGTCCCATTATTAATGAAATAGCTAGTCATTTTAATGGCGGTGGCCATAAATTTGCGGCTGGAGCCCGTATTGCCAAAAGGGAAGATGTTGATAAATTATTCGAAGAATTAGATAAGGCTTGTGAGAAGTATATTGATAAGGAACAACAATGAAAAAAATTACTTCGATTAAACAAAAGAGTAATAATAAATATGAATTATTAATTGATAATGAAAAGCATATCATTTATGGTGATGTGCTTTTAGATTGTGGTATTTTTAGACCTACAGAAATAGATACTACTACATATATGAAAATTATTAATGATAATAATTATTACATGGCTTATCATAAAATAGTTTCATATATTAATTATAAAAAAAGGACTGCAAAAGAAGTAAGAGATAAACTTAAAACGATTGTTGTTAATAAGAGGGATATTGATAAGATTATTGATAAGTTATATGAAAAGGGATTACTGAATGAAAATAACTACTTGGATAGTTATATTAATGATCAAATTAATCTTACTCTCAATGGTCCTTTTAAAATCAGATATAATCTATCTAAATTAGGTTTAAATGAGAATGATATTGAAAGTCATTTAAATATAATCGAGGATACCATTTGGTATGCACGAGTAAAGAGCATTATTAATAAAAAATTAAAAACTAATCAGCATTCATCTAGAAAAGGCTTAATTCAGAAGATAAGAACCGAATTAAATAATCTTGGTTATCCAGAAAAATATTACATAGATGAATTAAATAATCTTGATATATCAGATCAAGATAATCGTCAAAAAGATTATATAAAGTATAAGAATAAGTTATCCAAAAAGTATAGTGGTGATAAGCTTGAATTAATGGTTAAAAAGAAGTTATATTCACTAGGATACGAAGTTAATGACATATAAAAAAGTTATCGTAATTGATAACTTTTTTTATTATTCAGTTAATGAACTAGCTAATTGATTTTGAATATAGTTAGAATATTGTTTTTGTAATTCACTGTCTTGAATTTCCATACCAAGTTCTTTACGGTAATGTTGCAATGCTTTAACAGTAATTGATGAATCGGAATCCATATATTCTTGACCTAGAGTTTCAAGAATACTTTCTTTAGAATCCTCAAGTGATGCTTTTTCATATGATTTAGTTTTTAAAATAATATGATAACCAAGCTCAGTCGTAATAACACTAGTAGAGAAGTTGCCATCATTTAAATTATAGGCAGCATTAACAAGTTCATCATATTTACTACTTAAAGTATTCTTATTAATTTTTCCTAAAGAACCACCTTTAGACTTTGTAGCATTATCATCAGAATGTTCTTTGGCTAATTCTTCGAAAACATCTTCAAGACTATCTTTAGCAGTATTCTTTAAAGTATCAATGATTTCTTGTGCTTCGGCTTTGGCTGTATTTTCAGCTTCAGTTTTTTCTTCATCACTCATGTCATCAGTAACCTCTGGGGTAATTAAGATATGACTAATTTCAATATCTCCAACAACATTGTTATTATAGTAATTTTCTACTTCTTTATCAGAAATTTGTAATTTAGCATATTCTTCAGCAGCATGGGTTTGCATATAACTTAGATAAACTTGTTTTTCATACATTTCAGCAGATTGAATACCAAGTCTTTCACTTAGAGCTGTTACAAATTCTTCTTCAGTTTCAAAATTCTCTCTAACAGCATCAATATAACTCTTGGCATATTCTTTTGCAGTGTCAATATAATCAGCAAAATTCTTTTCTAAAACATAAGAATCTATCATTACCACTAAACTAGATAAGCCATAGGTATTTTTGATATCTTCGTATAAGTCATCAACACTTATTTTATCGCCATTGGTAAATGTCACAACAGCATCCTTTCCGTTTTCAAGTTTAGGTATTTTACCACAACCAGTGGCAAGCATCATTACTAGTAATAAACTACATATTTTTTTCTTCATGTTAAATCCTCCATAACAATAATTATAGCAGCGAAAAACTTAAAAAACAATTAAAACAAGAACAAATATCAAGTTTTAGCATTTAATATTATGAAAAGACAAAAAGGAGGAATTAAAATTATGAATAATTGTTCAAACGGTTTAGGAGCAGCCATTGTCTTAGTATTATTCATTCTACTTATAATTATCGTCGGAGCCTATATTTAGGAGAATAATTATGAGTTGTAATTGCAAAAAAAATAACTCTTCTGAACCAATAACCAATATTAATAATAATTATGGTTTTATTGTATTAATAATTTTTATTTTATTGGCTATTGTTCTAGGGGGAACTAGATACTATTAAAAAAAGAAAGATTGCTCTTTCTTTTTTAGTTATTACTAAGTTCCGCAATAGTGATATTTTGATTATACTCGGTTAAAACGGCTTTATAGTCTTCATATATTTCTTTATAATTAGCATTATATTCAGCGCTCATTTTACTAAAAGGAATAACTAAGTATCCTTTGTGATTTTTATTATAGGTGTAGGTTAAATCAGCACCAAGATTATCAATTGTAATCTTAACTGTACCATCTTTTTCTTCCGTCTTGGTAATATCCATCGAAGCAAGAACGCCGACAATTCCTTTATAACCAATCGATGATATTAAATCACCTTGATTAGAAATAAAATTACCAAGAGAGTAGAATACTACCGTTTTACCATCATTAATAATGTCGAATGGTTGAAGGCAATGGGAATAAGTTCCTAAAATAATATCTACACCTAAAGAAGAAAGATACTCAGCAATTTCTTTGTTTTCTGCGGTTACTTTAAATGAATATTCGGGGCCAGTATGCCAGTGCATTGCTACAATTAAAACATCAACTTTATCACGAACTTCTTCGATGTCAGCTTTAACTTTTTCTTCATCATAAACATCGATTAAGTAAGGATCATTTTTAAGATAACCATTTAAACCATTAAGGGATGTTGTATAATTTAACATCGTATATTTAATTCCATTTTTTTCTTTAATAATATAATTGTTGGTTTCATCTTCACTAATATTAAATCCGTCAAAGATTACATCTTTACTTTGCCAATATTTATAAGAGTTAACAATACAATCTTTAATAGCCCAAGTACAATCGGCACTATGGTTAGAAGCAAGAGATACCATATTAAATCCTACATCAACCATGGCATCACCAAATTCACTAGGACTATTGAAATAAGGGTAGGAGTCATAACCAGGTATCTGATCAGGATTACCATTAAATCTTTCTGTTCTAGCTCCCCCAAAAGTTGTTTCTTGATTATAATAAACAATATCATATTTTTCTGTTATATCTTTAATCATGGTTAACTGAGGCGAAAAGTCAAAAGTCTTAGTTTCTTTATCATAAGCATCATAATAAACAGCATTATGTAATAAACCATCACCAGTAGCTAGTAAAGATATTTTGGATACTTTTGGCCAAACTTCCTTCGGTTTAGTGATACCTGCTATTTTATTTTTAACATTAAATTCAGTTTTCTTATCACCGAAGATACTAAATAGGGCAAATCCTATGACGATTAGAAAAACAATGAATCCAAAAGACAATCGAACAGATTTTTTAAATCGTTTAGCCATTATAATTTCTCCATTATATTTTTATGTACTTCTTCAATGGTTTTCGTAGCAGGTTTTGTAAAATCAGGTAATAAGTGTAAATGAAGATGTTTTATTTCTTGCTTTGATCCATAATTAATTGATAAAGTCATACCATCTTCATTCGTGGCATCCATAATCGCCGGTACTAACTTATGAGCTACATCGTACATATGTGCAATAACATCTTTTGGTGCATCAAATATCGTTTCAAAATGTTCTTTCGGAATAATCATGACATGACCATCACAAAGGGGATGAATATCCATAATGGCCATCACTAAATCATCCTCATAAATAAAACTGCCAGGAATATTCTTCTTGGCAATTTCACAAAAAATACAATCCATAATTACCACCTCTATAAACAATATTATAGCAGATTAATTATCATTACTCAAACCAGATATTATCAATTTTGGTGTTTGTACTATTAGGTAGTGGATTAGGGATATCCATGTGCACTAAGACGGGTATTTTGAACGCATTTCCAAAGGCAATAGCATGTCCTGGTGGAACGGTTTTCATTTGATTAATAATTTGACTAGTAATGTTCGGAATAACTTTAGAAAGATATTCAACATCAACAGGGTGAGTCATCTTAAATAATAAGAAATTATTACATTGACTTAAACATGTCGAAGATAATTCATTCGGTCTTTGTGAGATTAATCCCAACAATACACCATATTTTCTACCTTCTTTAGATATTCTTTCAAAAATATTATAACCAAGTATTTCAACATCACTATCGTTTTGAACATAACGATGGGCTTCCTCTAAAATAATATTGAATGGAACAGAAGCTCTTTGATTTAAACTCTTAGCATAATTGAATAATAATTTAGAATATATTTTAACAAGTATCTTAGCAAAACGATCATCAAGTGAATCAATGCTTATATTAACAATTTGCGCTTTTTGACCAAGTTTAGTAGTAAAAAGAGCCTTAATATATTCTTCTTTGGTAACCATCTTAGGATAGGTAAATAATAAACTATTTTCACTATTTAATAAAGCATCAATACGTACTTTTAAGATATTAGCTTTATCAAATATCTTTTCACTTTTCCAAATACCTTCGCTTATTAGAGCAAACTCTAAAGCATCAGCAAAGTCTTTTAAGGAGTATTCATAAGAACCATCTGGTAGGGTGCTTATCATATCATCAGCTACAAATTGTTGAAGAAATTCTGCTACTACTTCAATGGCATTAATTTTATTATTATCATCAATTAATAAACATTGTCTAATTGTTCGATTATATCCCGGTTGAGGAATAATACTCTCAAGATTTAAATCATCAGTATAGAATTTAGATAGGGCAGATATAATTTGGTCTCTTATTTGGGGAGCTGGTCTACCACTTAACAAAATATCCAATATAGCATTGGCAATAATACTATTCTTATATTTAACAACTTCATTGTTAGGACTCTTAAAAAGATTAACGTTTCTTAAAGCCTTTTCAATAATGGTTAATTGATGTTTATCAGTTACCTCTAATAAAAGGGCATAATCATCGATATCAAGTAACCAAGGTGGAATACATAATTTTTCATCTTGACCATTATCACTTGATGTTAAGGCTTTAAAAGCATAACGACCAGTTGTATCAGTAATATTAAAAGCATCATGATATTCACCGTAGGCATCAAAAATAACAATATTCATATTAGAAGTAAGATTATTCTTTTTAATAAGACTTTGCATAATACTAGCAAAACCACATGATTTACCAGAACCAGTAACACCAAAAATAGCCATATGTGATCCGAAAAGAGCATTAATGTTGGCATGAATCTTAACATTTTCATAAAAAGGGGACATACCGATATATAAGGAATTTCTGAAATCAGAAAAATTACCAATTAAATTAGAAATAAAATTCGGCGCAATTAAATCAACTTTGGCATTGAATGCTGGTTTTTTCATAAAACCGTAAATTAATTCATTATTTTTATATTCTCCGATAAGATTAATAATAGCACTTTCACGACTTACATCGACTATTTCTCCGATATAACTACTGACATTGTCTTGCATTAAAACGTATAAATTCATTAAACTTTGGATGTTATCGGCAGCAACATTTAGAGAAATATAGATACAGTTTTCACTAATCTTTTCAATTTTACCTAGCATTAACACGTCACCCTTTACTATATAATAATTCTATCATAAAAAAGAATCTAAAACTAGTCTTTTTATTAATGAATCACTTCTATAAAAAAGGGGCATTTGTACACTTTTTAAGTCATATTTGCATACATTAAATTAGGAAGGTGATATATTGACTAGTTATCGGGAAATCGTAACCAAAGCCATTATTGGTAAATGTAAAAAAACAAGTAATTCAACATATGAGATTGAATGTGATGAAAAACCAAATACTATCTTAGGATGTTGGGTTATTAATCATACTTTCAACGGAGGTATTAAGGCTAACAAGGTTAATTTAAATGGTTCTTTTGATATAAATGTTTGGTATTCTTATGATAATGATACTAAAACATCGGTTGTTACACGAAAATTTGATTATACAGATACAATGAAGGTTAATTTAAAAAATAATAATCAACTAGATGATAAATGTGAAATTATTGTTGAGTGTTTAAAACAACCAACTGTTACGGATGTTAAAATTAATAATGGTCATGTTAATCTTAAAGTCGAAAAAGAACTAGGCGTGGAGGTTATTGGTAATACAACAGTTAAAATAGCAGTCGAGGATGATTATGATGAATATGAAGAAATCTTTGATAATGAACAAGAAAAAGAATTAGACATTAATATTGATGATTTAAATGATGATTTTATTAATGATAGTATAGTCAACAAATAATGGTTGACAGTAAAATGCTAATATGTTATATTTATTGTACAAATTAAAGGAGGAAGAGTTATGGCAGTTAAATTAAGATTAAAAAGAATGGGTGGCAGACAAAAACCTTATTATCGGATTGTTGCTGCTGATTCCAGAAGTCCAAGAGATGGCAAATTTATTGAACTAGTTGGTACTTATAATCCAGTAAAGGGTAGTGAAGTAGTAACTATTGATGAAGAAAAGGCTTTAAAATGGTTAGCTAATGGTGCTGAACCAACTGATACTGTTCGTAATATTTTAAGTACACAAGGTATTATGAAAAAATTTGCTGATAGCAAGACTAAAGCAAGTAAGAAGGCGTAGTTATGGATATTAAAGGATATACTGAATTCATTGTAAAAAGTATTGTCAAAAATCCAGACATGGTTAAAGTCGAAATGTTTGAAAGTGATGAAGAATCTCCGATTATTGAAATCATTGTTCATAGTGATGATTATGGTGCAGTAATTGGCAAGGGTGGTAAAATTGCTACATCAATTCGTACTTTAGTTCAAGCATATGCCTTTTTAAATAATATGCCTAAAGTAAAAATCAATATTGATTCATTTTAAAAATTACAATCCATATGGATTGTTTTTTTTATAAAAAAAAATAATCATTTGATTATTCTTTTTCTGATTCTTTTAGTATTAATAAAGCTCGTTGAAACTCTTCTTCATTATCTAATGATTCAAGGTATTCGTTACCATCTCGAGCAACATTCTTTCTTATACAAAAGTCTAATTCATTTTGAGGATTTACTAAATAAACATAATTGTCAATTTCTTTAGCTACAGCATAAGTAACGCCGTTTTCTAAAGTAATTTGTTCTAATTCAATCATTTTCTACCTCCGTAAGATTGTTCTTCTTCATATAATTCTGGATGACTTGCATATTCTTCTAGATATAGATACCAACGATTAATTTCTTTTTGACCAAATTCAACAAACTTTTTAAATGATGGTTCACCATTTTCGTTAACAAAATTATTTTTGATAAGGAAATCGTTTGAATCAGTGGTATCATGACAATAAGCGTAAGCAAAAGCATTCTGCTCTTGATCTGCTAATAAACCAACTTCTCGAATTACACGCCCAAAGTTATCAATATAAGAATTAACAGCATTATTACCCATTTGAATATATACTGTTGTAAGCGCTGCAAGAAAAGTTTGATCAGGTAATTGCAATAAATCCTTAGCGATACCTAGATTATCAAAATAGAAATTCTGATAGTCACTAGTTCGATAGGTATTTTTTGAAACAATGTTTGGTGTTTTATGGCCATTAATAATTTGACCAGATGCTTCAGATACCTGTGACATATGAATATCATCTGTAATATTCGTAACGCCTTTTTCAACTATTTTATAACTAGCGATTGACATAGCCATAACAATAGCCAATGCAACGACCGTTTTGGCTACTTTAGTTCTATTATTTTTATTTCTCTTGATAGGTTCAGACTTTGCACAACTGTTGTTTAAAGCTTCTTGATAGCATCTTTCTTTTGAAGCATTAGTAGGTATTTTCTTTTTTTGTGTTTCGGCAGGTTGTGTATGACTTACTGGAGGTCTCGAAGGCGCTTCTTGTGTAGGAATAGCATTAGAAATCCTTTGTGCATTAACAGTACCTGGATTATTTCGATAGGCCGCTTCATTCATAGTTTGTTGTCTAGCAGCTTCAGCCATAGCTCTTCGATAAGCTTCAGAATGTAGATGAACAGCACGAATAATAGGGTCATTATTGCCAGGTAAAGGTTTTTGACTTGGAACTTTAGCAGTCGCTTCAGGAGCATTTTGATTATCATAGCCACTTGGCCTAATCCCAAGTCCTGTAGCAAAATGATCTCCAGGTTTTACACCACGTTTAAAGAATGCTTCTAATTCTTCTAAGTCAATTGGTTCACCTGTCTTTGTATCATAATAATTATTTTTTTCACTCATTGTATATCACCTTACTATAATTTATTTTATCATATAAATAAGATATATTTCAATAAAGAATCATTTAATTAATATTAGTTTTTTTGTTTTTAATAAATTCTTTTAAAAGTTTAGTTAAGGCTCTTTTTTCAATCCGAGATACATAACTTCTTGAAATATGAAATTCTTTCGCAATTTGTTTTTGAGTTTTTTCTGCTTCATTATTTAAGCCATATCTTTTGACAATTATTTCTTGTTCTCTTTTATTAAGAAGATGTAAATACTTTTTTAAAGCATCAATATTGTCATTTAATGTAATGGTTTCAATTAAATCGGGTGTAGTATCTTCGATGACATCAATTAAGTTTATTTCATTTCCTTCTTTATCAAAACCAATTGAGTCAGATAGAGAAACATCATTATTACTTTTCTTATTAGCTCGAAAATACATTAATATCTCATTTTGAATACAACGGGCTGCATAGGTAGTAATCTTTGTCTTTTTATTGTCTTTATAGGTATCAATTCCTTTGATTAAGCCAATTGTCCCAATCGATATTAAATCATCAGTCATATTTTCTTTCACATCAAACTTTTTTACAATATGCGCCACAAGTCTTAAATTATGCTCAATAAGTTTATTACGTGCATCTTTATCGCCCATAAACATTAACTTCACATATTTTTCTTCTTCCTGAGGACTAAGAGGTTCTAAAAAAACATTATTAGAATAACTCCCTGTTAAAAACATCATACTTTTTAAAAGAGTAATAAAATGAATAAAAATACTAATCACATCCTAATAAAATATATCGCTTATTTCTATTTTTATGATAAACTAAAAGAAGTGATTAATATGGATTTAAAAAAGTTTAAAATGATTGATGAGCCCTTTATTTGTGATGTTTGTAAAAAAGAAGTTCAGCCTTTAAAGGTAAGTGCCAGAGATCATTGTCCATATTGTCTTTGCAGTAAACATGTCGATATTAATCCTGGTGATCGTCAAAATTCTTGTCACGGTATCTTAAGACCAATTGGAGTAGATAAATATAAGGATACTTTTAAAATCGTTTATAAATGTGATAAATGTGGTCAAATACATCGTAATATCATGGCCCAAGATGATGATTTTGACATGATTTTAGAGGTAACAAAAAACGTTAAATAAAACTATTTAACGTTATAAAAGTAATATTCTTCAAAGGTTAGGTTTTGTTCAGTAATTTCTTTGGCTGCTTTGATGCCAACATAGCGATAATGCCAATCTTCAGCATTAAAACCAGTAATACCTTCATTTTCTTTTGTATATCTTAAAATAAATCCATATTTATAAGCATTATCTTTTAACCATGCATAAGCCTCGCTATCCTTAAAAGTTTCTGTATTAGAATTGCTTTTTTCAAAAATATCGAGGGCAAGCCCTGTTTGATGTTCTGAATGTCCAGGACGGGCTGAAATACTGTCAGCATATTTACGATTACGAGCATTTAGTAACCGATTATAAACGGCTTCTTGTTCTTGATACGAACGATAACCAAGATTAATAATTAAATATATTCCTTTATCATAAGCATCATCCCACATTTTAACAAAGGCCTCATAGGCTTCTTTACGAATAGTATTACCAGAACCCCAGGCATATTTCACAGAAATACTAACCAAATCATCAGGTTCATAATCTTCAGGTAAAATATTATATTTATTAACAAGCATTAAAATATCTTTGCTTGTATCAACTTCGCTTATTTCATCATACCAATCATAATCAAGATTAAGGTTAACATTTAAAATAACTTCATCGACACCAACTCGATATTTATTATAAAAATTAAGATAGCGATCTAAATTGTCAATTATAAATTTATCATTTTTAAGAAAATCAAGTAATAATGTATCTTTATCTTTGTTTAATAAATCTTCAAGTTTATTGTCATCAAAGTATTTAGCTAAAAGATTATATTCTTCTTTAGTATAATCTTGCTCTAAAAAACGATATTCATAAGTTTTTTTATATTCATAGTCTTGCTTTATTTTTATAAAAGATATAATAGCAATAGGGATAAAGATAATGAGAGAAAGAATAAACCAAGCTTTTTTCTTTAACTTTAAATGCTTTTTTTTCATTTAAATAGCTCCTTATGATAATTGTATCTTTATTTATGATTAACTGCAATAATTAAGTAAAAATCTTTACAAAATTGCTAAAGTATTATATTATTTATTCAGGATAGTGGTTAAAATGAGTGAAAATAAACAAATATTAAAGTATTGTCCTAATTACTATCAAATAATTGGTTTTAATCCTCTGGCGGATGATGAAATAACCCAAAAGATTATTAAAATGTATCATGAATATATTTTTAAAATAGATATCTATAATGAAGAAGAAGTTAACGAAGTAAAAGAGTTAGATGCTGCCGTTAATAAATATATTAATGATTATTTGTTTAGGAAGGAAGTACAAAGACAAATCAATAATACTGAGGTCAAAAATGATTGTCCTGATATTATTAAGTTTTTTATTGATTTAATTATTAAAGTATTTGCTAATTATGAAGATTTTACAACTAGGGTTATTTATGTTTCTCGCTGGATATAGTCGTTAAGAATAGTAGGAAAAATACCAACATTATCAAAGGACAATAAGTATATAGCCAAATGGTTAAATAGTAATTGTTAGCAATATAAAAAGTTGTCAAAAGAGTTGTTAGGGCAATAATTATGCCAAAGACAACTCTTTTTTTGATAAGATTAAACAATCTTTTAAAGATAAAAACTAGTAAGAAAAAAAAATCAAAATACCATATTAAGACACTGATGTTTTCAACATTTTCGATAAATGATAATAGTTTAATTCTTTTTAAAACCATATATTCAGGATAACTATATATCTTGGCTACATTTGGTGTTAAAGCAGCTAGGGTTAAAAAGCAGATTAAGGTATTAATTAATGAAACCATTAAGTAATATATTATTTGTTTTTTTAATGGCATATTTTCCTCTTTCAAAAGAATATTAGGTACACAAGACATGATAGCAAAAATAACTGATCCTTTTAAAATCCCCAAAGATTCGGTCGTAAAGAAGGGTAGAACATTACTAATATTTAGATAACTACTTAATAGTAAGGAAACAATTAATAATGAAAAAGTGCTTATTATAAAAAAGATAAAAGCACATTTTTTAAGAGAATTAGTATCTTTAAAACTGACATAACTAACCAACATGATGGCCGGTATAATGATAATAATTTTGGGCGTTTTGACTAATAGAAAAGATGATACATAAGTTTCGATAGAGCATAATGCTAGTATTAACAAAAAAAGATAAAAAAGCAATTGAATAGTTTGATGATTATCAAAATTCATCTTGGATATTAAATATAATATGATGAATCCAAGTAGAGTACCTATTACACAAGATATTAGACTATCATTACCAGATAGGTTAAATAACTGTGAATAAATAATACCAAAGAAAAAAGGTCTCGATATAAAATAAGTTAAGCTTAAGTGTTCTTTATTCATTGTCTATTTGAAATATTGTTCCTTTCCAATTTATTTTTATAGTAATATCAATTTTAATATTTGTATTAATTAAATACTGAGGGTTATTCTTCCTTGATTTCTTAAATTGTTTATCATTTAAACCTATTACATCTATATTTTCTTTTTTTAAGTAGTTTAATAAATCATTCATGTCTTTATTTAAGATATTAATGGCATCATTTTCTAATTGCTCATATATTTGATGGTCTCTTAAATCCAGATTTGTTGTATTTTCCAATATTTTAGCTTCAGCATTAATATGAATTGTTGTTTGATTATGATTAAATAAATATTTAACTTTGGTATTATATAATTCTAGTTCGATTAATTTTTTATCATATTCTAGTTTAATAGGATACTTAGCATCTTCATTATTCAAAATATTAAGTAATGATGATTTACTTGTATCAAGATAAGTTATATACTGATAATTTTTGAATAAACCAATACCTTTTAAAATGAAATGGTCATCTTGAAAACCAATTACGGTAGCGGTAGCCTCTATTTTATCATTTAATAACTTTTCTAAAATATCTTCGAATGATTTATTAAAAACAACGTTAATTTGCTTATTACTTGTTTTGATTAAACTAACTATTTTTTGTCCAACTTCCTCTTGGAATACGTCGGGTAGATTACTATCTTCGAGAATAACTAAATAAAACTCATTTCTAATTTTGGGACTTCGTATAAGATAGTCTGCTAGTTCTTTTAAATGATTTTGGGCAACTTCTTTTGATATGACAACTGTTTTTAAATGATGATAATAAGGGCTTTTTGTTATTTTTAAAGTAAGATTTTCAAACAAATCATTGATTGTTTGACCTGTAGCATTAATCATTATTGATTGGCTGTCTTGGATTTCTTCGGTTTTTATTAATTCAAAAACACCATTATAAAACCCATCTTGATAGTCAATTCCCACGGCAGAAATAAAGCCTAAGTCATTGATTTCAACGTAGTCATAACAGCCTGTTAATAACAAAAGAATTACTATTAAAAAATATTTTTTCATACTTTTTCCTTTACAATATTTTTTGTTAAACGTTTGCTTCGAAAGCGATTATGGATTTTGAAAAATACACTATCAAAGTAATTCTTATCAAAAGGGGAAACTGGGAAGGTGTAAGAATAGTGAAAACTTTGCGTGTCACATAAATTAAAAATAAAAAAGATAAATGCTATCATGAGTCCATATAACCCAAAAAAGGCACTTAACAAAAGAAAAATAAAGCGATATGTTCGAATGGCATTTCCAAGTTCAATTTCGGTAAATAATAGGGAAGATATATAAGTGAATGCCGTAATAATAATCATAATGGGAGTAACTAGGCCCGCACTAACGGAGGCTTCACCAATTAAAAGCGCTCCTAAAACAGAAACAGCCGAACCATATTTTGTTGGAAATCGCAAATCACTTTCTCTTAATATTTCACAGATGATAAGCATCACAAGACATTCAATAACCGCGGGAAAGGGAATGTTATTTCGTTGAATGGCAAAATTAATGATTAAACTTGATGGAATAGCTTCCTGATTGTAATTAATAATCGCGATGTAAAAAGCTGGAACGATAATTGACAAAAAGAAACATAATAAACGAATTACTTTGGTGAAATTTATATTGCTACTTTTATTATATTTATCTACGTATGGATGAAGAAAATCGACAAGAAAACCAGGAATGATTAGCGCATTCGGGGAACCATCACAAATGATGACTATCTTTCCATTACTAAGAGCATCTGCACAGCGATCTGGTCTTTCTGTTGAAATAATCGTTGGAAAAATACTTTTCTTAGATAAAAAGGGGTATAAATCAAAAGAATCATTAATTAGGTCAATATCTATTTTACTAAGTCTATGGTAAGTATCATTAACTATCTTTTCTTTAGTAATGTTATCGATATATAATAGACCAATATTGGTATTACTTAATCTTCCTAAATTGACATTCTTAATCTTTAAATGATGATTCTTAATTCTTTTTTTGATTAAACCAATATTTGTTTGATAATTTTCGGTAAATGCTTCCTTAGGACCTTTTAAAGAAGTTTCTGTTTCATTGGTCGATACACTACGATTAATATCTACTTTAGTTTCAATAGCATATATTTCTTTTTCTTGGATAATAATTGTAAAGCCGTTATATAAATAGCATTCAATTTCATCATGATTTGTTAATTTAACGATATTACTTCCAGGGATAGTATTTTCTACTTGAAAACTTTTTTTAATACTTGTTAGTCTTTTTAAGATATAATTATTTATTTTATCTTGGCTGCATAAGGTATCTAAAAATATGACATATACTTTCTTTAAAAGATTTATTTTTAATTCTTTAACTATTAAATCTGGATTTTCTTTAAATTCTTTTTTGATTCTTTTGATATAACTATTCATATTCATAGTATTTAACATTTGCTAATTATTTATGTTATTTAGTATAATATTCTTATGAAAAACGTTGTAGAAATTGAAAAAATGGATCATATGGGTAATGGTATTGGTTTTATAGATGGTAAAACTATTTTTGTTAGCAAGTCTATTCCTGGTGATACTGTTATTTTTGACATAGTTAAAGAGACCAATTCTTTTGTTAAGGCTAAACCTAAGAAGTTTGTTTCAAGAAATCATGAAGCCTTATCAGCTTTTTGCCCATATTATTATCAATGTGGTGGTTGTCATTTACAAAACATGATTTATGAAGATACTCTCAATTATAAAGTTGATCGTGTAAAAAATATTCTAAATAGAGCTGGTATTGATGAAGATATTGAAGTTATTTCTAATGATAATCCTAAAAACTATCGCAATAAAATAGAATTAAAAATTAAAGATAGTTTAATTGGCTTTTATGAAGAAGGAACTCATGACATTATTGAAATAGATAATTGTCGAATTACTAAAGAATGCATTAATAACTTTCTTCCTGATTTAAAAAATATGAATATTAGGAATGGTGAGGTAACAATCAGGTGTAATTATAATGATGAATTACTTGTATCAATCAAAACAGATGATAATATTAATTTAAATAAAGAAGATTATCCAGATAAAAAAGTAGCTGGAATTATTTTAAATGATAAATGTATTTACGGTGATAATAAGTTTATTGATATTATTAACAATACTTTTTTCGAAGTAACTTATGATGCTTTTTTTCAAGTTAATCCCTTTATAAACAGTAAGTTATTTGAAATAATCAAAGATAATGTTAAAGGTAAAAATGTTTTAGATTTATACTGTGGTGTAGGAACACTTTCTATTGTCGCTAGTCAAAATGCGAAGAAAGTATACGGTATTGAAATTATTCCTAATGCAGTAGTTAATGCTTTAAAAAATGCTAAGATGAATAAATGTGATAATGTTGATTTTATTTTAGGTAAAGTTGAAGACAAAATAAATCTTATCAAGGACGAGATTGATACTGTTATTATAGATCCTCCAAGAAAAGGATTAGATCAAAAAACAATTAATAAAATTTTAGAAATTAAACCTAGTAATATTATTTATATTTCTTGTGAAACTCAAAAACTTTCTGAAGATTTAAAATCTTTAAATACAAATTATGATGTAAAAAAGATTTATATTTTAGATATGTTTAGTTATACATACCATTGCGAGAGTGTCTGTGTATTAGAAAGGAGATAATATATGAAAATATTAGTAATATGTAGTAAAAAGTTTTATTCAAAAATAGAAGAGGTAAAACAAGAATTAGAAAAAAGAGGTAATAGAATATTTTTACCAAATTGTTATGATGATCCAACAGCTGAACAAAAAGCATGGGATTTAGGTGTAAAAGAACATCAAAAATTTAAAGCTAAAATGTATAAACAGAGTGAGAATACAATATCAAAAATGGATGCAGTTTTAGTATTAAACTTAGATAAAGAAAAAGATGGAAAAATTCTTAAAAATTATATAGGTGGAGCAACGTTTTTAGAAATGTATGATGCGTTTAGATTAGGAAAGGAAATATATTTATATAATGATATTCCGGAAGGAATGTTATATGATGAGATAGAAGGCTTTGGTCCAATTATTATTGATGGTAATTTAGAACTAATTAAATAATATGACTTAGCACTAATATGCAAACAACTAGGGGAGTTTCATAACTAGGAAATATTCCTGATACTGAAACAAGGATAGAGCACTTAGCACTGACACTGATACAACCCATTGCGAGGTAGTAACAATTCTTGAGAAGAGAAAATAATGATAGAATTTAGGAAGATAAGTGAATTTCCAAGTGGTACCTTATATCATCAATTAGACGATGCCTATTCATTTAATGATGAATGTAAAAAAGTAGTAACAAGTGCAAGACATATAAATACAAAACAATTGAGATAGCAAATAACCAACAAATTAATCGAATGAATTGATTTGTCTGATTGATTTTATAGAATCATTATGTTATATTTATGATACATCAATTACTTGCCAAGTGTTGGTGTGGACAATTTATTCGATAATTTATAATTGGGGCAAGTAAAATTATATCTATTCGGAGATGACTTTCTAGTCATCTCCTTTTTCGTTTAAAGGGAGGTTGATTATATGAACGAAATAATAGAAAAAAATATTATTAATATTGAAGAGATGATTTATGAAATTGATGGGAATGAGGTAATGCTAGATTCTGATTTAGCAAAATTATATCAAGTTGAAACAAAAAGAATTAATGAAGCAGTTAAGAATAATCCTGATAAATTCCCTTTTAGATTTAGTTGGATGTTGACTATAGATGAAACTGCAAAAGTTTCAAGGTCGAAAATTTCGACCTTGAATATTAAGCGAGGTTCAAACATTAAATATGGCGCTAGAGTATTTACCGAACAAGGTGTTTATATGCTTGCAACAATATTAAAGTCTAAAGTTGCAACAGAGGTTAGCATAAGAATAATGGATACTTTTGTTAAAATGAGGCATTATATAAACTATAATAAGAACGTATTGCCAAGAAGATTTTTACTTCTTGAAGATAAAGTAGATGAAAATACTAAAAGAATAGATGAATTATTTGATAAATTTAACCCAAAAGAAATAACTAGAGATTCTATCTTCTTTAAAGGAGATATATATGATGCTTATTCAGTACTATTAGAAATATTTAATTTATCAAAAGATGAAATAATAATAATTGATAATTATGCTGGAAAAGAAATACTTGATGAATTAAAGACTATTAATAAGAAAGTAATAATTATTTCATCAAATATAAATGATAATTTGAAAAACAAGTATTTAAAACAATATAATAATGTAACTTTTGTAAATAATAATTCTTATCACGATAGATTTATTATTACCGATAGAAAAAAAGTATTCCATTCAGGAGCTTCATTTAAAGATCTTGGAAAGAAATGTTTCGCTATAAATGAAATAGAAAACAAAGAAGAAGTTGAAAAGATATTGGAAAACATCTTAAGTATAATGGTATAATATATTTGCAATTAAAAGTATTTAGTATAACATTTTTGATATGTCAAAAACCCACGGTCTAGCCATTGCGAAAGTGTCACGATTCTTGAAAGGAGATAAGAATTATGGCTTTTGATTATAAAAAAGAATATAAGGAATTTTATATGCCTAAGAATAAACCAAGTATAGTTGAAATACCTAAAATGAATTATATTGCTATAAGAGGTAATGGTAATCCAAATGAAGAAAATGGTGATTATCAAAATACTATTGGATTACTATATGGCATTGCTTATACAATAAAGATGAGTTATAAAGGGGCACATAAAATAGATGGATTCTTTGAATATGTTGTCCCACCACTTGAAGGTTTTTGGTGGCAAGATGGACTAAAAGGTACTATTGATTATAATAATAAAGGTGCTATGCATTTTATATCAATTATTAGACTTCCAGATTTTGTTACTAAAAAAGATTTTGATTGGGCAATAGAGGAAACTACCAAAAAGAAAAAACAAGATTTTTCAAGAGTAGAATTCTTAACTTATGATGAAGGATTATGTGTTCAATGTATGCACATAGGTTCCTATGATGATGAACCAGCTACAATAGAGCTAATGCACCAATATATGGAAGAAAGTGGTTATGTATTAGATATAACAGATAAAAGATACCATCATGAAATATATTTAAGTGATCCAAGAAAATGTGATGTAAGCAAACTAAAGACGGTAATAAGGCATCCAATTAAAAAGAAATAAGGTTATGGGAAAATGTATAGTGGTGTTATAATAATAAAAGAGGTGTCATAGATGAAAACAGAAAAAAACATATTAATTGCTTTCATTTTAAATATTACATTTTCTATATTTGAGTTCTTTGGTGGTTTTTTTACTAATTCAATCTCAATATTGTCTGATTCCATACACGATTTAGGTGATGCTATATCAATAGGGATATCATACTTTATGGAAAAGAAAAGCAAAAAGCATGCAGATAATAAATATACCTATGGATATATTAGATATTCTGTATTAGGAGGAGTAATTACCACTACTATTTTATTAGTAGGATCGATATTAGTAATAATAGGAGCTATAAAAAGAATTATTAACCCAGTTGAAGTAAATTATAGCGGTATGATTGTCTTTGCTGTTATAGGTGTTATATTGAATTTTATTGCGGCTTATGTTACTAGAGAAGGGGATTCTATTAATCAAAAAGCAGTTAATTTACATATGCTTGAAGATGTATTTGGTTGGATAGTTGTGTTAATCGGGGCTATTGTAATGAACTTTACGGATATTAAGATTTTAGATTCTATTATGAGTATTGGCGTTGCAATCTTTATATTAATTAATTCTCTGAAGAATATTAAAAAAGTATTAGACTTATTTTTAGAAAAAACACCTGATGATATAGATATTGAACAATTAAAAGAACACTTATTAAAAATTCAAGGCGTAGATGATATTCATCACATTCATGTTTGGAGTATAGATGGATATAATAATTATGCTACGATGCATATAGTATCTAAATCTAAGGATGTAAATAAAATTAAAAAGGAGATTAGAGAAGAACTAGAAGAACATAATATCTGTCATGCAATATTGGAAACCGAAGATGAAGTGTGTGATGAAAAAGATTGTCATGTTCATTTTAAAAGTGTAGAACACCATCATTATTAAATAAATATAAGACGGATAAAAATCCGTTTTTTTGTGGTAAAATAAGTTATATATTATTAAATGTTATCAAAACGGGCGATTTTTCCAGTTAAAATTGGTAGAGAATAATATTCAATTTTTATATGATTGTATTTGAAAGAAGGGATAATTATGGAAATTGGAAAAAAGATTATGGATTTAAGAAAGAAGAATGGTTTTTCTCAAGAAGAACTTGCAGAAAAAATAGGTGTTGCAAGACAAACTATCTCCAAATGGGAGTTAGGCGAAACATCACCAGATTTGAAACAAGCAAAAGAATTATCTAGCATATTTAATGTAAGCTTAGATGAATTAACTGATAATGATATTAAGGATGTTTTAGTGGAAAAAACTTCTAATACAGAAAAACTAGCGGGTTTAATCTTAAAACTAATTAAATTTATGGTCGTCTTTATAATAGTTGCACCGGTTCTCCTAGTTTCTTTACGCATTATTTTTAAGAATATTCATGAACATAATTCAGGAAGATTAATGAATGTTTCTATTAAATGTAATCTTCATGATGAAACATATGGATATGAATTCAATTATTATGAAACAACTGGAGAAATTAAAGAAGCTGGCGGCGATGGTTATTTAGTTAATATAACTGGTATTGAAAATTATAGTGATGCCTATCAAGCATTAGATGTTATTGATGCTTATGTTAAAAATAATGGTGGTACTTGCACTAGAACAGAACCTATACCAGTAAAAGATAAATAATTAGCAGATAAATAATCTGCTTTTTTTATGTTATAATAGTAAATGCAACCAACTTTCTACAAAAAACAACCTAAAGATGGTAGAACGCAACCAGTAGAAATCATACAATGTTTGTAGAAAAAGGAGAAAAATATGAATAATCAATTTGCTGAAAATTTAAAAAAGATTAGAAAGGAGAATAACCTTTCACAAGAACAACTTGCTGATGAACTTGGTGTATCAAGACAAGCTATTTCAAAATGGGAATCAGCTGTCGCCTATCCAGAAATGGATAAAATAATTGCTTTATGTAATATATTTAATTTAAATATTGATGATTTATTACATAAAGATATAAAAGAAGTTAAAGGGGAGGAAGAGAGTAAGAAGAAAATAAACAGTATTGTAGATGACTTTTTAAAATATATTACAAACACCATTAATTTATTTAGTAATATGAATTTTAAAAGTAAAATTAAATGCTTATTTGAACAATTTGTTATTGCAGGTTTATTATATTTAATAGCTATGTTTATATTTTTGATTTTTGAAAGTTTATTTGGAAAAATATTTGGATTCTTACCTGATAGAGCATATTTCGTTGTTACTAACTTTTTTGAGGCTATTATCATAATAGCATTACTAATAGTTTCTATTATAGTTATTGCACATATATTTAAAACAAGATATTTAGATTATTATGAAAAAATAAAAGAAGATAATAGTTTAGATACTGTGTCTAATGATTCTAAAAATAAAGAAACGCCAATTAATAATGTAGATAATGATAATGAAAAAATTCAACTTAAAAAGAACGATAATAAAATTATTATAAGAGATCCTAAAGATAGTGAATATAAATTTATCCATTTCTTATTTAAATGTATTATCGGTATAATAAAACTATTCTCATTATGGTTTGGTTTATTAATAGCTGTTGCACTAATTGGCTTATTCGCAGCCTTTGTTATTACTTTTATGCTTCGTAGTACAGGAGTTTTCTTTATAGGGTTATTAGTAACAATTCTATCTTCATCAGTAATTGCAATAATTCTTTTGTTATCAATATTAAACTTTGTCTTCAATAGAAAAAGCGATAAGAAAAAGATGATATGGAGTGGAATAATTTCATTAATCACTTTTGGAATTGGCTGTGGACTAATTACCACTGGGGCCGTTTCCTTTAATGTCATCGAAGACAATGATTCTTACTTAAAGACAGTAACTAAGGAATATGAAATGAAAGATGATTTATTATTAGATTTACATAGTGGTTATGAAATTGAATATGTAAGTTCAGATAATAGTAACGTAAAAATAGATTATTCAATCAGTAAATATTGTAAGTTAGAAGATTCTTATGACGATAATAACTTAATAGCTTGGGTAAATTGTGAAAATCCAACGAAGATAGTTAGAGAAGTTATCAAATTGGCTAATGATAAGAAAATTGTACTCATAAGCAATGAAATTGAGAAAATTACTGTGTATACAACGCAAGAAAACATAGATAAGTTAAAAAATAACTGGTCTATTCATCTAGAAAGAATAAAAAAGCAATGACGAATTAAGAAGATATTATGAGAAAAGAATCGATGAGCTCGAAGATCAAAATGAAGAACTACAATTAAAAGTTGCTGAATTACAAGAACAATTAGATTAAATTATTAAGCAGATGAAAAATCTGCTTTTTATATGTTATAATTACAAGTGTAAGTGTTAATAGACTTGAAAGGTAGTAAGCATGAAAAGAAAATCAAAGTTTCGTAAAGATTATATCAATCGTTTAATATTTCGCATCATCGTTTTTATAATTATGATTGCTATATACGTTTTTTATCCAGATACTTATAGAGTCACAAAAGGCTTTAATTTTTTTAGAATGTTTTCACCATTACATATTATATGGTTAATATGGATGATAGATATGATACTTCAATTATGTAAGGTACCTGATTATTGGCCATTAGGATCTCAAAAATATTGGGGTCATCGATATTTACCAAGCATTAAAGAAATTGACAATAAAATAATTAAAAAGTATATGCAAACTTTGAATAAAGATATAGTGGCTGTAGCCATTACTTGGATCTTAGTTATTGCTCTTATTGGATGTTTATATTTAACAGATGTTATTTCCTATCAGGTTGTTATCTTATGTTCTGCTGCCTTTTATGTTTGTGACATCATTTGTGTTGTTGGTTGGTGTCCATTTAAAACTTTCTATATGCATAATAAATGTTGTACAACTTGTCGTATATTTAATTGGGACCATGCCATGATGTTTACGCCATTAATTTTTATTCCTGGAATATGGACTTATAGTTTAATACTTATGGCTTTAATCGTTTTAACTGTTTGGGAAGTAAGTTGTGCTATTCATCCTGAAAGATTTTTAGAAAAAACCAATAGTGCGTTACAATGTCATAATTGTAAAGATCGATTGTGTGGTAAGTAGATATGATTAAAAAAGTTAATGTAAAAGATATTGATATCCTTGGCACTTTAGCATTGCAACTATGGCCTGATAATGACTATAATGAGTTAAAAAATGAATTTTTGGGTTTAATCAAAAATGAAGAAGCAGTTTGCTTTATCCAATATCTTGATGATAAGCCAATTGCTTTTGCAGAGTGCCAGTTAAGACATGATTATGTCGAGGGTACTAATACTTCGCCGGTTGGATATCTCGAAGGTATTTTTGTTCTTAAAGAATATCGTAATAATGGTTATGGAAAGAACCTCTTAAAAGAATGTGAAAAATGGGCTAAAGAAAAGGGCTGCACCGAATTTGCTAGTGATTGCGAACTTGCTAATATTGAGAGTTTACATTTTCATGAAGGAATGGGATTTCAAGAAGTCAATCGCATTATTTGTTTTAAGAAAGATATTTAAAAATGGACTATATAGGTTGGCTAGCACATGATGGTACCCACTTTCCTTGTAATAGGTATGGTCATGGAGAACTAGCAATTAAGTTGTTAAAAGATTTTTATAATATTAATACCGAGGGTATGAAAGCACTAGTTTGTGATGATATGTTAATTGACTTTGGTTGGTGTAGAATCGGTTTCAGTTCCTTTTTAAGTCATGGGTATACAATTCAAGCTAATTGGCCAATGCTTTCTGAAAATCAAAAAGCATTTATTAAAGAAATGTATTTTAATGTCAAAAGTTTTATTACCGAAGAAACAATAAATTTTCTAAAAGATTATGGGATTATCGAGGATTTAGATTATATAAAAAAACGTGTAAAATAATATACTTTATCATAAGAAAATGATAATATTATTTTAGAATAATTATTTAGTGGAGGGTTTATGGTATTTGGAAATAAGTATGATTCATCATTATGGTATATTTTAAGAGTTAAAAATGTTTATCGAAATAAAATTAATGGTTTTATTAAGGAATTACCTGAACAATTTATAGAAAATATTCAAACATATAATGAACAGATAGAGAACAATTCTTTTTCTCAAGAAAGAGATTATGATTTCTTTAATATTCCTAGTGATGTAGATCCAAGCATTTATTATCGTTTTTATTATATGTGTCATGATTTATATATGATTAAAATACAAAATATTAACGGTGTTGAAAGACAACTGTTTTCTTTAATATTACAACCACTTGATTTAGAAAATGTTGAAGCAAAGGATAAACCATTAAAAAAATCACTTGGTACCGTTGGAATAGGTCAATACCCCGAAATGAATTTTAAAGAAGTAGATTATAGTTTAGAGCAAACGCGTTTTGGAATGATGATTAAACATTCTTATATTTATCTAGCTAATATGCTAGAATTAAATTTTTATAAACCAACAAATATTGATGAAAATGAAGTTGAATTAAATCGTGAAGTTCCTTATCAACGAAAATTAGTGAAGAAAAATGAATAAAGTAATAGCAATTATCTTAGCTGCGGGTAATAGTACTAGATTTGGTACAAAAAGAAATAAAAACTTATCTCTTATAAATAAGAAACCAATTTTAGCATATAGTTTACATGCCTTTGATCAAAATAAAAATATTGATAATATCATAGTTGCTATTAGAAAAGAGGATTTTAATAGTATTAAAAGTATTATTGATAATGAACATTTTAATAAAAGTATTCAATTAGTATATGGTGGTAATTCCCGAAGAGAATCAGTATACAATTGTCTTAGATTAACTAATGCTGATATCGTAATCATTCATGATGGAGCAAGACCCCTTATTAAACAAAAATATATTGATGAATGTCTTAAAAATATTCATGATTATGATGGTGTAACTATGGGAGTAAAATCTAAAGATACCATCAAAATATTAGATGATAATAATTTAGTAGTTAATACTCCTATAAGAGATGTAACATGGAATATCCAAACACCTCAATGTTTTAAAAAAGAAATACTGTTAAAAATGCATGAAAAATATCAAAATGAAATAGTAACTGATGATTGTGAATTGCTTGAAAAAGATCATTATAAGATAAAAGTTATCGAAGGAGATTATACAAATATAAAAATAACAACGTATGATGATTTATTTATTGCTAGATATTTTGTTAAAGTAATCGAAGGAGATAAAAATGAGTAATATCCAAGAAGAATTATTTAAATTACAAGACACTAAGTATCGTGATTTTCAAATTAAACTAATTCCTAATATTAATCCCGATTCAATTATTGGGGTTCGGACTCCAGAATTAAGAAGTTATGCTAAAAAAATAGTCAAAGAAAGTAACTATATTTCATTTTTAGATGATTTACCTCACAAGTATTTTGATGAAAACCAATTACATGCTTTTATTATTTCCGAATTAAAAGATTATGATGTATGTATAGAATATATTAATAAATTTTTACCATTTGTGGATAATTGGGCAACGTGTGATCAAATGTCACCAAAAGTATTTAAAAAACATCTAGATGATTTATTAAAAGAAATTCATAAATGGATTAAATCGAAGAAAACATATACCATTCGTTTTGGTATATGTGCTCTAATGCAATATTATTTAGATGATTATTTTAAACCAGAGTATTTAGAAACAGTTTCTAATATTAAATCTTCAGAATATTATGTAAATATGATGATAGCTTGGTATTTTGCTACGGCTTTAGCTAAACAGTATTCATCTACATTGCCATACCTAGAGAATAAAAAATTAGAATATTGGGTTCATAACAAAACGATTCAAAAGGCAGTGGAGAGTTATCGAATTACTGAGGAACAAAAGAATTATTTAAAAAGTCTTAAGATTAAATAAAAGGCAGCACAAAAATGCTTTTTTTTCAATGCTTGTCTTTTCCCTTTATTTGCAGTATTAAATATATGGAGGTAATTTTATGAAAGCTATATGTGGAGCTAATTGTGATGAATGTGAATTTTTAAAAAGTAAAAAGTGTCAAGGATGTCCGAACACTAATGGTTGTCCATTTGGAAAAAAATGTTGGATAGCTAAATACATTGAAGTAGGGGGAAAAGATAGTTTTAAGGCTCTGAAAAAAGAGTTGATTGAAGAATTTAATGCTTTACATATCGAAGGCATGCCAGAGATTAAAGAATTATATCCGTTACATGGCGAATTTGTTAATTTGGAATATCCATTACCTAATGGTTTCAAAACTAAACTATTAAAGGATAATGAAGCATATCTTGGTAATCAAGTAGAGTGCTTATTTAATGATGGCGATGTTAAAAGATGTTTTGGCATCCTTGCTAATATGTCCTTTTTATTAGTTAGTGAATATGGGGAAAATGGTATTAATCCTGAATTGATTATCTATAAAAAAAGATAATGTGACATTATTAAAATCATGATATAATATATCATATGAATAATATCATCTTAAAGACAAAAGATGGTTATAAAAAGGAGTCGGGTTATTTTATGAATAATGAAAGTGAAAAAAACAAGAAGAATATACTTGATTCATCAATAGTTTTAGCGGAAATCCAAGATAATACTAGTGAATCTTCGGATACACCTTTTATTATTGAAGAAAGCGAAAATACTAAGAAGCAAATGATTGATAAAAAAGTTAATGGCGATGGACCAGTTAAGAAAAAGAGTTTTTTCAAAAGAATTATCAAATGTATATTTATTATTATAATACTCGCAGTTATAGTTATTGGTATTGATACTGGACAAGCTATATTACTTAATAATGACCCTATAATAGGATGGAAAACAAATTGTGGTAGTAAAGCGGGAATCATTATTGAAACTTATCACTGTGGTAATAAAAAGCATCCAAAGTTAAGACTATCTACATGTTCTTTTGAAAATGTTTGTGGATATGTTAAAGAGTACATTCCGGAAGAAGAAATAAAAAGTCTTATCCAAACTAATCTTGACAAAATCTTGGAAGAAAACGCTTCTTCCTCAAGTACATATGATTATATTAACAACTCATATTACGATAATATCGTTGGTTTAGGTACTCAAGTTGTTCCAATACTGATAGAAATGTATGAAAATGGTGAATTATCTGAAGATGGAATAGATGCTATAGTTGCTAAATTTTTGGTTATAGACATAACAAAATGTGATTATCAAAAAAAATATAATATTCGTGATACAGGGCCACGTAATTTCTTTCAATATTGGAAAGTATATAATTGTGAATTGAATCCTGAACCACCTGATGCTAATTTGTCTATTAGTTTCAAAGACAACACAATAACTAATAAGGGAGCAACTCTTATATTAGAAAATTCTAGTCATAGGGAATATCTTTATGAAACTGTATCTATAGAAACTGAAAAAGATGGTTCTTGGAGTGAACTACCTACTGTTACAGGATTGTCAGTACAAAACCTCCATTATTCATCTATCTTACTTGGTAATGATAAACAAGAAGCAAGTATTAACTGGGTTGATGACTATGGTGAATTAAAACCAGGTAAGTATAGACTAGTAGATATTATTCTACGAAGAATAGACAGTGTTGATGAAGAAGCACTTATGTTCTATATATACGCTGAATTTACAATCGATTAGGAGGTATAAAAATGAAGAATAAAGTTGAAGCAAAAGAAGAAAAGAAGATTGAAAAAAAACCAAAAATCAATATGAATAAAAAAACGATAGTGAGCATAGTGGCTGCCGTTTTAGTAATTATTGTCATTGCCATGGTAATGGGGGAGAATACCTCTTTGAAAAGTGGCAATAAAACTATTGTAACTCAAAATGGTAAAGTCAAGATTTCAAAAAGCATTACTAAAACTATTGAATACGAAGATTATAGTAATGGTTTAATATCAATGAAAATACCCAAGGGTTGGAAAGTCGATGTTCCGGCTTTAGATTATATCCATTATTCTTTTAAAGTATATAATCCAGAAAATCCTAATTATATGGTAACTTTCATGATGAAACTAGAGGGATTTAATAAATCACAAGCTGCGAAAAATTGGCAACAAACTTATTATCCAGATGCTGTATTTGCTAAATTACCTGTTATTGATCCACACACCACCGAAGGATTCTACAATGCATGGAATGAAACTGCAGAGTATGTTAATGCCAATGACGTTGGCTATAATTATTTATCTACGATGAATGAGTTTACGATTATTGAAAATTTAGGAACAAATACATATGTTGGAGGTGACATCTTAAGAGCCACTTTTAAAAACAGCAATGGTGAATTAATGCAAGGTTTATTTACGGCTAGTGTTAAAGATATAGGACCTTATTATGTTAATAGTAATCCTTTTAACATCTTTAGTGATAAGATTGATGTTTGGCCACTTATCGTTTATAATACAATTTTAATGACAGCACTTGATGCTGAATTTGTAAACTGGCAAAGTATTTTAGACAATTGTATTGCTACTTTAGAGTTTAGTGATACATTTGTTAATGCGTTTAATAAAGAAGAATCAAGTATTCTTTCTACTATCCAAGCTAATCAAAAAATTTATGATCAAATGTCAGATATGATAATGGATTCATGGGAAAAAAGAAATAATTCTTATGATATTATTAGTCAAAAACAAAGTGATGCAACTTTAGGATATGAAAGAGTATATGATACAGAAACAGGGGACATCTATAAAGCCTATAATGGGTTTACAGACGATTATCATGGGGAGAGATATCAAACAATAACTGATGATATGTATACGTCCGCTATAAGTGGATACATTGAAAAATAAAGATTATGAAAAGAAAAGTAGTATTATTAATAACAGTTGTTTTATTCTTAACCGGTTGTCATAAAGATTATGAGCCTATTCATTTAATGAACTTTGAAGATTACGCTGTAATAACCAAAAAGAATATTAAGAAACTTGAGATTGTCAAGGAGACTATCGATGGTTCAGAGTCAGAAATACTTGACAAAGAGGAAACTCAAAGTGTCTACAAAGATTTACAGAAAAAAGTAATTGGTCCACGGACCAACTTGTCATGTGATGATAATATTACAACCTACATTTTTACGCTCAAAGATGACACTCAAGTAGAATTAAAAATTGAATGCGATACAGTTGAAATTGGAGAAAATCGTTATTATTTAAGTAATGAATAAATCAATAAAAGGATAGATAACTAAGGTTACTATCTTTTTTTTATAATTAAATTACTTTACAATAATGCTATCTTTGCTTTGACAAAATATTTACTGTTATATCGATGCGCATTATAATAAGAGGGAAGGAAGGTATAATATATGAAAGGTATTAAGGGATTTATAACACATAATTTAGGATCGCTTCTTTTGTTACTTATCATTTCGTTGTCATTTATGGTTATTGCCAAATCTTTTGCTGAAAAAGAACTTTTGGTATCTGCTGCCAGAGAGGCTATCATTGAAGGAATAGCAAATAGTAGTGGTTTATCTGAAGAAGAAAAAGATGCTTTGACAAGTATTACGAAAGATAAAGATACAGCATCAATGATTAAAAAAACTTTTGATAACTTTTTTGCTTCTGTTACGGATGATAATTACAATTTATCGAATGAAGATTATGATTCTATCATGGAGTATATTATAAAATTTAAGGATGAAATGAATATCCTTGGTGATAGCGATTATACTGAAGATGAAATTAGAGATGTTCTATCTTATGATGAAGTAAATGATATTGTTAAAGAATCTTTTGATGATATCGATGGTGATGTATCTTCGAAAGATGCTAACAAAGCTGTCAGTATATATAAAAAAATTACTTCTATAAATATAAAAATAGTTATCATCGTATCTATGATAGTTATTATTCTACTTATCTCACTTATTAATTGGGATTTATTTAAATGGATGAGTGTAACTGGTGCTGATTTAGTTATCAGTGGAGTATTCTTTGTAACTCTTTATATTCTTGGATTAGTTCTTCGAAATAAATTAAACTTAAGTGAAACACTGATGACAGTCATTAAAAATATTAATATTAATGTTTTATTATATACGGCAATTTTAGAATTAATATTAGGTATTGTTATGCTTGTAGTTTATCGATTTATAAAAAGGAGTAATAGTTAAGATGAAAGAGAAAGAAAATTCAAAGAATAGTAAAAAAGTCATTATGGGTACTATTCTACTTGTAGTTATATTATTAATTCTTATTATTGTAAAATTAGTTATGAATAATTTTGGGTTAGGAACATCTAAAGAGTTTAACAAGTTTTATGAAGTTCTTAAAAAATATGAAAATGCCGATGGCGATGTTAAAGTTCGAGCATATAAAATTAATGGTGTAGATGACGTTATTGTGGCATTGAATGATGCATCTGGTTTTTTAACTATTTACTATACAAAAAATGGTAAACTTAATGAAAAGGTGTATAATCATGAAGCAATGATTTTACTGGCTAATAATACTGAAAAGGATGAATATGAATACTATGTTTGGGAATTAATTGATAATGATGAAATATATACCTTACTAGATGATATTGTTAAGGAAAAGGAAAGTCCTACAAAGTATACTAATCCAACTCATTTATCTTTAAATTGGTTTGCTAAAATGGATGGTGATGTTACAACTATTTATGCCAATCAAGATAATTTCAAAGCCAATTTAAAAGATTTAATAGAAAATGCTCCATTACCGGGTGAACAACAATCTACCGTTCAAAGCCCATTATATGATGATAATGGACAAACTACTCAAGAACCAGTTGAAAATAAACAAACTAATGAAGAAAGTAAGCAAAGTACTTCACAAGGATCAATTACTGTTGCAGGTCACACGTTATTATTAGGTACCTATACAGGAACAATGCAAAATATGGATGGCTCTTATAGTGATGTTATAGTTGTTTTAAAACAAAATACTATTATTGTCGATGGAGTAGAAACAACTTATTATGTAAGTGGCAATTTTATCTTTGTATATGACTTTGAAATGTTTCAAGTTGAGTCCAATAACCAAATGGTTTATCTAGCTGGTGAATGCCCTACCATTTATTATCAAGGATAGAGAAATAGTATAGTTACAACTTCAGTGAAAACTATACTTTTTTTATGGTTTATATTATAATAAATTTATAAGATAGGAGTCCATATGAAAAAGAATAATATAATCTTATTAATAATAGCTATCGTAACATTATTAGTAACAATAATTGGCGCAACATTTGCATACTTTGCAACAGGTAATATGAATATAACGAATGTAGCAAATGCTAATACAGTAACAGAGAGAAATAATATGGTGTTTGACGTTATCGGGGGCGATATGTCTCTTAATATAACAGCAGCTAATATGGTAGAGGCAAAGATTGGAAATGTTGCCGCATATAATAACACAACCTTAACGGTTAATTTCACAGCCAACACTGATTATAGTATGGTATGTACGTATGATATTATTTATGAATGGACAAGTACTGATCGATACACTACCCATTCCACGGGAGAGACTAATATCGAATTAGGTATCATAGCATATTTGGAATCTGGTACTACAACCGCAACTGAAGGTAATAACTATATTTCAACAGGAGCTGATCTAGCCGATATTGTTGGTAATCAGAATAGTGCAGTTGTGGTAAGCGGTGCTAAAATATCTGGTATTGGCAGTACAACTGAAACAGCTGTATGGTATCTAGAAAGTGCATTTGTAAATACGCCATCAGATCAAAGTACATTATCAGGAAAAACATATGCAGGAAAGTTTAGGGTAGCAAATGTCTCATGTGTAGCAGGAACAGCAAGCCCATCAAGCCTAACCAGTTATTGGTTTGATACCACGACATGTACATATTCAAACCCATGTACTTTTCCTAATTATGGTGGAACACTACAAAGTAGTGGAAGTGCAACAGGACATAACGTATATATAGGCCAAGATAGTAGTAAATATTATGCATGTGCAACAATACAAGGACATGAAATATGTTTATCCCAACCATATACCCAATACGGATTAAGTGGACATACATTAAATAGTACTTTAACATCAGAGCAACAAGCAAGTGTCAAACAAGCACTATATCAAGCGTTTATCGATGCTGGAATAACGATCAATATAAGCACCGTTGCCGCTAGCGCCGACGGTGCTGGCTGCACTGTGGGCGGCCTCAACTGTGGAGTGAACATCCTTGGTTATGTCAACTGTAGCGATGACTCTATGTACGAAGGCTGTGGAGTTGATGCCTCTGGTCATGCCTATTGTGGATCGTGGGGTGGAGGTTAGTCGTGTTCGGGGGTCTTGGGCCTTCCGGGCATCTTAATATCTTGAATCTAATTTTGCCGATAGGCAAAATTGAAGGCCGAATAGGCCGAATGCGTGCCGAATGAAATGTAGGAACACGAAATAATTTCAAAAGGCATGTTTGACAAAAATTAGCAATAATACTATAATATCAATAGATTTTGATGGAGATGTTATATCAAGTAATTAATTACATTTCTTAAAAAGGGAATTACAATCATTGACTGAAAGTTGTAATAGATAAAGTAATTAATGAAATTCAAATAACTGAATCAAAGCGTTTAGCGAGCGTTAATCGTTTTAAGGTAGTATTTATACTATAAAAAAAGGTGGTACCACGAGTAATTTCGTCCTTTTAGGATGTTATTACTCGTTTTTTTTAGAAAGGAAATGGATATGGAAGAAACACTAAAAAAAGTAAAAGAAGAAGGTTTAGAAACAATCAGTAATGTTAAAACGCTTGAAGAACTGGAAGTAGTTCGTAAAGATTTAACGGGTAAGAAGAGTAAGTTAGCAGAAGTTATGCAAAATATGCGTAATTTAGCTCCTGAAGAAAAAAAGCAAGTAGGAATGCTTACAACGGAAATTAAAAACGTATTTGCAGAAAAATTGGATCAAAAAGAACAAGAGTTAATTGATCAAAAAAGTGTTTTAGATGGACCAATTGATTTAAGTATACCTGGTAAAAAGGTAAGTGAAGGAGCATTACATCCGATTACCCAAATGAAGTATGATTTAAATGATGCTTTTCTTTCTTTAGGTTTTGAAGTATATAGCGAAGATGATATTAGTAGTGAAAAATATGCTTTTGATAATTTGAATTTTGCAAAAGATCATCCGGCAAGACAATCAATGGATACATACTGGCTTGAAGGAACTGAAGATAAAGAAGGAGCAGAAAGACTTTGTTTGCGTCCTCATTTAACGGGTGGTTCAGTTCGTTACTTATTAAAGCATGGTGCTCCAGCTCGGTTTGTTTATCCTGGTCCAGTATTTAGAAATGAAACAACTGATGCTCGTCATGAAAGAGCTTTCTATCAATATGAGGCTTTAATTGTTGATAAAAACATATCTTTTTCTTCTGGAATGGTTATGATTCAAACTATTTTAGAAAAAGTTTTTGGTCGTAAAATAAATACAAGAATGCGTGAAGGTTTCTTCCCATTTACTGAACCAGGTTATGAAATAGATATGGAGTGTCTAGTTTGTGGTGGAAAAGGCTGTAAGGTATGCAATCACAATGGGTGGATTGAAGTTATGCCAGGTGGTGTAATTCATCCAAATGTATTAAAATCAGCAAATCTTGACCCAGAAGAATGGACAGGTTTCTATATTAATATTGGTTTAGATCGTTTAGTAATGATGCGCTATGGCGTTGATGATGTCAGATTATTCCATAGTGCTGATTTAAGATTTTTAAAGGAATTTAAGTAAGGAGGGCTAATATGAGAGTTTCATTAAATTTAATTAAAAAATATGTTAATATTCCCAAAGATATTGATGAAAAACAAATGGCTTATGATTTAACACTTCGAACTGTTGAAGTTGAAAATGTTGAAAATCTTGCCGAGAAATATCAAAATATTTGTGTTGGTAAAATCTTAGAAGTTAAAGCCCATCCAAATGCTGATAAATTACGGATTTGTAAAGTTGATGTTGGTAGTAAAACAGTACAAATTGTCTGTGGGGGATCTAACCTTTATGAAGGTGAGTCAGTTGTCGTAGCTTTACCAGGTGCTGTAGTAGTATGGCACGGGGAAGGGGAACCTGTTACCATCAAAGAAACAAAGATGCGTGGTGAAGATTCTTATGGTATGATTTGTGCTTCATCCGAGGTCTTCTTAGACAGTTTCTTTCCTGCACAAAGTGAAACCGAAATTATTGATTTAAAAGGTATAGATTGCAATCCTGGTGATAACATTGCTGATGTTATGGATTTAAATGATACGGTTTTAGAAATTGATAATAAGTCTTTATCTAATCGTCCAGATTTATGGGGTTATTATGGCTTGGCTAGAGAATTATCCACTATTTATCGAGTACCATTAAAACCATTAGATACTTATGAAGTAGATAGTAGTTTACCTAAGTATGATGTAACTATTCAAGATGAAGATAAATGTCATAGATATATAGCTGCTGAAATAGATGGTATTAAAGATATATCATCACCAATTTGGATGCAATCTACTTTAGTAAAAGGTGGTATGCGGCCAATTAATGCTATTGTTGATATAACAAATTATGTTATGTTAGTTACTGGTCAACCATTACATGCCTTTGATAAAACGCATGTAATTGATGAAAAGATTGTTGTTCGTAATGCCAAAGAAGGCGAAGAATTATTATTACTTGATGATAATACTATTACACTAACAAAAGATGATTTAGTTATTTGTGATGCTAAAAAGCCAATGTGTTTAGCAGGTATTCGTGGTGGTAAAGATGATTCTATCTTACCAGATACAACTGGTATTGTTTTAGAAGTTGCTAATTTTGATGCTGGTACTATTCGTAAGACTGACAAACGTTTTGCTGAAAAAACGGATTCCGCTATTCGTTTTGAAAAAGGTCTTGATACGCAAAGAGTAGATGAGGGAATTAATTTATCATTATCTTTAATAAAAGAAATATTCCCAGATAGTAAAATTATTAAATACAATGATGTCTATTTACATCCAACAGAAAAGAATATTATCGAAGTATCTGAAAGTTGGTTAACTGAAAGATTAGGTAAAGAAATTGATTCTAAAACAGTAAAAGAACTATTAACATATCTTGGTTATGAAGTTAAATATAGTAAAGGTATTTATGAAGTAACAGTACCAACATATCGTTCTACAGGTGATGTAACTATCAAAGACGATGTAATGGGAGATATTGCAAGAATATTAAGTTTTGATAGTTTTGAAAGAAAACCATTAACAATTAATCTTGATCACTCAATTAAGCAAAATGATTATCTTTTAGAAAGAAGAATTAAAGAGTACTTAGCTTTTAGATGTGGTTTTTATGAAATCTTTACTTATCCTTGGATTGAGGAAAAATATCTTGATGCTGTAGGTATTAATAAAGATAATTGTGTAAAACTAGCTACACCGCCGGCACCTGAACTAAAAAATTTGAAAGCATCTTTAATTCCAGGTATGATTGAAGCTATTTCTAAAAATCTTCGTTATTATGATGAATTTAAAATGTTTGAATATGATGAAGTATATCAAAAAGGAGCATATAGTCCTTCGAGCGAAGATGAAGTATTGCCAATTCAGACTAAGAGTTTAGTAGCCTCTATTACAGGCAAAGATGCAAAGAAAATCTTTTATGAACTAAAAGGTGTTATTGAACAAATGGCTACTTATACCCATATGGATAATATCCGGTTAGAACAAAAAGAAAAACCATCTTGGGCTGATATTAATGCTTATTTAAATATCACAAAAGATGGGGAAGTAATTGGTAATTTGGGATTATTATCAACAAGAGTTATGTCCCAAACCAAGATCAAAAGAACAAATGTTGCTCTAATGGAAATTGATGCCAGTAAGTTTACTTCGTTTGCATCAAGAACTAATAAGTATAAAAAACTTCCTGAACTTCCTCTTATTGAAAAAGATTTATCGATTATTATTAATACAGATACTAAATGGGAAGATATTTACAAAAGTATTAAGAATTTAGCATATGAAGTTGAATTTGTCGATGAATACTATGGCAATCATATTCCTGAAGGTAAAAAATCACTTACTTTAAAGGTAAGATTTATCAATGAAGATGTATCCATGAATGCTGAACAAATTAATGAAAAAATGACAGATATCTTAAATGTTTTAAATAAAAAATGTGGAGCAGAACTTCGTTTAGAGTAAAATAGTTAAAGGCAAGATATTGTTCTTGCTTTTTTTATGTTATAATGATTTTAGAATATAGGGAGTACTTATTATGTATTGTAGTACATATAGAAAACACCATAGTTATATTTTGAGGTGCTATTTTTGTAAAATAGTAACTATATTTACATGTAAATAACTTAACAAATTAGTATTATCATGTTATACTTATATTAAGGAGGAATACGATGAAGAAATTATTGGTTACTATTATGGCAGTAATGTGTTTATTACCACTTGCCGTAAATGCTAAAGGAAAGGTTAAAGTTTACATTTTCGAAGCTGGTGGATGTCCTGCTTGTGAAGCACAAATGGAATATCTTAAAGGACTTGATTCATATAATGAAAAATTTACAATTGTAGAAAAAGAACTTTATGTTGACCATGTTGATTGGGAACAAGGTAAAGACTATGCTTTAGGAAAAAAAGTTGCTGAAGCATTCTTAAGTGCTGATCCAGTTAAGTTTAAAGATGCTACATATCAAGCGACTCCATTTATTGTTGTTAGTGATGTTTATGCTAGTGCTGGATATAATGCTAGTCTTGAAACAATCATTAACGAAGTATATGAAAATGGCGATAAAGATATCGTTAAATGTTATGCTGATGGCAAAACTGATTGTTTAGATCACTTAAACGAAGATACTTCCGCTGATAACGGTGGCGTAATTGCAACAATCATTGTTTGTTCACTAGTAATGACAGTTATTTATTTAGTTAAATCATCAATTGATACTAAGACTATTATTGAATCTAGAAGAAAGTAATTTTTAGGAAAGTCAACGTAAGGTTGACTTTTTTTATGCTTTAATTTGCATATTTAATTATATATTTAAACATAATTATTATAAAGGAATGATTATATGTTTGAAAAATATAATATTAATTGTTTAAAATTATTTAAGGAAGCAGAAAAGCAAAGAGTTTTATTACATCATGAATATGTTGGAACTGAGCATTTAGTTTTAGCTATTTTAAAACAAGATGATGAGTTAGGTAGCATATTTCAAAAATACAATATTAATTATGATGACTTTTATCAAGAGGTAAAGTCGATTCTTAGTCCTGTTCGAAGAAAAATAACTAACAATATTTATACACCTTTATTAAAAAAAGTTATTTATGAAGCTTCGAAGGACGAAATTATCGATAGCAACAGCCTTTTCTTTCATATTTTAGATGAAGGAGAAGGGGTAGCAATTAGAATTTTACTAAGTATGGGCATTGATATCGATGATTTATATCATAGTTTAAAAAATCGTATTATTCCGAATGAAGATTTACAAATATATAAAATGGGTAAACTATTAAATGAAAGCGTTGACTTAAATGAAAAGGTTATTGGCCGTGATAAAGAGATAAATTTGATCATGGAAACACTTTTAAGAAAAAAGAAAAATAATCCGTTATTAGTCGGAGATGCTGGGGTAGGTAAAAGTGCCATTGTCGAGGAATTAGCCAGAAGAATCGTTAAGGGTCAGGTACCTGAAGCATTATTAAATACTAAAATTGTTAACCTCGAGATGGGTACTCTAGTGGCTGGTACGAAATATCGTGGTGAATTCGAAGAAAAAATTACTAAGATAATATCAGAAATACTTCCTCATAAACAAATCATTCTTTTTATCGATGAAATACATACATTATCTTCGGCAGGTTCCGCGGAGGGAGCGATATCGGCAGCCGACATTTTAAAACCATATTTAGCTAGGGGAGAAATAAAATGCATTGGCGCTACGACGAAAGAAGAGTACGAAAAGTATTTTGCTAAAGATAAGGCTTTATCTAGAAGATTTGAAACAATTTTAGTAAAGGAACCTACCGAAGAAGAGACCATTAATATTCTTAGAAATATCAAGGAAGAATACACTAATTATCATAAGATTAACATTAAAGATGACTTATTAAGTTCATTAGTTCATTTAACTAATATCTATTTTCCTAATAAGTATAATCCTGATAAATCAATTGAATTATTAGATTCGGTCATGTCATATGTTAAATTAAAAACCAATAATACACTAATTAAGCAAAAAGAAGATGAATTACAAAAAATAGAAATTTTAAAAATCAAAGAAATAGAAAATGGCCATTTTAAAGAAGCCTTACAAAATAATATTCAAGAAAATAAATTAAAAAAAGAAATTAATAATTTAAGAAATGCTAAAAGAGTATCAGTTACTTCGGAAGACATTATGGATGTATTAGAATTTAAAAATCATATTATTAAAAATAAAAGAATATCTCTTAGTGAGTGGCATTATGATAAAAAATTTATAAATATTATTAATCATTCTTTAAAAGGGATTGGTCTTAAGAGTTTTTATTTAGTCAATGCTCCGAGCGATTTTGGCAAAAATTTAGCTAAAATGTTAAACTATCAATTTATCAAAGTAAATAGTGAGAAAAGTATTGATAAAATGTATAAAACAATTAAGTATTATCCTAGTACGATTATCATGATTGATGAAAGTGCTTCATTTAGTATTCAAGAACTAGTTAAAAAAATATATTGTGATCATTTAGTAGAATATAATGATGAATATCTTAATTTTAATCATGCTATCATTTTAATAAACGCTGTTAATCATAAAGTGGGATTTAATGCTCAAAAAAATGCTCCTTTTTATTATGATGAAATGCTCGAATTTACTGATACTCATTAATAATATTAAAAAAATGTAACTTTAAGTTACATTTTTATTTGAAAGTATTTTTAAATAATGTCCTAAACTTCTCTAAGTCAAAGTCTTTAGATATTAAAATGTTGCTAGTTTCATCTTTCGTAACAATACATTCACAATCTTTATTAATTTCGATTTTTGCAGGCATATAGTCAATAATTGATGGATCAATCACCGAAGCAATTGTTGTTGGATCAGGAGTACCTAAACCGATGGTTTTATAATGTTCAAAACTAAATTCAACATACTTTTGTGCAATGTTAGCTACAAAACGACTTACTAAGTCATCAGAATGATAAAGTGATTGAATATAATCTTTTTCAATAAAGGATTTAACGCCAACTTCATGAGTAACCACTTCGATTTTTTTAAATGGGGCATTAAAAATCATACGAGCTGCATCAGGGTCAACTTTGACATTGAATTCAATATATTTGTTCTTAGCATAAGGATTATAAGAGGCCCCCATGACAACAATTTTGTTAATTCTTTCGGCTAAATGTTTGTCCTTTTTAAGGGCGTTAGCTATATTAGTCAAAGGCCCTAAACAAATGATTGTTAAATTATCTTTATATTTTTTTGCTGCTTTAATAATAAAATTTTCGGCAAAAGTTCTTTCAATTCTTCGATGCTTATTAAAAGGGAAGACCGCATATCCAAGTCCGTCTTTTCCATGAGCAAACTCGGCAAAATTTTGATTACATTTATTAATTTTTCTACCTCGATAAATGGGAATATTAGTTCCTAAGAAGTCTTCGATTACTTTAATATTGTTTTCCGTTTTTTCTAAAGGTATATTACCACTGGCGATGGTAAAACCAATGACATTTAGTTTATTTTGAATAGCCAGCATTATGGCAATCGCATCATCAATTCCTGGATCGGTATCAATAATGTATTTCATTTAAACACCTTCTTACTATCTAAAGTAATTATATTATAAAAGTTGAATAAAATCATTAATAAATTATCATTTCACATATTATTTAACTTCTTAAATATAATTTACTGGAGGAAAAATGACTTTTGGTTTGAATGATGAAGAAGTTAAAAAAGCAAGAAGTAAATATGGTAGTAATATCTTAGAAAATAAAAATTCCAATACTTTCTTTAAACTACTTTTAGAATCCTTCGGTGATCCTATTATTAAAATCCTTTTGATTGCCTTAGCCATTAAAATTATCTTTTTATTTAAAAGTTTTGATATTTATGAAACACTTGGTATATTAATAGCCATTTTTTTAGCCTCTTTTATTTCGACGATATCTGAGTATGGTTCTAATAAAGCTTTTGAACGTCTTCAGAAAGAAAATGAAGAAATTGATAATAAAGTGTATCGTAATGGCAAAATAAGAGTCATTAAGTCTAATGATATTGTCGTAGGGGATGTTGTTAAACTTACTAGTGGTGATAAAGTCCCTGCCGATGGTCATTTAATTCAAGGACATCTTGATGTTGATGAATCTTTTTTAACTGGAGAGACTAAGGAAATCCATAAACAAGTTGATAGTTTAGTCTATGGGGGAAGCATTGTTTATAAAGGACAAGCTCTTTTGAAGATTGATACTGTAGGTTTAAAAACTTTTATTGGTAAGATATCCGAGCAAATGCAAATAAAAAACGAAGACAGTCCTCTTCGCACCAAACTCAAAGTCTTAGCCGAACAGATTAGTAAAATAGGTTACCTAGGAGCTTTTCTAGCAAGCTTATCATATTTCTTTTTACAAGTGTTTGTTAATAATCATTTTCAGTTACCATTAATTCTTGATACTCTAAAAAACGGACCTTTAATGATTAATTATTTAATCTATTGCTTAACATTATCCGTTACCATTATTATTATGGCTGTACCTGAAGGATTACCGATGATGACTGCCTTAGTTTTATCTTCGAATATGCGTAAAATGTTAAAGGATCACGTTTTAGTAAGAAAGATGGTAGGAATTGAAACCAGTGGCTCCTTAAATGTTTTATTATGTGATAAAACAGGTACTTTAACCGAAGGCAAATTAAATGTTCAAAAGATTGTTACCATTGATGGAAAATCTTTTACAAATATCAAACAGTTAAATAAATATCCTCGTTATTTTGAAATATTACTTAATTCTTTACTTTTGAATAATGAAACTATTATTTCTGAACATCATATTATCGGAGGTAATCCCACGGATCAAGCCATTAAAAAGTGGGTAAAAGATTATCAGAGTCCTTTACAAGTCATTAATACTGAGCCTTTTGACAGTACTACCAAATATAGTTATATTTATGCTAGTGACCATTATTATTACATCAAGGGAGCAAGTGAAGTAATTCTATCTAGATGTCAAAAATATCTAACTATGGAAGGCAAGGTATTAGACCTTGATAATAAACAAAGAATAATCGAAGAGATTAATAAGTATACGCAACAAGGATACCGTGTTATAGCTCATGCTTATGGCCAAGATTTGCATAATCTTATTTTTCTAAGTTTAGTCATCATTAGTGATTCTCTTCGTAGGGAAGCAAAGTCATCACTTGAGACTATCAAAATGGCTGGCATTAAAACCGTCATGATTACGGGAGATAGTAAAGAAACAGCAGTTAGTATTGGCAAAGAACTGGGTTTAGTAAATAATGATAGTCTTATTTTAAGTCATGACGAATTTAATCAATTAAGTAATACCGAATTAAGTGAAATATCTCATAAGATTGCTATTATTGCTCGGGCATTACCCGAAGATAAAGGTCGCTTAGTAAGTGTTTATCAACATGAAGGATTTATTGTAGGGATGACAGGTGATGGCATTAATGATGCTATTGCTCTTAAAAAAAGTGATGTTGGTTTTGCTTTAGGAAGTGGAACAGAAGTAGCTAAAGAAGCTGCCGATATTGTTATCTTAGATGATAATATTTCCTCGATATGTAAAGCCATTTTATATGGTCGAACAATTTTTAAAAGTATTCGTAAATTTATTATTTATCAATTAACGGTGAATATTTGTGCATTGCTATTATCTATCGTGGGAACGCTAATTGGTTATGCTTCGCCGATAACTATCTTACAAATGTTATGGCTCAATATGATTATGGATACTTTCGCGGGTTTAGCGTTTTCTTATGAACCTCCTTTAAAGGAATATATGTTAGAGCCACCTAAAAGAAAAGATGAAACTATTATTAACCCTTACATGTTAAATCAAATTACCATTAATGGTTTATATACGAGTATTTTGTGTTTAATCTTTTTAAAACTTCCATATCTTAAATCTTTATTTCGTTTAGATGTTCATGAGAATTATTTTTTAACAGCCTTTTTTGCCCTCTTTGTTTTTTTAGGTATTATTAATTCCTTTTTAGCAAGAACACATCGTCTAAATATCTTAGCTAATCTTTGGCAAAATAAAGTATTTATTTTGATCAACGGTTTAATTGTTACTGTACAATTATACATTATTTATCATGGCGGTAAATTATTTAGAACTTATGGTCTAACAATCAAGGAATTAAGCATTGTTATCTTACTGTCTTTAAGTCTATTGCTAACAGATTATTTACGTAAAAAATATCTTAAGCAAAAAAATATTCCTTTGGGTGTTTAATTAGTGTTATAATGAGCACAGAATAGGGCGGTGATTCTATGCAAGAAAGAGTATTATCTTTGATTGAACATGAGGAATATCAAAAATTAAAAAATGATTTAGAAGAATTAAATGAACAAGATATTGCGGATATTTTAGAGGAAGTAGATTCCGATGTTGTAATTAAAGTTTTTCGATTACTTCCTAAAAATAAAGCCGCCGATGTTTTTGTTTATTTACCTTTAGATGTTCAACATGAAATTATTTCCTTAATGAGTATTAAAGATGCCGGTGCCTTTGTTGATATGCTTGCCTCAGATGATGCTACTGACTTATTAGATGAGATGCCGGCAAATGTCGTTACCAAGATTTTAGCTAATACTACGAAAGAAACTAGACGTGATATTAATGAACTTTTAAAATATCCCGAAGATAGTGCTGGTAGTATTATGACTTTAGAATATCTTGATTTTAAGAGAAATATGACTATTGGCATGTGTCTTGAAAAAATACGGCGTGAGGGTAATGATAAAGAAACAATTACTAACTGTTATGTTCTAGATGAGAATCGAACCCTTTTAGGTAGTGTAGAAATAAAAGATTTACTCTTAGCAGATATTGATCGTAATATAACAACCATAATGGATGAGGATGTTATTTCTATTGAAACCTTAGTCGACCAAGAAATTGCTGCCGAAATGTTTAAAAAATATGACCTCTTAGCAATGCCAGTTGTAGATAGTGAAAAAAAGATGGTTGGTATTATTACTATCGATGATATTGTCGATATTCTTGAACAAGAAACGAGCGAGGATATTGCGAAGATGGCGGCCATAACTCCGTCAGATAAACCATATTTAAGTTTAAGTATTTGGGAATTGTTTAAAAAAAGAATACCTTGGTTAATGTTGTTAATGATTTCGGCAACTTTTACGAGTTTAATTATTCAAAAATACGAAGCCGCTTTAGCCGCAATGGTCATTTTAACATCTTACATTCCTATGTTTATGGATTCAGCTGGTAATGCTGGTAGTCAATCATCAGTTACCATTATTCGGAGTTTAGCCATTAATGAAATTGAGTTTAGTGACTTTTTAAGGGTAGTATGGAAAGAATTCCGTGTAGCCATTTTATGTGGATTAACCTTATCCTTAGCTAATCTTGGTAAACTAATAGTTATTGATAAAATACCATTTAAAGTTGCTAGCGTTGTTTGTTTGACTTTATTTATAACAATTATTTTTGCAAAGATGATAGGGTCATCATTACCCCTTGTGGCAAAAAAATTGGGATTTGATCCAGCCGTTATGGCTAGTCCCTTTATTACTACAATTGTCGATGCTGTATCATTGATTATTTATTTTAATATTGCGACACTTATTCTTGGTTTATAAAGCATATATTTTAATATGAAGAAGGATAATCTTGGAGATAAACTAAAACAAATTAGAACAGAGGATATTATTTGGTTTATCTATATCGGGATTATCTTTTTAAGTTGGTATGCTAATTATTTAGAAAGTGATTATTATCTTCATCAATCAGTTACCAGTAAGAAGCATTATCGTCAGATTATGATTTTTATTTTTAGTATTTTAATCATTGTTTATGGTTATTTTTTAAAGAGTTCTTTTAGTGATATGCAAAGATTATCAATCCATGACAGTGAAAAAAAGAAAATCTTAGTATATGCTTCCTTTTTGGGATCATTGTTAATCTTTATCAGTGGGATTATCTTTTTACTCGTAGCGATTTATGATGAAGATTTAGATGTAGAATTAGCATTCAATTAGTATAATAACTTATTTATTATTTAATTCAATAAAAAAAGACTTATTGATAAGTCTTCTTTTTTTCTTTCTTACCTGTAATCTTATTAGTAACTTCTTCTTCCTCAGTGTCTACACTATAAACTGGTAAATCGAGATCATTATCTTGCATTATATATTGTAATTGAATTTTTTCAATATAACGTAGTTTACCATCAATCGTAATACGGGCATAATCATCTTCGATTTTATATGTTAAATCATCAATTGCTTTTTCATTAACAGCATCCAATATTTTTTGAACAGTCTCACTTGAAAGTGTTTCTTGATAATCTTTATGTACTCCTTGCAATGGATCAATTAAGTAATACCAATCATAATAAAAGGTAAATAAGACATTCTTTTTCGTAATATATAGAAAAGATTCATTTTCTTTATTCATCTTTTTTAATAGGGCATTTTTTTCCATTAAAACTCTTTTACGAGGAATAATGCCTAAGTCAGCCTCAAGATACATATCACTTTTTAATAGTGCTTCAAAATCTTTTCTTTTTTCACTACGTTGAACAAAGAATAAACCTACACCAACTAGAACGACACAAAAACCAATAATTAATACAAACAACCCATCTTTTCTTCTTTCCATTTTTTACTCCTTAACTATATGATTAGCAACTTCATTGATTGGACCGGCACCGATAGTAATTACTAAATCATCTTTTTTAATCCTTTTTTTCAAATATTTTTCGATTTCTTCGAAGGAATCAATATAACAAACATTTTGATTTCCATTCTTTTTAATTAATTCTACTAAATCTTCTTCATGAACATTATAAATGTTTTCTTCCCGAGCAGGGTATATTTTTGCAATAACAACATTTTGAAACTTCGATAGTACTTTGCCAAATTCCTCCAGGTGATCCTTCGTACGTGAGAAGGTATGACCTTGGAAAACAGCATATTCATCTTTATGCGGTGTCTTTTGAACCGACTCATAAGTTGTTAGAATTTCACTTGGATGATGTGCATAATCGTCATAAACGAGAGCACCATTACAATTTCCTAAGAACTCAAATCTTCGGCCAACACCATGATAATTAAATAAAGCTTCTTTGATAACGTTTAAATCATCTATATATTGATGAGATAGGGCAATAGCCGCTAGCGAATTAAGTACATTATGATGACCACTTACGGATAATTGAATATCTATTTTATACTCATTATTAATATATAACTTGTATTTAGGATGACCATATTTATCATATGTAATATCTTTGGCCATATACATCGCTTGATTATCTATTCCATAAGTGATTTTCTTTTTGTCGTAGTCTTTTGCGGCCATTAAAGTATTTTCATCATCATTATTAATTACTAAAATACCATCATTTGGTAATAATCTAGTAAAACGGGTAAATGAATGAATGATATTATCCAGATTTTTAAAATAATCTAAATGATCATTATCAATATCGAGAATAATGGCTGCTGTAGGAAAAAATTCTAAGAAACTATCAACGTATTCACATGATTCTGCGATAAAAAATTCCTTACTACCAACACGTTCATTACCTCCAATTAAGGGAAGCATTGCTCCAATTTGAATAGTAGGGTTTTTATCAGCGGCCATAAAGATGGATGAAACCATACCTGTTGTCGTGCTTTTACCATGGGTACCACTAATACATAAAACATTTTTATAGTCTCTCATCATTAAGCCTAAAAAGGTACTTCGTTCATAGACTTCTTTATTAAGTTTTTTAGCATAAAGCAGTTCTTCATTGTCTTTGGGAATGGCTGCTGTATAAACGACGATATCAGCTTTTTCGATATTTTCTAAGCATGGTTCATAGTTGACTTCGATACTCACCTTATTCAATTCTTTTGTAAGATCCGATTCTTTGGCATCATAGCCAGTAATCTGACAATCAAAGGATAAAAGAATTTTAGCAATCCCACTCATGGAGATTCCACCAATGCCAATCATATGTATTCTTTTGTTATGAAACATTGTTTTTTATTCACCTCTGATAACCTTATTATAATATTAATTTTTCATAAGTGCAAATATCAAACCAAAAGGGTGTCGAATATTGTCACTTTTCTTTACTGTCAGATGAACATTTAGTATATTATAAATGCTCGTAAAAAAAGTTACATATGGAAAGGAACCATGAAAAAATTATTATTATTCTTAATGTTACTACTACCTACGAAAGTATTGGCCCTTAATATTTTTCAAGTAACTGAAATGCCTTACACTATTTGTGATGAAGAAGGGGAAGCGTATAAAGTAAATTTCGTGAGATATAATTATCATATAGCATATTATTTTAATTATAATTCCAACTATAATTACCATTTTGATGATTATCATGAATTAAATGATGATTATTATAAAGAACTAGCTCAAAAGTATCTTTGGATTTATCCTGTTATCAATTACCAAACATTCTATAATTATCATCAACAGTTTGCTACAAGATTTCTCTGGGAAAAAATGTATCCAGAAAAAACATTTTCTTTTTGCCATGAAGAAGATAGTATCCTAGTACAAAAAGAAAGAGAATATCAAGATGTTAAGCAAAGAGCAGAGGAAATTGTGCAGGGTATTGATTTGTTTAGCGAAACACACTATCAAACAATGAAGGAAGTTAAAACCTATGAACATCATTATTTACCATTATATTCTTTAATTGATAATGATGGTTTAGAGGTCTCATTAGTTAAAGATAAACTAACTGTTTCTGGTCCTCCAGGAGAATATCAGCTCACTTTTCAAATCAAAGATAATAATGTAGATGATAGTTATCTTTTTACCGATGGTGTTAATCAACTAGCTACTTTACAAAAGACGCCGACAAATCCGTATTATATGCATGTTATTATTAAACCTTTTACTTTAACTATTAATTTTAATAATGAAGATGCTAATGATGTCTGTTTTGTTTTAGAAAATGAACAAAATAGTCAAGAAAAATGCTCAATAAATAATACCATAAGTTTTGAGGTAGAAGATGACAATTATCATTTATATCTCAAAGACAATATCTATTTTGAGAACTATCAAGAAGATTTCTTTATCAATGACCATTTATCTTTAGATATTCATCTTACTAAGAAAGAAGAAGTTTTTTTAAATGAATCTGAAAGTAGTGAAGAAACGATTTCTTTCGTGGCTAAAAATACTTTTATTAATTAATAGTTTTTATCCTCAGCCATTATCATTAAAAGATACCTATAATGAAAGCGGTTACATTATTGAAATTGATGATATCAATTTGCATATTTATTTTTCAAAAGATAGTACTTTAGATGATGGACTAGAATTAAGTGATATTTCTCAAAAGGGTGGACCAATGATTATATCTGGTCATTCAGGGACTGGTCCTTTAGCACTCTTTAATGAATTAGAGTATTTAAAGCTAAATAGTATGATTAAGATATATCATAATAATATCATCGAAGAATATTTAATCAATGATATAACCTATTATAAGAAATATAGTAAGGTTGTGATACCCAATGATAAAAACTATCTATATCTCATTACTTGCGATAAATATGATATGCAAAAACAACTCATAATTAGCGCTAAATTAGCCAATATTATCTATTTTTAGATAAAAATTGGCTTTTTTTGCATTAAAAAAAAGGAAATTAGAGGGTTTCCTTTAATATATAAGGTTGTAGGGGATAAAATGGCGTATATAAGTGAAGAAGAATTAAATCGTATTAAAAATGAAGCAAATATCGTCGATATTATTGGCAGTTATATAACTCTTAATAAAAGCGGTAGCGACTACGTTGGCATGTGTCCTTTTCATGATGATCATTCACCAAGCATGCATGTTTCAACAAAATTAAATATCTTTAAGTGCTTTGTTTGTAACACTGGTGGTAACGTTTTTAGTTTTGTTCAAAAATTTGAAAATGTTTCCTATCCTGAAGCAGTTAAAATTGTAGCCAATAAATGTGGTATTGCTTTTGATTATAAAGTTACCTCTAGTAGTAACGCTAAATTTAAAACAGAATATGAAATAATGGATTATTCTTGTAAGTTTTACCAAAATAATTTAGCTTCTGAAAATGGTCTTGAAGCGAAAAAATATCTTTTGAGTCGAGGAATCGATGATAATATTATTAATGAATTTAAGATTGGTTTATCCGAAGATGGTAATAAACTTACTAAGTTTTTAACTAATAAAAATCTTAACTTAGAAAAGGCTTATGAAGTTGGGTTATTAAATAAAAACGGTATTGATTATTATGATATGTTTACCAATCGAATAATGATTCCCCTTCATGATATGCAGGGTAATCTAGTAGGATATACCGGACGATGTTACTTAACTAATGAAAAGAATAAATATATTAATTCTAAAGAAACAATAATCTATAAAAAAAGCAATATTTTATTTAACTATTACAACGCTAAAGATAGCGCTCGATTGCAAAAACAAATGCTGATTGTCGAAGGTAATATGGATGCGATTAGTTTAGCAACTCGAGGTATTAAAAATGTTTGTGCTCTAATGGGGGTTGTTATCTCTAAAGTACAAATTGACTATCTTAAGAAACTTAATTGTAAGATTATATTAATGTTGGATAGCGATGATGCTGGTCAAAATGCAACCATCTCTGTGGGTGATGAGTTATATACTTCGGGAGTGGACTTATATGTTGTTCGTTTAAGTGGAGCGAAAGATCCAGATGAATATATTCGTAAGTTTGGTACCGATAAATTAAATGATAATATTAAATATGCGCAAAAGTATTTGGATTTTAAAATAGAGTATTTAAAACATGATAAGAATCTTGATAATATCGAGGAATTAACGGTTTATATAAAAGATGTTATGGCTTGCTTAAATCATGCCTCTGAATTAGAAAGAGAGTTGTTTATTGGCAAGATTAGTAAAGAATACAATATTGATGTTGAATACTTAAAAAAAGGCTTAACGCCTCTTAAAAAAGAGCCAGTAAAAATTCCAGAAGTCAAACAAACAGTAAAGAAAAGTAAATATACTGTTTCGGTCATGCAACTCATTTATGCAATGTTACTAGATGCGTCATATTATAAGATATTTATGGAAAAACTTGGCTTTTTAAGAGAGAAAAAAGAACGAGATACCGTACATTTAATTGGAGATTACATAAATAAGTATCATGAAATAAGTATTGCTTCATTTATTGATTATGTGGTAAATGATGAAGAAATATCCAACTATGTTAATGAAATAATAATGGCCAATAATAAAGAAAATATCGACACTAAAGAATTTTGTGATATACTAAGTGCCGTGATTAAATGCATTGATGAAGAAGAAATCAAAGAACTAAAGTTTAAAATTAAAAATGAACTAGATGTTGCCAAGAAAATTGAATTAATGGAAAGATTAACTGAATTAAAAAAAGGGAGTGGTATTAATGAAGGAAATTAAAACATTTAAGGAAAGAGAAGAAGAGTTAATTGCGGAAGGTAAAGAGAAAGGTTATATTACCTATGAACAATTAGCTAACAAGTTAAAAGGACTTGATATCGACAGTGATTCATTAGATGAATTATATAATCGATTAATTGAACAAAGCATTACGGTTTTATCTCAAGCTGATGTTGATGAAGATGGGGGAACTCAAAGAAAACTTGAAGAAGAGGAACCAATATTACTTGATGATGAAGAAATAACGAAGGATATCAATATCAATGATCCAGTTCGGATGTACTTAAAAGAAATTGGACGTATTTCACTTTTAACGCCTGAGGAAGAACAAGCTTTATCAGTAAGAATTAATGAAAATGATGAAGAAGCTAAGCGTATTTTAGCCGAAAGTAACTTACGTTTGGTTGTATCCATTGCCAAAAGATATGTTGGAAGAGGTTTATTATTCTTAGACCTAATTCAAGAAGGTAATATTGGCTTAATGAAAGCTGTTGATAAGTTTGATTCTGAAAGAGGATATAAGTTTTCTACCTATGCAACTTGGTGGATTAGACAAGCAATTACGCGTGCCCTTGCTGATCAAGCAAGAACCATCAGAGTACCTGTCCATATGGTTGAAACAATTAATAAAATGGTTCGTATCCAAAGACAACTTACTTTGGAACTAAATCGTGAACCCTCTGATGAAGAATTAGCGAAGAAAATGAACTTAAGTGTTGAAAAAGTAAGAGAAGTTATTAAGATTTCCCAAGATCCAGTCTCTTTAGAAACACCAATCGGGGAAGAGGATGATTCCCATTTAGGTGATTTCTTAAAAGATGAAAGTAGTCTTTCTCCAGAAGAATATACTGAAAATGAAATCTTAAAAGAAGAGATTCGTCAAGTGTTAATGAGTCTTCAACCAAGAGAACAAGAAGTATTAGAATTAAGATTTGGTTTAATCGATGGTACATGTCATACTCTTGAAGAAGTAGGTAAGAAGTTTAATGTAACAAGAGAAAGAATTCGTCAAATCGAAGCTAAAGCCTTACGTAAACTTCGTCATCCCTCTCGTGCTAAGAAACTAAAAGACTTTATGGAGGAATAATGCTGAAAAAGCGATTAATAACAATTGCTAGTTTAGTTAAACAGGATGCTAAGGTCTTAGATGTGGGTACCGATCATGCTTATTTGCCTATTTATTTGTACCAAAATAAAATATCTAAGCAAATTATTGCCACGGATGTTAGTTCTAAAGCACTCGAGGGTGCTAAACGAAATCTTGAAAAAGAAAATATTCGTGATATCAAATTAATTTGTACTGATGGACTAAATGGTATCGATGATCAATATGATACTTTAATCATCAGTGGTATGGGAACTAACACAATAATTAAGATTTTAGATGTTAAAGAACTTCCTAATAATATTATTTTAAGTTCTAATAATGAACTATATGAATTAAGAAAATATATGAATAAACGGGGTTATAAGATTGCAAGCGAAATAGTAGTTCAAGAAAATAATCAGTATTATGATATTATTTCATATGAGAAAGGTTTTCAAAAACTAACAACAACTAGATTGAAATTTGGAATCAGTAATGATAAAGATTACTATAAATACTTATATAACAAGACTAAAAGTATTTTCAAAAAAGCCAATATTTCTAAAAAGATTAGTTTAATAGGTGACTTATTAATATTAAGAATACTAACTATTTAAAGAAAGTAGGATTATTAAATTTTATCTTATTAAATGAAGAAGCGTTATTTTGAGGAGTAATGCTTTTTTTATTGGTATTGACATTATTTGTCAAAAGACTAATTAGATTTTTGACATTTTTAAGAAGAGGTTTACCTTTTTCATAAAGAGGAATTAATTTATTGGCAATATTTAATGAATTAGATAGTCCAGATACTATCTTATTAAACGAAAGAAAAGAATTATTCATAAAGCCTCCTACAACATTATATGCGTGCTTTAAATAACAATGATTTAACTTGCGAAAAACATATACATAGTGTATACTTACTATAATAGGTGGTAATATGAAAAAACAGAATATTATTATGATGATTATAGCTGTGATAGTCTTTTTATCTTTTGCTGCCTTTGCTACATATGCTTACTTTACAACTGGTAATTTAAATATTACTAATGTCGTAAATGCCAATACAGTAACTGAGCAAAATAATATGGTGTTTGATGTAATTGGGGGAAATATGTCCCTTAATATGTCGTTAGCTAAAATGGCTGATGGGGCGGCCTTTAATTATGTAGCGGCTATTTCTAATAATACAACTTTAACGGTTAATTTTACACCCAATACAGATTATAGCATGGTATGTACCTATGATATAGTTTATGAATGGACAAGTAGTGATAGGTATACAACTCATAGTCCAGGCGTAACGGGTAATGAATTTACCATTCAAGCCTTTCAAACATATGCGGAAAATACGATTAATGGTGCTGGCATCGTAACCGAAGAAACTGATTTATCAACCTTAACATATAACAATAATAGTGTAACAATTGTAAGTGGAGCCCAAATATCAGGTGCGGGGAACACAACTAGTACAGCTGTATGGAACTTAATAAGTAGAGTTTATAATGTAAAGGCGAGTCAAACGGCTTTAGATGGAAAAAACTTTGCAGGGAAATTTAAGATAGCGAATGTCGCATGTGTAGCAGGTGAGGTTGAAACAACCGTTATAGCAAGTGGCAACGTTAATGAAGATATAACTTGGACATTAGATGATAACGGCACTCTTAAAATAATGGGAACAGGAGCTATGCCAAATTATCCAACAATGATTGATCAACCATGGGATGCAAAAAGGAGTTCTATAGAAAGTGTTGTAATTGAGAATGGAATTACTTCGATTGGTGATAGAAGTTTTTATAATCTATCTTACTTAAAATCGGTAAATATTCCAAGTAGTGTAACAAGTATTGGCGTTTCTGCTTTTAATAGTACACGCCTAACATCGATAACCATTCCAAGTAGTGTAACCACAATTGGTAATAATGCTTTTTCTGATTCTTATTTAGTATCAATAACCATTCCAGATAGTGTAACATCTCTTGGAACCAATGTTTTCAATAATTGCAAAAATTTAACTTCTGCAACGTTACCAAGTAATATAACAACAATACCGAATTCTTTATTTTACGGTTGTAGAAGTTTAACGTCAATAACCATACCAAGTAGTGTAACAAGTATTGGTAGTTATGCTTTTTATAGTAATACAAGCCTAACATCGATAACCGTTCCAGATACCGTAACTTCACTTGGAACCGGTGTTTTTCAAGGATGCAAAAATTTAACTTCTGCAACGTTACCAAGTAATATAACAACAATTCCTAATATTGCATTTCAAGATTGTAGTAGTTTAACGTCAATAACCATTCCAAGCAGTGTAACAAGTGTTGGTAGTAATGCTTTTAGAGGAACAGGTTTAACCTCAATAACCATACCAAGTAGTGTAACAAGTATTGATAATTATGCATTCAGATATTGTACTTATTTATCATCGGTTATATATAATGGTAATACATATACAACACAGTCAGGGTTTACATCAGCCTATGGTGGAACTTTAGGTTCGGATGTATTTACTGGTACTTCATTAGGAGCATAATAATATATTATTAAGACAACTATATATTCTATAGTGGTCTTTTTTTATTACGAATGTATTTTCTTTGAAAATAAAGTTGGTTACCAAAATACTCTACGATTTAAAAAATATTTATGAGAAAATAAATGCAAGTGTTAAAGATGTAAAAACTATATATTAAGTACTAGAAGAGAACAATTATTTATGATATACTTATTTTAATAGGAAAGGGATATGAAGTGGATAGCAGCGTAAATAACAATCAAAATACAGCGCAAACTACAATGCAAGCTGGTGTACAAAGCACTTTACCAGTTGGTACCCAACCACCAGTACAAGCATCTGTACCGAATAATACTCCGATTGGGGTGCAAACATCAGTACAAGCTATGACGGCTAAGAATGCTCAGATTAATGCACAAAATGGTGTACAAGGTAATACACCTTCTAGTTTGCCAAAACAATCTAACATCATAGTCGATTTCTTTTTAGCATGGTTTTATATTCTCTTATATGCTTTAAGAGGTGTAAAGTTTTTATTAATTGATATTTGGTCATTAATCTTTAGTAGTTTATCACTGAACTTCGATGTTGCCATTAAAGAAGCTAAAACCGATGAAATGAAGGATAGCGAACTACTTTATGAAAGAACTAGTAAAAGACGTCGTAAAGTAAAACAATATCGTTATAGTCCTAAAAAATTAGCCCGTTATGACAAGATGAAAGAAGAACTTGCTAAAGATTTACAAGCATCCGGTGCTACTCGAAGCAAAGTCCCTAATATGTATCAATATATTGTTCGTGATATTAAAGGAAATGGAAAAATAATTACTGATACGATGCCTGGTTTTTCAAAACTGGATATTAACTCTTTCTTAGTAAACCAAGGCTATGAAGTATATAGTATTAAAACAAGTTCATTTATCAACTTTGTATACAAAGATTCATCATTGCTTGGTCGTAAAATGAGCATGAAGGACCTAGTATTTACCTTAACACAATTAGCAACATATCTAAGAGCAGGTATTACTTTAAATGACTCTGTTAGGATTATGTCACAACAGTTTGGAAGGAATAAAAGTGCTCAAAAAGTATTCAAATCATTGTGTTATGAGTTATCTCTTGGAGAATCGTTTTCTAACGCTTTAGCTAAACAAGGCAATTACTTTCCAGCTTTATTAATCAATATGCTTAAAGCCGCTGAAGCAACTGGTACTTTACAAGAGACATTGGATGATATGGTTAGGTATTATACTGAAGTCAATTCTACCAGAAAAGAAATGCGTAGTGCACTTATTTATCCCGCTGTTATCACCGTTTTTGCAACTGGTGTAGTTACATTTATCATTGTTTATGTAGTTCCTCAATTTACACAAATATATACTACGAACGGTCTTGAAATAAAAGGATTAACTGGCTTGGTCATCAAAATGAGTGATTTCTTACAGCATAATATTCTTTGGGTTTTTTTAGCATTAATTTCTGCTATCATTTTAGTCTTCTTCTTATACAAGAAAGTAAAAGCCGTAAGAATTCAAATGCAAATATTGATAATGCATTTACCAGTTTTCAAAGATCTCGTTATTTATAAAGAATTAAACATCTTTGCTAAAACATTTGCATCATTACTAAGAAATAATATTTATATTACAGATAGTATTGATATTTTAAGTAAGATTACAGAAAACGAAATATTTAAATCGATTTTATTTAGAACCATTAATAATATTATCAAAGGTGATAAGATTTCTGAAGCCTTTAAAGATCACTGGGCAGTTCCACAAGTAGCATATTTCATGATTGTTACTGGTGAATCAACTGGACAACTTGCTGATATGATGCAAAGAGTTAGTGATTATTATCAAGAGCAACATAAAAACATGGTTGCCGCTTTAAAGAGTTTGATTGAACCAATTATGATTGTTTTCTTAGCGGTTATAGTTGGTGGAATTCTATTAGCCGTAATGGTTCCAATGTTCTCAATGTACGATCAAATCATGTAGGGGGAGTTATGGCATTAATAATATTTATATTAGGTACATGTTTAGGTTCTTTTTATCTTGTAATTGGTAAGCGACTACCACAAGGATTAAATGCCATCAATGATCGCAGTAGATGCGATCATTGTGGCCATCAACTTGCTTGGTATGATCTCGTACCAATTTTTTCTTATGTCTTTTTAAGAGGCAAATGTCGTTATTGTAAAAAGACAATTAGTCCTTTGAATTTAATTGTGGAATTAACAATGGGATTATTGTTTACTTTTGCATATCTATATTATGATAAAAGTTATGATGTATTTATGTTTATGGTTGTTTCTTCTTTAATGATGATTATTTTTATTAGTGATTTTTCATATTTTATTATTTTAGATTCTCCTTTAGTAGTCGGAGGAATCCTTATTTTAATTCTTAAGATATATTATCTGGGATGGCAAGAAACGGGATATTCTATTTTAGCAGGCTTCTTTTTATTCTTTACGATGTTATTAATAAAAGTCATTGGCGATAAGATGTTTAATAGAGAAAGCCTTGGTGGGGGAGATATTAAATTTTCTTTTATAATGGGTCTTTGCTTAGGAACACGTTTGGGATTATGTGCATTAATTTTATCTACTTTTTTAGCATTACCTTATTCATTTGCTTCATTAATGCTCAAAAAAAATAATGAAGTGCCTTATGGACCGTTCCTTGCATCTTCATTATTCGTGGTTTTTGCATTTACTGAAAAATTCTTAGCTTTATTAGATTTAATATTTATAAGCTTATAGCATGTAAGCGATAACGCCTGCTACTACTGAAGCTAACATAAGGATAATCATTATCCATGCGGCTATTTTTTGGGCTTTTTTATTCATTAACTCAACTTCCTTTTCCTAAATAAATTTATCATAAAAATGAAGCCTTTTCAATATAATTAATGATATGAAAAAGAAAATAATCGTAGCAAGCGTTATAATCATTGTAATGGGTACCATCTTTGGTTTATGTAATAGTATTGTTTCATCAGTTGTATATACTAATTCATACTTTTATTTATATCTTTATATATTAATTTATATTGTAGCCTATGGATTATCTTTTGGTGGTTTTCCAGGCTTTTTTTTAGTTTTGCTATATGAATTATTTACTTTAGGTATTACTATTTCTTTTTTATTAATTAATTTTCAATTAAAATTACTTGTTTATATTATATTTCTATGTGTTTTTAGGATTGTTGTCCTATTTTGTTTAGTTTTAAATACCTTTTATTATTGTAAATATGTTAAGCATTTAGGAAACTATATATTCAAAAGAATTACAATCAGCAAACACAATATAAGACTTTATTTAAAAAAGATGACCATTATAAGTATCTTTGTTTTGTTAATAATTATCTTATATAGTCTTTTGAATATATATGCTATTTTACCTTTTGTGAATAGAATATAGACTTTAAATGGACAATTTGATAAAATGAAAACGTGATTGAAATGAAAAAAGTTGTTGTTGGAATGAGCGGTGGTGTAGATAGCGCAGTAGCAGCTTATCTACTACAAAAAGATGGCTATGAAGTTATCGGTCTTTTTATGCGCAACTGGGATAGTAATATTAATAATGATTTTTTAGGAAATCCCAATGATTTTAATGATATTTGTCCTCAAGAAAAGGATTATAATGATGCCGTTAAAGTTTGTGAAAAACTAGGAATACCACTTCATCGAGTTGATTTTATTAAGGAATATTGGGATTATGTTTTTAAATATTTTTTAGATGAACTAGAAAAGGGAAGAACCCCTAATCCAGATATGTTATGTAACAAATTTATTAAATTTGATTTATTTATTCAAAAAGCAAGAGAATTAGGTGCTGATTATATTGCCACTGGTCATTATGCACGTATTAAGGATGGAAAACTGTTAAGAGCTAAGGATTTAAATAAGGATCAAACTTATTTTCTTGCTGATGTACCAGTTTCTAATTTTAAAGATGTTTTATTTCCTGTCGGAGATTATACCAAAGAGGAAATTCGTAAGATAGCTAAAGAACAAGAATTAATTGTCGCAGATAAAAAAGACTCTACCGGCATATGTTTTATTGGTGAGCGTAATTTTCAAGAGTTTGTTAAAAACTATTTAAAACCAAATCCCGGAGATATCGTTAATGTGGAAACAAAAGAAGTGATAGGGAAGCATACAGGGCTTATGAATTATACCATTGGTCAACGTAGAAATGTCGGATTATCTGGTGATGAAAAGCGCCATTATGTTTGTGGTAAAAATGTTAAAGATAATATTTTATATGTAGCTTTCGGAGATTCTAAGTATTTATACTCTGATGAGTGTATTATTGATAATGTTAATTTTATTTCTTCGACAAAACCAAGTTTTTGTACCGCCAAATTTCGCTATCGTGGTGAAGATCATCCTGTAGTACTTGAGTATCTTGATAATGGTGAGATTAAGGTTAAATATGAAGGACTTGCTAAAAGTGTCACTCCTGGTCAAGCCTGTGTTTTGTATTTAGGCGAAGAATGCTTAGGCTGTGGATTTATCAAAGAAGTATATAAAGGCGGCAAGAGTTTATGGTATTTAAAATAAGATATTCATATAATTTAATATGAATATTTTTTTATCCGAAATGCAAGAAAAGCAAATTATCTCGATGGTTACGGGAATGAGTTATGGAAAAATAATTGATGTTGAAATCGATAATAATGGAAGTATTATTTCTTTTGTTGCAGAAAATCCCAAGTTTTTCAAAAGAACTTTTAAAAATGAAGAAATAACTTTTAAATATACTGATATCGAAAAAATAGGAAAGGATGTTATTCTAGTTAAGGTGTAATTATGAAAATAGTCTTTATATCTGATATTCATGGTCAAATAGATAATTTATCCAAAATAGATGTAGATTGTGATAAATTAGTTATTCTTGGTGATGTTTTTGGACCATCTTTAGGTAATAATCAAGTAATTTTAGAATTTATCAAAAAATATCAAGATAAAATAATCTTAATTAAAGGTAATTGTGATAGTGAAGAAGTTTTTAATGTTCTTAATTTTACTTTTTATCCTTTATTAAAAATTAATGTAGATAATCATAAATTTTGTTTATTACATGGTCATAATCTCCCTTTAGTGGATGACGATAGTGATATTATTATCTTTGGTCACAAACATTATCCTTTGATAGAAAAAATTGATAAGCAAATTTATATCTGTGTTGGTTCGCTTTCTAAGCCACGAAATGGTAGCGTATGTAGTTATGCTATTTATGAAAAAAGTCTTTTCAAAATCATTGATATGGAACAAAATGTTATAGAAGAAATAGCACTTTAATGATATACTAACTAATGAAAGGTGACGTTTTATGTTTGTTGACGAAGTAAAAATAAAAGTGATTGCTGGCGATGGTGGAAATGGTTGTACGTCTTTCCGTCGTGAAAAATTTGTACCTATGGGTGGACCTGACGGTGGCAATGGCGGTCGAGGCGGTAATATTGTTTTTGTTGGTGATAAATCTTTAAAAACTTTAATTGATTTACGTTATCAAAAAATAATTAAGGGAAGTAAAGGCCAAAATGGCGAAGGTTCAAATCGTTATGGTAAAAATAGTGAAGATGTCATTATTAAAGTGCCTTTAGGAACAATTGTGTACGATGATGATACCGGTCTTATTATTAAAGATATTATTCAAGAAGATGATGAAGTGGTCGTTGCCCATGGTGGTCGCGGTGGTCGCGGTAATAAAGCTTTTGCTACCCATGAAAATCCGGCACCGAAGTTTTCAGAAAACGGGGAAAAGGGGGAAGTTAAATACTTACGCGTTGAATTAAAGGTTTTAGCTGATGTCGGTATTGTTGGGATGCCTAGTGTAGGTAAATCCACTTTATTATCAGTTATCAGTAGTGCTAAGCCCAAAATAGCTAGTTACCATTTTACAACTTTATCTCCCAATCTAGGAGTCGTTAGATTAAAAAATGGTGATACTTATACCGTTGCTGACTTACCTGGCTTAATTGAAAATGCGCATGAAGGTGTTGGTTTAGGAGACCGATTTTTAAAACATGCTGATCGTTGTAAAATAATCATTCACATGATTGATATGTCAGCAGAAGAGGGGAGAAATCCTCTTGAAGATTATAAAATAATACGTAAAGAACTCGAAAAGTATTCTCAAAAACTAGCAATCAAAAAAGAGGTAGTAGTTGCTAGTAAAATGGATATCGAAGGTGCCGAACAAAATCTACGAGAATTTAAAAAAGCGTATCCAGATTTGACTGTTTACGCTATTAGTTCTTATACGGGAATGGGCGTTGATGAATTAATTAAAGGCCTAAACACTACTTTAAAAGAAACTTCTGAACAAGACTTATACTCAGAAGATGAATTAGAAGAAAATGTTTATATTAAATTTAAAACTGAAAAGCCTTACACTATTTCTAGAGAAAATGATGTATGGGTAGTTAAAGGCAAAGAAATTGAAAGAGTATTTAATATGACGAAGTTTGAAGAAGAGGAAGGCGTTTTACGTTTTGGCCGTATTTTGAGAGCCATGGGTATCGAAGATGAATTAGAATCTTTGGGCGCTAAACCAGGTGATGATGTTGTTATTAATGACTACTTATTTACGTATAAAGGTTAATTGATCACCAATTTTGATTTGTTTACTAGTATTACTAGGCAGTTCTAGAATACTAGTTTTTTTTGCACTATTTTTGACACAAAATATCTTGTTTTTAGGAACATCTTCCCATTTCATAATAACTTCATTATGTTCATCAAGGGCTAAGATGTCAATATTCGTTTTCATAAAGAAAGTATGAACGCTATTGGTATGAGGAAAAAGCATTCCAGATAAAATTTCTTTTTCTCCCAAAAGACCTATTAATCTCTTTAAAAAAGTATTAGCATTCCTAATGCGCAACTCTTTATTATTTATAATCAAATACATTTACTATCACCTAGTTAATTATAACAGCAAAATAGTAAATTATGAATAATTATTCATGGTATATTATTGACTATATTTTAAAAATGGTTTATTATTAAATTAATAATAAAGGAGGATAAAATATGAATGAAGAAAGAGAAGATTCACGGAGAAATGTAGTTTTACTAACGGTTATTGCCATAGCTACGATGTTAATTGTTTTAGTAGGTGCAACATTCGCATATTTGGCTAGTCAAGTAAACTCTGAAGGTCAATCAAATATCCAAGCCGCTACTAATGCTGGCAATGATATGTTTTTGATTAATGCCGGCAGCGATATGGAGGTATATGCTGACTTAGATAATTTCTATTCTGGTTCAGGTAACCAAGTAGATAATACCGAAGCAACTATAACTTTGCAATCTGCCACTGGTGTACAAGTTACATATACTTATAATGCATATGTTACAGTTGCAAGTAATAACTTTGAGTATACTTCAGGAACTTGTTATAGAAAGTCAACGGAAGTTACTGGCGTTACACAAAATGAATGTACATCAAATAGCAATATTTGGGCTAAAACAAATGATGGAGGAGCATGCTTTTCAGGAACTCCAGATGTCGTAGATGGAGCATTCAGTAATAATGAAGTTGGTTGTTTAACAGATAATCGTAACATGTGGGTAAGCGAAGATGCAGCAGAGTTGGTAATTGATTTATATAAAGCTGATGAAACAATTTCTGCACAAGCTACATGTGAAACTAATGGTATATGTGTTAATAAACTTCATGCTATAGTTGCAGGTATTACAACACAATCAGGTTGTACAGGTGATAATACTTGGGTTCCAGCTAAATTTCAAGATTCTTTTTGCTATATACCAGTTGCTACCGCTGATTTAACTACCGCTGCTGCTAGTTCAAATGTTAGTTTATTAACAAATCAAACAATTAGTGTTAATAACAGTAGCAAAACTGATTATTATTTCGCAGAAATTACATTAATTAATTACAATCATAACCAAATTGTTAATGGTAATAAAAACTTTGGTGCTTCATTAACTTTTGAACGTGTAACAGGATAATAAAGAAATGAAAAAAACTATTTAAAATAGTTTTTTTTTGTGGTAAAATTGATTTATACGATAAGGTAGTGATTTAAATGGATAGCAAACTAAATTTTTTAAAGGAAAAGGGCTTTGATATTGACATGGGTTTATCATATTTAGGTGATGAAGGCATGTATATTGAAATATTAACCGACTTTAAGAATAATTTCGTTAATCAAATGAATGATATTAAACAAAAATTTGAGAGTAAAGATTGGCCTAATTATGTTATTCTAGTCCATGCTTTAAAAAGTAATTGTAAAACATTAGGTATTATGTCACTTGCTGATTTAGCCTATAATCATGAGATGAAGGGTAAAGAAAATGATATTAATTACATTTATGAACATGTGAATGAACTGTTTACTAAGGCAAATGAAATATATGCCATAATAGATGCCTTTTTAAAAATGTAGAAATGGGGTCGAGTAAATTGGATACTAGTCTTATAAATGATAATTTATTAAATATTTTTGATTCTATAACCATGATTGACATTCAAAATGACAAAGTTTTTTTAATGTCTTCAAAAAATGGTAATAGTAATGAAATTACTTATGAACAATATATTGAAAATTTAAAGAAGGTTATTCATCCTGATTTTGCTAATACCTATTTTAATAAAATTAGTTTAAATGAATTAAATAAACAAGACATTACCGTTATTAAATATGTTAAGTTATCCAGTAATCTAGCTTTTGATAATTACATCGATTTAATAAAAGTCTTCGAAGATAACCAAATTGTAATCATGACCCTTAAGGCAAATGACGAGGGCGAAGAAAAGGGATTAAGTGATAATTCCGCTAAAGTAGCCGCAGATTTTATTATTGAGATTGAAGATATCATTAACAATATTAAAAATAGTGATAGTGAAGTAGTTAGTACTGTTAAATATATTGGTGAATTAATTAATGATTTATTAAGAAAAAACAATAATATTTTAAAAGAATATGAGAGTAATGTTACTATTCAAGTTAATAAAACATATAGTTCTTTATTAATTGTAGATGATGACTCGTTAACCAGAAATATTTTTAAAAAAGTATTTGAGAGTCAATATAATATTATTGAAGCTAAAAATGGATCTGAAGCGGTTGAGATTATTGAAAAGAATGTTATTAAGCCTGACAGTAAGGAAACACAAAATATCGTGGGTATTTTTCTTGATTTAAAGATGCCAGTGATGGATGGCTTTGGTGTACTTGATTACATGGCTGATAAAAGACTGCTTACTAGAATGCCAGTGGTCATTATCTCCGCTGATGATGCTAAAGAAACTAAAGAACAAGTTTATGCTTATTCTATCGCTGATATGATTGAAAAACCGTTTAATTTTGAAATTATAAAGAAACGGGTTAACAATATGATTTCAATGTACATGAAAAGTAATTCTCTAAATGAATTAATTAGAACCCAAGATAAGACTTTAAAAAGAATCATTAATTCTTTTGTTAATTCGTATTTGGTAGATTATAGCAAAATAAATGAAAAGATTGCTAAATATGCACGTATTCTTTTAGAAAAATATAAAACCGAAAATAATATTAATTTAGACATTAATCAACTAGTTAGTGCCATTAAGTATTTTGACATATCTTTAGATGCTGTTCCAAGGACATATATTGATAATATTAAGAGTATATCTCCGGATGAACGTAATATTGTTACTAATTATCCTAACATTGGCGCCGATATGATTAAGTATATTTCTGATGATATGAGTGAAAGACAAATTCGATATGCCATAGACATTATTAAAATGCATAATGAACGTTTCGATGGCTTAGGATTTCCAAATGGTTTACAAAAAGATGATATCCCTATGCATATTTATTTGATTAATATTGCAATAGAGTACGCTAATTATATGCTAAATCATGACAATAATGAAGAAATAGTTAATATTATTAGTAGTAAGAGTGCTAGTAAATATGATCCTCGAGCAGTAGCATTATTTGTATCTCTTAAAGATGATTTAAAGTAGGTGGCAAATGATATATTCAATATCAATTCAATTATTATCGTTTGTATACTTATTCTTAATTCTATGTGTTTTCATCTTTAAAAAGAAGAGTCATAACTTTGAAGGATTGTTATATCAAGTGTTATTAATCCTATCGATGATTGTCCTTGTTCTAGATGTTGCATCCATTTTATTGATTCCAGTTCATGAAAAATATCATATTCTTAATATTATTGCTAGCAAAGGATATTTGATATCCTCAATCTTATGGTGCGCATGGTTGACAGTTTATGTTTGTCATATCAACTCCAACAATTATAGCAAATTAAGAGATATCATTAAGAATGAAGTTGTTAGTCGATGGGGTTTAATATTAACGGTAGCCTTCTGTGTTGGTGCTTGTTTTTTAGAGTCAACATATGTTTATGATGATGTCTTAATGATGAGTTATCAAAGTGGTAAAGCTATTTATTACACATTTATTGTTAGTTTCGTTTATATGGGCTTTACAGCTATATATATGATTTATAACCCTAAAAATGTATCTTTTGAAAAGAGGGTACCTATTTTTGTCTTTTTGCTACTAGCTTTAATTTCTGTTGTTCTCCAATGGATGAATAATTATATCCATTTAATTAGTTCGGTAATGGCGTTTGTAATGCTCTTTATTTATTTCACCATGGAGAATCCAGATCAAAAGATTATTAGTGAACTAGAAAAAGATAAAGAGGAAGTAGAGGAAGCTTCTAAAGCCAAGACTGACTTTTTATCCAATATGAGCCATGATATTCGTACTCCAATGAATGCTATTATTGGTTTTAGTGAGTCGTTATTAATGGAAAGCTTAACCGAGTTTCAAAAAGGTGAAGTTCAAAATATTTATGAAGCTGCTACTACTTTGTTAGCTATTATTAATAATATTTTGGATGTTTCGCGTATTGAAAGTGGTAAAGAAGAGAAAAATGAAAAACCATATGAATTTAGAAAAATAATCATGCAAATCACCAGTGTTTTAACCGCTAAAATTGATACTTCCAAAATACATTTTAATATAAATATTGATAAAGATGTTCCTACTCATTTTATTGGTGACGAATTAAAAATATATCAAATATTAATGAACTTATTATCTAATGCTGTTAAATATACGAATATGGGAAGTATTAACTTTGATGTTTCAGCTGAAATATTCGAAGATAATGCTAAACTCAAATTTGTTGTAGCTGATACAGGTATTGGTATCAAACAAGAAGATTTTGATAAAATATTTGTTAAATTCTCAAGAATTCATAATCCTGAAAATAATAATGAAATTGAAGGTACAGGTTTAGGTTTGGTTATTACTAAATCACTTACGGAATTATTAGGAGGAACAATAAGTTTTACTAGTGAATATGGTAAAGGAACAACGTTTACAGTTATTATTCCGCAAAAGATATATTATGGTGCTGCTGAAAATGCTCAAAGTACTGTTAGAGGTTCTCTAAATGTAAGTAATGTTCATTTTGATGGTTCACTTTATGATGTCTTGATTGTTGATGATAACAGTCTTAACTTAAAGGTGGCACAAAGAATATTAAGCGATTATAAATTTCAAATCACACTTGCTAACAGTGGGGAAGAAGCCATTGAAAAAATTAAGAATGGTGCACGTTTTGATTTAATTTTCCTAGATCATATGATGCCTGGGATGGATGGAATTCAAACATTAAAAGAATTAAAGAAAATTGAAGGTGTTAAAATACCACCGGTTGTAGCCTTGACGGCTAATGCCATGGTAGGTATGAAGGAAATGTATTTAAGTGAGGGATTTGATGGTTATATATCTAAACCAATTAACCGTGAAGAACTTCAAGACTTATTAAATAATACATTTTGTCATAAGTAATGAAAAGACATAAATAAAATTGTTATTTATGTCTTTTTTTGTTATAATTATATAGAGGATTAGCAATGAATAAAAGGCAAGTGTATTATATTCTAAGCATTGTGGTCATGGTTATACTAACAGTTATTTTTGCTGTTACTTTTGCTTATGGAAGCAGACCGACTGTTACGGGGAATACTAATGTAAATGTTACTATATATGGTAATGCTACCCTAAGTTATGATAGAGACAAAGCTTTTGTACAGTTGGAAATAACAGATGATGATTTGTCGATAACCAATGCTACAAACAATTATAATTCGCATGTGAATAGTGATCCCAGTAATATTAATGTTACATTGACTACTGACTCAAATCAGTTTGCAACGGGACTATCATGCAGTTATGATCTTGTTTATACGCCGACAGTGGCATATGTACCAAGTGCAGCTTCCGTAGCAGCCAACTTAAACGAACTTACACTAGTTGGTGTACTGAATGGAGTCCAACAATTTGAAATACCTATTGCTGGTTCTAACGCAATTATTTTATATTCAACATCTATAAGTACAAGTTCATCAGTACACACTGTTGAACAAAAATGGTCATTTTATACTGTTTTTTATAATCTAAATGTTGATCAGAATGATGCAGGAGGTCAAGTTCCATATGGAACAATATCAATCACTAACAGTGAATGTGGGAGTTCTAGTAACCACCCAACCAGTTATTGGTTCCCAACTACATACTCTGTATGGAATAATTCTTTGGGTACGTATGTACAAACTTATACGCATCCTACAACTGGTGGACCAGTACAAATAAGCGGTTCTGCGACTGGACATAGAGTATATATTGGCCAAAATAGTGTTAAGTATTATGCGTGTATGATATATCAAAACCATGAACTATGCTTTAGTCAACCATATACACAATATGGATTAGAAGGACATACAATAGGTAATAATTTTACTAGTAATCAACAAACAGCCGTTAAACAAGCAATATATCAAGCCTTTGTTGATGCAGGAATAACAATTGATATTAATAATGATTGTGGTGTTACCAGTAGTCAATCTTACTGTAGTGTAGATGATATTTATTGTGGAATAGATACACGAGGTTATGTGGCTTGTCGAGATTACAATGACTATGAAAACTGTTTAGTAGATGCCAATGAACATGCGGCTTGTGAGAAATTGAATTAGCAATTGATCTTTGAAAGAGATAAATAGTAATAATAAAAAATGCGAGATTAGATTTCTCGCATTTTATTTTTATCTTTATAAGGATTCTTTTTATCAATATGGTCAATAAATAAGATACCATTTAAATGATCTATTTCGTGTTGAAAGGCAATAGCAATATCTTCTCGAACTCTAATTTGTTTCTCATTACCATTAATATCATTATATTTAACAGTAACTCTAGCATGTCTTGGCACAATTCCTTCGACAGGGCGGTTAACAGATAAACAACCTTCACCTTCGCCAACATAAATTAATTCTTCGCTTTGAGAGATAATTTCTGGGTTAATAATAATATGTTCCTCGAAGGTTTCATCCTCATTTTGATTAGCAATAACAAAGATTCTTTTAGGAATGCCCATTTGTATAAAAGCAAGTCCCATACCAGCCCGGAGATTGTATTCTTCGGCTATTTCTTCATTTTGAGATGCTTTTAGAAAAGTAATAGCATCTTTGATCAGCTTTTTGGTTTGATCATCAAGTGGAAAAGATACGGTTTTAGAAATAGTTCTTAATATTTTGTCTTTTTCATCATAAATCTTGATTTTTGGTACCTTCATATTAATCCCCTTTGCTACGGGTATTTTATCAAAAAAAAGATAAAAAAACAATAGAAAAGAAGGTTTATACCTTCCTAGTTATTATTAAAACCGTTGTTATTATTAAATCCCCATGCTCCAATAATTATCACAAGCAAGATAAATAACACAATCCAAATAGCGGCCCCAATTCCATAACCACTTGTATATCCTGCGTAAGTGTTTCCATAGCAAGGAGCTGTATAATTGCCACCGTAGTAGCCATTATTACCATAATAATACATTTTTACGACCTCCTTTATGTATCTACTATAAGATATTATTTTACAATAATTTTGACACAACATTATTACTATTTCCAATAAAAGATGGACATCAGATAGGGGTTTTGATAAAATCAATAATAGGAAGGTATAGATATGAAAGATATTCGTAAAATAGATAAATTCTTATTAGTTTTGATTATTTTTTATTCTGTTTTAGGACTGATGATGATTTTATCAGCATCAAGTGTATCTACAGTATTACGTTATCATGTTTCATCATATCACTTTTTTGTTAGACAGCTTGCTGCTTTAATAGTAGCCTATATTATTGGTTTTGTAATTTTATTAATACCTACGAAACGTTATGGTTTTCTTTCTTTTTTAGCGGTCATTGGCGTTATTGCCTTATTAGGATTAGTCTTAGTATATGGAAAAATTACTAATAATGCTCAAAGTTGGTTTAAAATAGGGCCATTTACTTTACAACCATCTGAGTTTGCTAAAACAGTTATCATTGTTTTTATGGCTGTTTTTTATAATATGTTAACGGAGAAGAGGAATAAGAATATATCTCTGTATTTTATTCCTATCACTTTTGCGGCCATTATGGCCGTGTTAATAGCTAAGCAACCAGACTTAGGTAGTGCAGCCATCTTTACGGCCATTTCTGGTTTTATTTTTATGACTGTTCCTCTTATTCATAGTAATTTTGGTAAAATTATTAAGATTTTTGTAATACTAGGCATTATTGTAGGGGGAATTCTCTTTTATAAAAGTGATAGTTTACTAACGGATGAAAGGTTATCTCGTTTTAATTTTAAAAATCCTTGTTCAAGATATCGTGAAGACTCAGGTTATCAAGTTTGTAATGGTTTAATTGCCATTTCTAATGGAGGATTATTTGGGGTAGGATTAGGAAAAAGTACGCAAAAATATATGTATTTACCTGAAAGCCATACGGATTTTATTTTTCCCATTGTTTGCGAAGAATTAGGTGCTGTTTTTGGAGCTTTGTTAATTGTTGGCTATGGCGTAATTCTTTTGAGGATGTATCGAATTGCCAAAAGCGCGGATAATTTACGTACTAGTATTATCGCTTATGGTGCTTTTTGGTATTTTGCTTTACACATTATTATAAATTTACTAGGTATACTTGCTTTGATACCTCTTACAGGCGTACCGCTTCCATTCCTTTCATATGGTGGAAGTTATACTTTAAATGCTATTATTCTTGTCTTTATTGTTGAAAGAGTTGCGATTGAAAATAAGAAAAATAAGTTTACTAGAGAGATGGCTAAAATATAATTGACTTTGATACCCTAAATATGATATATTATTCATCCTCGCAAAGAAGAAGGTGAAAATAATGCGATATCATTTAGTTTTGGAAGCTAGACCAGGGGATTTTATGCCTGTTGATATTAACATTATTTCCCAAGATAAAACTCATCGTTATGATACTATAGAAGAAATAGATAGTTATACCAAAAGATTTTCTTTAGATGAAATAATGACAATGATTAGTGATAGTAATATTGTACCTTTTAAATATTTAGATGGTAAATTACATGTAATCAATGATAATAAATACCGTTATCCAGTATTACTTAGAACCACTGATTTTTCTTTGGATACTTTCTTGACTAATCACATTGAAGATAAACAAATCATGAATAAATTTTTAAATATTTATTTAAAAACGAGTAATTCTCAAAAAGAAAAAATGAAAAGCGCTATTGCTGAATGTAGTATATCCAAAATTTTACATTTATTATTTGAATTATCTTATTTAGATGTCCGTAACATTTATACTTATTTAAATGCCAACATTTAAGAATATAACTTGAATTATCTCATAAAAATATATATAATATTATATATAGGGTAGGGATATCAAGATGAAGAAGAATGATAATATTGATAAAGAAAGTTTAAATGAACTTATACACTTGTCAAAAAACTTGATAAGAGTTTTTTACATTATAACCATCGTTGGTATTATCCTTGGTGTATTAATAGCCTTACAACGATTAGCTATTTTTGACATGTTAAGAGGAATATTAAAAGTCATATCACCACTGTTTATTGGTTTTATTATGGCTTGGCTGGTTTATCCGCTTCATAAAAAACTTCTTGATAAGGGTATGAACAAGTACTTGAGTGCTGTTCTTATCTTTTTAGGTATTATAGGAATAGCTATTCTATTTATCTATATTTTTATTCCCGTACTATATGAACAAGTTAATGATTTGATTTCGATGATTCCATCTATCTTAAATTCTACGACTAATTTTGTAACTCATTCATTTAGTAAACTTGAAATAAGTGGTATTGATATAGACAGTATTAAAAGTGGGTTAATTGACTCAGGTCAAGAAATGGTTGTTAATTTTACGACGTCCATTCCTAATCACATTATTGAATTTATTAAAGGATTATTTTCTGCACTTGGTATTATCATTTTAAGTTTAGTAGTAGGTATTTACATGCTTATCGATTATGATAATCTTTGTCTAGGATTTCAAAAACTATTAATTAAGTTTAAGAAAAATGATTATATTAAATTATTTGAGAATATTAGTTTTAATGCCCATAAGGTAGTTAATGGTACTGTTTTAATTGCCTTGATGGTATTTGTGTGTGATACTGTCGGATTTGCTGTTATTGGTCTTAATATGGCCATCTTATTTGGTCTATTCTGCGGATTAACGGATTTAATACCTTATATTGGGCCTTATATTGGTGGGGCAGCCGCTGTTATTGTCGGTTTTACGCAAGGACCAATTATTGGTATCGGTGTTCTAGTAATTGCGGTTATTGTTCAAATACTAGAGAGTTATATTCTGCAACCAATGGTTATGAGTAAGGCTATGCAACTTCCACCGGTAGCAATAATCGTCGGATTATTATTATTTGGTTATTTCTTTGGCATACCTGGTATGGTGCTTGCTACACCGTGTATGTCTATTATTAAGGAAGTTATTTTATTTATAAATCGTAAAAGAAGTAAAAATAAGGAATAAAAAGTGTCATGAAAAAAGAAAAAATAATAGTGTTAGTTATTACTCTTATTCTAATGGTTAGTTTAATTATTGGCGCATCTTATGCGTATTTTTCTGTTGTAAGAGTAAATGCTAACATTGCAGTTGGTAACTTGTCAGGAATTTCATATACAATTTCTTTACCTGCTGAATTAAACTTCACTACCAATCCTTATTATCCAGTTAACGAAACCGTATTAGGTATTAGTAGTCCAACATCTATTACTGTGCAATTAACTAATAATAGTCCAGGAAATATTACATGTGGATATGAAATTATCTATCAACCAGCCATAGGAAGTGACACTTTTGTTTTAAGTCCTGATAATACGGAAAACTTACCAGAACTTGTCATTGAGGGAGAAGATAGTATTGGAGGATCCGATGGTGAAAATTCGCATTTTGCTTTTGACTTACGTAATAAAGCTGCTGGGTCAAGTTACACTATAACTCATGGCACTATATCAGCCAATGCTTCAGCAAGTAAAACCCAAACTATTCAATTCCAAATTGTTTATTACAATTATGATTTTGAACAACAAATTAATGCCAACAAAAATATTAAAGGTACTATTAGAGTTCAATCAACGGGATGTGTTGATGGTACTACTGCATATTTAAAAGTTTTGTCTTTGGTGGGATCTTCAAATACGGATAGTTCTAGTAATCCTTGGACAGTTAAGAACGAAAATGGTTATCGTTATGAGGGAAAAAATCCCAATAATTATATTTGTTTTAAAGATTCATGTACTAGTGCTTATATGTATCGTATTATTGGGATTATGGAAGATGAAGCCAAAGATGGTGATACATATTATACAGGAAAATTATTAAAAGTTATGAAGAGTTCCTATTCTCATCAATCTACTTTCGGAACAATCGGCGATTGGTCAGTAAGTCATGCCCGAGAGGTCTTAAATAACACCTACATTACTACCGAGGCAGTTGTGAATGTAGCTAATAAAATGCTGACAACAAAATGGTATTTAACAAGTCCTTCAAGTTCTAGTGTTACACCGGCAACTTATTATGAAAAAGAAAGACTAACTGGTGTAAAATATTCCGATAGTTGGCCGTTGTATTCTTATGATAAAATTGGCTTCATATATGGTAGTGACTTCTTATATGGTAGTTATGAAACTGGTTCTTGTAACCATGCCTCTTCTTATAGTGATACATATGCTTCAAACTGTAAGAATTCTAATTATTTATTTAAAAGTGTTAACTATTATACAATTTCGCCTTCAGGGGCATATAACAATCGTGTTAGATACATATCATCAACAGGAACCACGACAACAGTAGCAACAACTAGTAATTATTACTATTATCCAACTTTCCATTTACCATCTAATGTAGTGTTATCTGGTACTGGAACATTTGATGATCCTTATAAAATTGTTTGGTGAGGTTTAACTTAAAAGGTTAAGCCTTTTTTGTTGATTTCAATTACTAAATATAATATAATACATTTGATTAACGAAGGAGAAGTTATATGAAAAAGAATGTAAAAGAATTTGAAATTAAATTAGATAGTGCTTGGAAAGAAGCTTTAGATAAAGCCTTTAAAAAGAAAGTTAAAGAAGTAAAAGTCGATGGATTCCGTAAAGGAGCATGTCCTAAAGACATTTATCTTAAAAAATTTGGCATTGAATCATTGTATATGGATGCTGTTGATTTAGCAATTAATGATGCTTACCGTCAATTACTAGATGAAAACAAAGATTTAGTACCGGCTTTAGAACCTAAAGTTGATGTAACGGGGATTAGTGATAGTAATATTATTTTTAAATTTACCGTTATTACGCGTCCAGAAATTAAGTTAGGTGAATATAAAAATTTAGGTATTAAGTGTGAAAAGGCCAAAGTAACTGCTAAAGAAGTTGATGATGAAATCAAAAAAATGCAAGATCAAATGGCTGACCTTGTTGTTAAAGAAAAAGGCGAAGTAGAAGAAGGCAATACAGCTGTTATTGATTTCAAAGGATATGTTGATGGTGAATTACTTGAAGGCGGAACTGGTGAAAACTTCCCACTTGAAATCGGTTCTCATTCATTTATTCCTGGTTTTGAAGAAGGTTTAGTAGGTCATAAAGTTGGTGATGAAGTAACTTTAGATTTAAAATTCCCTGAGAATTATGTTGAAAATCTTAAAAATAAGGATGTTAAATTTGAAGTTAAGATTAAGGAGATTAAAGCTCGTGTTTTACCAGAAATCAATGATGATTTCTTTAAAGATCTAGGTTATGATGATGTTAAAACTATCGAAGAATTAAAGAAAAAAGTAAAAAGTTATCTTGAAGACGAAAAAAATAAAAAATTGGAAGATGAATATTTAGAAAAATGTCTTGATAAAGCTGTAAGTAATATGAAAGTTGATATTAACGAAGAAATTATTGATGATGAAGTACATCATATGATTCATCAATATGAAGAACAACTTAAGATGCAAGGCTTAGATATTAATAAATATTATGAACTAACAGGCCAAACTCATGATGATTTACATAAGCAAATGGAAGGCGAAGCTGAAAAGAGAGTTAAGTATCGTTATTTAATCGAAGAAATTGCTAAAGCCGAAAAAATTGACTTTACAAAAGAAGAAGTTGAAAAAGAAGCTAAGACAATGGCTGATAATTATGGTATTACTGTTGAGGAATTAGTTAAGGCATATGGAACTATTGATATTGTTAAATACGATATGACAATGCATAAAGCTTTAGAAATCATTAAAGAGAATAATAAGTAGGATTTATCCTGCTTTTTTTGTGACCAAAATAGGCAATTTTCATACTATATTATAAAGGAATGGTGTTGATGGCTTTTGATAATAACTTTTGGGAAAAAGTTGAGAATAAAACGAATGTTAACAAGGAAACAATTCTTGATTTAGCAAAAAAACTTCAAAATGGAAATATGAAAAATAAAGATACTCTAAATGAAATTATTGATACTCTTTCAGCTTTGACTGGTAAAAAGGTTAGCGATGAAAAACGTAATAAAATCATTAGTAAGGTAGTAAATGATAATGTTCCTCAGAATATCGATAAAATGTTTTAAATAATCTGTAATAAATCCTCTTTCTTAGCATAAGTATTATTAGAAAATGGGAGGATTTATGGAAAATGAAAATGTGATTGCTTCGATTAGTAAAAGGGGAAATGGACAAATTTACCTAGGCATTGTCGGGGCAGTTCGCACAGGTAAATCAACATTTATCAAAAGATTTATAGAGAATATGGTGGTACCTAATGTCGAAGATGAGTACGAAAAGAAAAAATGTTTAGATGAAGTACCCCAAAGTGCACAAGGTAAAACCATCATGACAACAGAGCCTAAGTTTGTTCCTTCATCAGGAGCAACCATTAAAGTTGATGAATTTACTACTGATATTAAATTAGTTGATTGTGTTGGTTATGTTATTAATGATTCACAGGGCTTTTTAGATGAAGATGGCAATCCCCGGATGGTTAAAAGTCCGTGGTATGAGGACTATATACCCCTTACCGAAGCAGCCGAGATTGGTACTCAAAAAGTCATCAAGGATCATGCCACTATTGCCATAGTGGTTACTACTGACGGGTCTATCACAGGTATTGAAAGAAAAAACTATTTAGAAGCAGAAGAAAAAGTTGTTTCAGAATTAAAGGAGATTGGAAAACCCTTTATTGTCATTTTAAATGCGGTTAATCCTCAGACAGAAGAGATAAAAAATCTTGCATCGACTTTAGAAAATAATTATGGTGTACCAGTTATACCATGTAGCGTGGATAAAATGGATGAACAAGAAATAAGAAGTATTTTAAAAACGGCTTTATATGAGTTCCCAGTAGAAAGTATTGATTTTCAAATACCTAAATGGATAGATATTCTTGCTAATGATCATATCATTAAAAAGCATTACTTACAGCGTATTAATGACAGTATTACAAATATTAGTAAACTCAAAGATATTGATAATATCACTAACTTCTTTAAAGATAGCGAGTATATTGAAAAAGGCTATATCAGTAATTTTGATTCTTCGACAGGTAGAGTCACTGTTACGTTAAATGCTTCGGATGCATTATATAAAGAAGTATTAGCCAGTGTTATGGGAGATAATGAATTAACTAAATCGGCCCTCTTAAATATGTTTATATCTTATAAAGATGATGAAGAAGAAAATAGAAATATTAAAACCGCTATGAAGATGGCTAAAAATGCTGGTTATGGTATTATTTATCCTACCATTAAAGATATGAAATTGGAAACACCTGAGATTATTAAACAGGGTAGTAGATATGGTGTTAAACTAAAAGCTACTGCTTCATCAATTCATTTAATGAAGGTGGATGTTGAATCAACTTTTGAACCGATTATTGGTAGCGAAATCCAATCTAAAGAAGTCATTGACTATATTATGAAAGATTATGAAAAAGATAAAAATAGTATTTGGCAAAGTGAAATATTTGGTCGTAGTTTAGAACAAATTGTGAAAGAAGGGATAGAGGCTAAACTAGCTATGATGCCGGATAACACACGGTTTAAATTATCTAATACTGTTACTAAAATTGTTAATAAAGGTGCTAACAACTTAATTGCCATTGTATTATAAAACGGTTACTATTGAAGTACTATAATTTCTCATGCTATAATGAGTAAGTCATTATTATTTATGCAGAAAGGAATATAGAAAAATGAATATTGAGTACATTTTATTGAATAGTAAAATACCCTTTACGGAAAAAGATTCTTTAAAAGAGGTTTTACTGAAAAACTATGACAAAGTTAATCTAGAGGATGTTTTTATTAATAATAATTGTGCAGATTATAAATGTTATGATATTTTAAAAGAACTTCTTAAAAAACCAGAGTTTAGAAAAATGCTTGTTTTGGGCATCATTAATAACGATGTTAGACCATTTAATGATAATCTATGGGAAGCATTAAATAATTTAAACTACCGTGATCGCAGTTGTACGCATATAGAAACTTTAGAAGAAGCCTTTATGAAGGGACGCAATCTTGGTAATTGTACTAATTTTGCTAAAGCCATCGGCTATGTTTTTGAAACTAGTAAGCATGGTGAAGAAACAGAAATTTGTGGTGGCATAGTACCTTTACTTAAAGGAACCGTTAACTGTCCTGAAGGAAATCATACCTGGATGGAATATGGAGGACTTATTTATGACACATCATTAATGATTATTATGACAAATGAGTTTTCTAAAAAGTTAGGTTATGTCGAAGAGAATAGATACTATCTTTCTCAATCAGTAGGCTATGAAGCAACTAAGGAATTTGTTTATGATAAATCATTTCGTGATGCGATAAGTAAAGGACGTTAAAGAGCAATATTTTCTTAGAAATTACTTTAAATATTAAAAAGTGCAAAATAAATAGTAAAATTTGCACTTTTTTATTGAATTTTAGGATATTATTTGCTACTCTTAATATGTAAGGACGTTAGGCCTTGCAAATATAATAGGAGGTAAGAAACATGTCTAAAACTGAATTAGTAGATTTTATCGCTAATGAAGCTGGTCTAACTAAAGCTGATGCTGCTAGAGCACTTGATGCTGCTGCTAAAGGTATCACTAAAGGCCTAAAAAAAGAGGGAAAAGTTACTCTAGTTGGTTTTGGTACTTTCTCTGCTAAAAAGAGAGCTGCTAGAGAAGGCATCAATCCTTTAACTAAAGAATCAATTAAGATTCCTGCTAAAGTTGTTGCTTCTTTCAAAGCTGGAAGTAAGTTAAAAGACGCTTTAAATTAGTAGAAATAAGAAAACTAGCTTGATGCTAGTTTTTTTATTGTTTATTTATGATATAATGATGTTACGTCCTCGTAGCTCAGCTGGATAGAGCGACTCCCTCCTAAGGAGTAGGTCGGAGGTTCAAATCCCCTCGGGGACGCCACTTTGTTTGATATTATTTAAAATCCTCATGTTTGGATTTTTTTATTTGACATTTAACATATTATTTTTTAAAACATAGTAATTAGTACTTTTTTTTACTTATTGATTATGCTATACTTTTAGTATAAAGGTAGGTTAGAATGAAAAGGAAAAAATTGTTAAAGAAATTTTCGTTTCTTATTGTAGCAGCTTTTGTATTTTTATTTTTTATTGGCGTTCGAGCTTTATCGTATGATAATCCTGCTAAGTACGTCAATGTTACAAAGGAAGGAGAGGCAAGCCACGGTAATTACACTGTAAGGTATGATGAACTTCTTAATCCCGATGATGTTACGACTAGTAATCAAGTATCCAAGAGTAATATTCTTGCTCACTTTGAAGTAAATGCTGAACCAGGATATTATGTTGATGGTTTTGAAGTTACATTCCATGGTGATCATTTAGTAACTGGCTTTATTGCCGGTGCTGAGTCAGGCGCTTTCTTTAGAGAATATGGCTTTAGTTTTGATGAGTATGTTTATGAATTCTTTATTCCTGAGGAAGCAACGGAAAGTGATAAAGTTGAAGTAACAATTCATTATGCTCAAAAAGCAAGTTTTGATATCTCTTATATGAATTATACTGGTCATGAATATGATGGTGGTAGTTTAAGAGATATTAATAACTATGGTGAGCCACAAGTTCTTGTTGAAGAATATCGTGACGGTGATATTATTCTTCCTGAAGATGCTGCTGAAAATGGTAGCGTATTAATCTTCTCATTTAGTGAAGAACAATATGAAGAAATTAGACATGGTGACTTCCGTGCTGATGCTGTTATTTTGTTTGATGGTCGTAATGAAAACATGTTTGAAGTTGAATGCGACGATGAAAATCATATGTGTTATGTAATTATTAACAAAGGATTTAATGAATTATCTATTGGTCGGGTAAATTTTGGTTACTATGATTTCAAGGTATATATGCCCGGTTTTGTCGGTTTTGATAGCCTAGGTGATGTCAATAACTTTAATGATAGTAATATGGCTTTTGGCTTTACAACTGAGTCACATGAAGCCTATATTAATCAATTATTCTATGGTACAAAGAAATTATATTTAAATAAAGTTGTTCCAAATCCTATTATTAATAACGGAACTAATAATTGTGGTAATTTTGGTACTTTTGATAATGTTACTGGTTCAGGTTATGGTTATAATGTATCATATAGCGGTAATATCGCAACTATTGCTATTAGTTCATATTATCAAGATATGATGACAGTTGAGTTGAATATCACTAATGGTGGAACTAATATTTTTGGTGGCCCGGTTCAATTACATCTTAATCGTTATGCCTTTAATGAGGTAGCAATAGAAACTGATGAAATTGGTCGAAATTGTCAAGAAAACAACAATGGTAATACATGTAATCAAGGAAGATATTATTCAGTAGAATATCGTGGTGTATTATCAGCGTTTTATACAGAAAGTGAAGATTACGATGAAATAGATTCTATTATGGTTATCGACAATATAGATGAAGGTAATCATAGTGTTGAATTAAATAATTGGAATCAAAGTGAAAGAGCATATGCAAGAAATAAAAACTTTACGCCAAATGTTCTAGCATTATTCTATGATAATGCTGATATGATTGTAGCCACGAGAACTTTTGATTTAAATCACGACGTTGATGCAAGTGGATATATTACTAAAGCAAACTTTTTAAATCTTTTCGAAGGTTATACTTTCAATACTGATGTCAATAAAGATTACATTAGAGTAGATCATAATCGTGGTGGTATGCCAATAGATAAATTAGATTACTTTGACAACATTGATAATGCTTCAATTATGCATAACATTGTTTTAATGAATAAGAATGAAGCAAATGATTTAGGCGTTGAAAGAGTAGCTATTTTCTTAATAAATGGTGAAATTGAAGAAAATGCGATACCATCACTTACCTATGGTGTAGGGGAAGGTAGAGTATTCTATTTACACCATAATGAACCACAAGGAGGTGAACAACCATAATGAAAAAAGTTTTATTTAGTATTATTACTTTATTACTTATTCCTTGTGTTGTAAATGCTGCTAGTATTGAAACCTCATTTGATAATGAAAGATGTGTATTAACTGTTAGTGGTACGCAAACTGGTCATGAAGCAACTGTTTCATTATTTAAGAATGATAATTTAGTAGGCTTTAAGACCGGAGAGATTGATAACGGTAATTATGAAGTAGAATTTGTTTTAGGATATGACGAAGATACAACGATTGATATTACTTTATCTAATGAAAATGGTACAAATGAATTATATAAAAATAATGTATCTATTCCGGCTTGTGAACCGCCAGTTGTAGAACATCATGATGAGAACCATGATGATAATCCAATGTTTTATTTAAATAAAATTTTAGATCCAGTTGATAATTCACTTGAGGACCTTAATGATAAAAAACCATTTCATATTGATGACAAATTAGCTATTAGTGTTGTATCAAGCGATGATTTTAGTACACTTCCTCAAGAAGATCAAGAAAAGATTGCAGCATTAAACGAAATGTTGGGTGAAAGAAAAACAGTTCTTGCCTTAATGTTTGTTAGTATTTTAGATGATATGGATGTTGAAAAGCACATTCCTGATTCAAACTATAGATTTTTATTAAAAACTGATAAAAGTGATTATGAGCAAGTTCATCATATGATGGCAATGCGTCTTCTTGATGAAGATACGATGGATTTTACCGAAGGATTTGAAGTATTATATGATGATCGTGATGCCGGAATGTATTTTAATACATCAAATGTTGGTATCTTTGTAATCTATAATGATGATACTGTTTATTATGATTTCTTAGATGATACTGATGATCAAACTTTCTATAAGAAGAGTGACAAGTCATTAACTCTTAAGATTAATGCTCCACGAGATAAATTTGTTGATGTCTATGTTGATGGTAAAAAGGTTGATGAGAAGTATTATACAGTTAAATCCGGTAGTACTATTATTACCTTTACGGAGGAATTCTTAAAAGGCCTAGATGCTGGAGATCATCAATTCCTTGTAAACTTTACTGATGGTGAAGCAGCAGCTGTTATAGGTGTTGAGAATACATCTAACCCAAATACCGGTGATGGAGTTATTATCTATGTTGGTGCTGCTTTAATTGCTATTTCTGGTTTAGGTGCTGTACTACTTCTTAATAAGAAATTAAAACATAATTAAAAGATTGACTAGCATATGAAAATATGCTAGTTTTTATTTAGAGGTAAAATAAATGAGATTACGAAGAAGAGTAAAAAGGAAAATATATAGATTTATTTTATTCATTTTTGGTTTGTTCTTTTTAGGTGTTTTAGTTTTTTCAACTTATAAAATATTTACATGGAAAAAAGAGAATAAAAGAGCAGATGAATTAAAAGAAATAATAAATAATTATGTGACTATCGAAGCAAAAGAAGATGAAGATAATACTTATCATGTCGATTTTGACAAACTAAAAGAATTTAATGATGATATTGTAGCTTATTTAAAAGTCTTTAATACAAAGATTGAATATCCAGTTGTGCAAACAAGTGATAATGATTATTATTTAACGCATAGTTTAGACAAAAAGGGGAGTTCGGCTGGCTGGGTATTTGCTAATTACCATAATTCTTTCGATGGTAGTGATAAGAATATTTCTTTATTTGGACATGGTCGTTTAGATGGTAGTATGTTTGGTACATTAAAAGACACTTTAACCAGTGAATGGCAAAATAAAAATACTTCCAAACAAATTGTTTTAGTAACCAAAGATGAAGTGAGTTACTATGAAGTCTTTTCAACTTATAAAATACTAATCGAAGATTATTACATAAATAATAATTTTACTTCGGATGAAGAGTATCAAGATTTTCTAGATACTATCTTGGAACGTAGTAATCATGATTATGGTGTTGAACTTAATAGTGACGATCAAATTCTAACATTATCAACTTGCGATATTAAAAAGAATTATCGAGTTGTATTACATGCTAAAAAAATAAAAGAGACTATCGATGAATAGTCTTTTTTATTTAATTGTATTCTTGGCACATTCTAGATAGGCTCTTAAAAGATTACTAGCACCAAGTTTCGTGCCTCCGAAATATCTAACAATAACTAACAAATGATGGTCTAAATTGTGATACATTAATTGATTATATATTTGCATACCAGCACTATTATGGGGTTCTTTGTCATCTGTTTTTTTGGCATTGCCATTTATAATATACGCATAGGGCATATGTCTTGCTTTAGAGTGTTCTTTTTTTAAATTAAGAAGAATATCTTTAACATCCGATTCTTGTTTTACATCATAAAGTAGGCCAATAAACTTTGATTTTTTAACTTCTAAAGTATAAGTATTTAATAACATCTTAACTCCTTTGTTTTCTATATTATAACTTAAAAAGATAAAAAATTAAATTATGTAGTATAATAACTTTAAGGGAGCAGTTATGTTTAAAGATGAATTAAAATTAGTACCACATTTACCAGGTTCCTATCAAATGATTAATCGTGAGGGAATCATTATTTACGTGGGAAAAGCTAAAGATTTAAATAAACGCTTACATTCTTATTTTCGGGGTACTGTAACAGGTAAAACCGCTTTAATGGTCAGTGAAGTAGATCATTTTCAATATATTGTTACCAAAACCGAAACCGAAAGTTTTATATTGGAATTAAACTTAATTAAAAAATATGATCCTAAATATAATATTTTACTAAAGGATGACAAAACATATCCTTACATAGAATATATTTCTAAACCATATCCGATGCTTAAAGTAGCAAGATATACCTCAATTAAGAAGAAAGATAAAAAACTTATTTTTGGCCCTTATCCTAATGCTTATGCTGCAAGAAGAATTGTTAATTTAATTAATCGGTTATATCCCTTAAAAAAGTGTGAAGGAAATCCCCATAAATTATGTTTATATTACCATATTGGTGAGTGTTTAGGATATTGTGTTAATACTCTTGATGAAGAAAAGTTAAGTAAAATGGAAAATGATATCTTATCTTTTCTAAGAGGTAATGATAAAGTTTTAATTGATAAAATAATGGATAAGATTAATACGCTTTCTTTGAATCTAAATTATGAAAAGGCTTTAGAACTAAAAAATGAACTTGATTATATTAAAGTTGTTCTTGATAAACAAAAAGTTGAATTACATGACTATATTAATCGTGATGTAATTAGTTATTACTATTTAAATGGATATTTATCTATTCAAATCTTCTTTCTGCGAAATGGTAAGTTACTTGGTGGACATAGTACCATTATTAATACTGTTTCATCTCTCGAAGAAGAACTAAACTCATATATCTATGCCTTTTATCAAAATCATGAAAGACCTAAAGAATTATTATGTAATAAAGATATAAACAAAAGTGTTTTAGAAGATCTCTTAGATTTAAAAATAGTTATTCCTGAAAAAGGCAAAAAGAAATCCTTATTAGATATGTGTTTTACCAATGCTAAATTAAATTTAGAAAGAGAAATGGAAAGTTTTAAACAAGATGAAAAACGAACTATTAATGCCAACAAAAGACTAGGTGAGTTATTAGGTATTCCTAATTTAAGTGTTATTGAAACATTTGATAATTCTAATCTTTTTGGCAGTTTTGCTGTCAGTGGGATGGTTGTCTTTAAAAATGGTAAACCCTCCAAGAAAGACTATCGTAAATATAAGATGTCTGTGGATAAAAATGATGATTATCATATGATGATCGAGGCTGTTTATCGGCGTTATTTTCGTCTTTTGACTGAAAGGGAGAATCTACCTGATTTAATCTTCGTCGATGGGGGAGAAAATCAAATGACGGCTTGCAAAGAGGCGTTAACTAGACTTGGTATATCGATTCCAATATGTGGACTTAAAAAAGATGAACATCACCGGACTAAGACACTTTTAGATACAAATCAATTACCAATTGATTTAACCAATGAATCAGATGTCTTTAATTTACTTACAAGAATTCAAGATGAAGTACATCGCTATGCTATTTCTTATCATAAACAAATTCGTAGTAAAGGCGCTTTATCAAGTGTTTTAGATAATGTCGAAGGTATTGGTGAAAAGCGTAAAAAACTCTTATTAAAAACCTATGGTAGTTTAGAAAAAATTAAGAATGCTGAGCCTAACGAACTAGCTAAAATAATTCCTTATGATATAGCAATTAGTTTACAAGCATATCTAAAAGAAAATACCAAATAATTATCTTTAAATAGTGAAACTTGAAGGACATAATAATTTATGTTATAATGTATATTGATGAAGGGAACTTCATACAATAAAAAAAGGAACACTTAATATCGCAATGTTGGGTGTTGCCATTATATAATGCTACCACCTAAATCAATGTTGAGTTAGGTGGATTTCTTTTATATTAGAACTATAAAAAGCAGTAATAATAAAAGAAGGATAATGATTAATAATGCAAAGATTAATAAATCTTTCTTATACATATTATCGCCTCCCTTCATAAAGAAGATCGGCACCACCCAACTTATTAAGTATTCCTAGGGTAACAATATCATTGTTGTTACAAATAGTCAACTAACTTGACATAAGATTGATAATTATTATTATTTATGATATAATACATATCGATGAAGGGAACTTCATACAATAAAAAAAGGAACACTTAATAGTCATATGTTGAGTGTTGCCAATTAAATGGTTCCACCTAAGCTATGTTATAGTTAGGTGGTTTTCTTTTATATTAAAACTATAAAAAGGAGTAATAGTAAAAGAAAAATAATAATGATTAGAGAAAGAATTAACAAATCTTTCTTATACATATTATCGCCTCCCTTCATAAAGAAGATTGGCACCACCCAACTTATTAAGTATTCCTAGTGTAACAATAACAAAGATATTACACATAGTCAATCAACTTGACACTGGATTGATAATTATTATTATTTATGATATAATGCATATCGATGAGGGAAACTTCATACAATAAAAAAGGAACACTTAATATCCAGATGTTGGGTGTTGCCAAAAAATATTTGTTCCACCTAAATCATTGTTGAGCTAGGTGGTTTTTTCTTTTTATATTAGAACTATAAAAAGGAGTAATAGTAAAAGAAAAATAATAATGATTAGAGAAATGATTAACAAATCTTTCTTATACATATTATCGCCTCCCTTCATAAAGAAGATTGGCACCACCCAACTTATTAAGTATTCCTATGGTAACAATAACAAAAATGTTACATATAGTCAATCAATTTGACATAAGATTGATAAAGACATTTTTATCATTTATTCTAGGAAAATTGGTTACATTATAGTATAATTTTAGCAGTGGTATAAATGAGAAAATTAACGAAATTAAAAACAAATATTGATATCGTTTATAATAGTAATATAGTGGAGTATTTAGATGCTGACTATCTTTATATTCCCATGAAAAAGAATTATAAAACTTTAGTTAAAACCAATGAATATGTTTATAAAGGGACAATTCTTTTAGAGGATAATTTAAATAAAATAGTTAGTCCTATCTCAGGAAAAATTATTGGGATGACAACTTTAAATGTTGATGGTAGACCAGGAAATGCTATTGTAATTGAAAACGATTTTAAAGAAGAAGAGAAGAAGAATCGTAAATATAAAGATAATAAATATGATCGAGATTTTATAATTAGTAGATTATATGAATATTATTTTAAATATGTTGCAAGCACCTTAGAAACTAAAAAGATTAATAATCTAGTTATCAGTGGTTTTGATGATGAACCATATATTCAAAATAATGCTTATGTTTTAAAAAAATACCATCGTGAGATTTTAGAAATGGCGGATATTTTAGCTAGTAGTTTTGAGATTAAAAATACAAGTATTGTAATTAAGAGTAATAATACGGATAATATTGAAACCTTTTTATCTAAGATTGGAACATATCCTAATATATCTCTTCGTTTAATCGAAGATAAGTATTTATTAGCAACGCCTTTTTTTCTACTTGAGTATTTGGATTTAAAAGATATAGATTCTTTTGTAATTGATGCTAAAACGATGTATGAATTATATAATGCTATTAAATATAATAAGTTTACATATGAAACTTTTATTACAATTGCTGGTCCAAGTTTAGTTAAATCAATGGTTTTAAAAGTTAAGGTTGGTACCTTAATGAAAGATATTATTAATAATAAGTTTAAAATTAATAATAAAGGTAATAATCTGTTTATTTTAGATGGTTTAATGACTGGAAGCCCATGCCAAATAGAAAAGACCATGGTAACTAAGAATACAATTGGTTTAATAGTTATACCTGATGAAGAGATTAAAGAAAATAGTTGTATAAACTGTGGAATGTGTTACAAAATTTGTCCGGTTCGTGTTAATCCTAAAAAGGTAATGGATACGGGAGTTAGATCCTCAAATTGTATTAATTGTGGTCTATGTTCTTATATATGTCCAAGTCATATTAACCTTCGGGCTTTTTTGGAGGGAAATCATGAATAGAGTTTATCTTCATAGTGGTCAAAATGAAAAGAGTCTAGTTAAAGTAATACTTGGTTTATTATTACCATTTATGTTATATGGATTTTATAAAAATGGAATTCATTTATATCGTAAAGATTTAGTATCAATGGTAATGATGTTTAAACCTTTATACTTAGTTTTAATAAGTATTATTATTTCTATTATTTTTTCTCTTATTAAGAAAAAAGGATTCTTTTCTTATATTTTATTAATAAACATCTTAATTTCTCTTGTAGTAATGCCTAACATAAATTTGCTAGTGTATGTTACTTCATTAATTATTTTAAATATTATTTTTTGTTTCTTAAAAATTAATATTGTTCCAGTTTTTATGATTATAGTTTTTGTCTACGAACTTATTACTAAACATTATACTTTCTTAAATACTTTAGAATTATCCGTAGAACATAAATATTCAATATTAGATTACCTTATTGGCCAAGGACCAGGTGGTATTTCTAATACTTTATGGCTTTTTTCTTTATTAAGTTTAGTAGTATTATGTTTCAAGTATTCTTATAAAAAACACATTCCTATATCAGGAATTATTACTTTTTATATTTTATTAATCATATATAGTATTATTACTCGTCATGTTAATTTAGATTTATATATGAATAATAATTTTCTTTTTGCTAGTGTGTTTATTGCACCTTTATTAATGTTTAGTCCCTATACAAAAGGGGGATGTTATTTATATGGTATTATACTGGGAATATTAAGTTTTATATGCATCTTTCTTGATTTAAATATTGGTATTTATTTTGTTATTTTTATATTATCTTTATTACATAAACTATTTGATAAGATATTTATAATTACTAGGAAATAAATATGTAAGATGTCATTGTAAATATTATATAGTTGTGTTAAGATTTGATTATAAATAATAGAGGTGTTTATATGAAAAAGAATAACATTGTATTAATAGTTATCGCCATAGTTACCTTACTAACATTTATTATTGGAGCAACGTATGCGTATTTTGCCACTGGTAATTTAAATATAACTAATGTGGTAAATGCTAATACCGTAACCGAGCAAAATAACATGGTGTTTGATACCTTAGGTGGAGATATGCTTCTTAATGTAACGGCATCCAATATGGTAGAAGCTAAACAAGGTAATGTGGCTGCCGAGAATAATACTACACTAACTGTAAACTTCACGGCAAATACTGATTATAGTATGGTATGTACGTATAATATCATTTATGAATGGACTTCAACGGATAAGTATACTTCTCATACAAGTGGAGTAACAGGTAATGAGTTTACAATTCAAGGAACATTAGCAAGTAATGCGCACGTATCAGAAGGAACAAACAATATTAAAAGTGAAACAGATTTATCTAGTCTTACATATACAAACTATGCCGCAACAGTGGTAAGTGGTGCGCAAATTGATGGAATAGGTAGTGCAACAAGTACAGCTGTATGGACACTCACAAGTAAGTTTTATAATGCTATTCAAGATCAAAGTGCGTTATCCGGTAAAACATATGCCGGAAGATTTAAAGTAGCCAATGTCTCTTGTGTAGCAGGAACAGTAACCATACCAGGCCCAACAAGTTATTGGTTTGATACAAGTACCTGTACATATGATAATCCATGTACCTATCCAAATTATGGGGGAACATTACAAATTAGTGGAACAGCAACAGGCCATAATGTCTATATCGGCCAAGACAGTAGTAAATATTATACATGTATAACATATGAAGGAAACGAAATATGTTTAAGTCAACCATATACGCAATATGGATTAAGTGGACATACATTAAATAGTACTTTAACATCAGAACAACAAGCCAGTGCCAAACAAGCGTTATATCAAGCCTTTATCGATGTGGGAATAA
>JAEEKI010000015.1 GCA_016282375.1 Caryophanales bacterium | reverse complement strand
TTAATTGAACTTCATTAAATCTTTTGCCATCACTAGAAACGCCAGACACTGTAAACTCTTTTGTAGCACCGGTTGTCTTAGTATATTGATCAGCATCTGTATCCCATTCCCATACAATGTCATATGTACATGTCGTACTTATATCATAATTGGTGGATAAAGTAACTGTAATATTCTCTGTAGCATTATCTATCTCATACTCTTCCGTAGATACTTCTGGTATAAAAGGAATATCCTCCATTACAATTGAATTTGTTGATGTTGAGGTAAATACCGGTCTACTTCCCAATGAGGCTACTACATTTTCTGTATTATATGAAATATTTTGGACTATAGCATAAGTACCACCAATTAAAAGTAATAATAATACGATAATATAAAGAGTAATACTAACTGCTTTTTTATGTTTTCTTTCTGCTTTCATATTTTAACTCCTATTATAATTCTATAATAATCTGTTAAGATATTCAACAAATAAAAAAACAAATATTTAGAAAATACTTGTTTATCGACCCCTTTGTTTATTTATTTTGGTTCTTAAGTTTTTTAACTCATCTAGAGTTTTTCGATATTCTAATCTTAAACTATTTATTTTGGCATAAGCTTTATCTTTATCGCTTCGCAAATTTTTTTTAAATGTATAATCTCTCGCCGTAAAAAGATCTCTATTTATTTCTTCAATAGTCCTTTTTAAAGCATCAATTTCTGAAGAAATATCAGTTAATCGTGCTTTGCATTCATCTAAATCAACTTCTTCATAAGCCATTACATCATCTAGATCTAGTCCTTGAGATTCCGCCCATACATCCTGAGGAATCATCATTATTTCATCTGGATCTATTCCTAATTTTTCATAATCATCAAAAGCTGCATCTAATTGTCTATTTTTAACCATTACCGACCACCCTTTACATTATATTCTAATTCCTGATTTAAAGCAACTATTTGAGCTTCCACATAATCTCTTAAAAGAGTAACCTTGGTAATAAATTCTTTATATTTTTGCACTTTCAAATAATGCTTATACTCATTTGCTAACATATCTTCATATTTAGAAATCATTCCTAAACATTCCATGCAGGAATCTTCGCTATCATCACTATCTAGTTGTTCCCTAACTAAGGATACTAATTTCTTAAACTTTTTTTCCAATTTATAACTAGCATAATTACTCATCATATCTTTGTCATAAATATTGATACGACTAACATCAATCTTTTCAATTTTCTTTTTAACATCAAAAGAATAGGAAAAGTTTTTTTCAATACTAATAACCTTCTTTTTATTCTCTACTAGGGAAAGCAGATGTTTATTCATGATATTTCTCCCACAAATCAGGACGATTTTCTTTTGTTAATCTAATCGATTCTTGCTTACGATATTCGGCTATCTTTTTATGATCACCAGATGTTAAGACATCAGGTACTTCATAACCATCATATACACGTGGTTTAGTATAGACTGGATAATCTAATAGTCCTTCATTAAAGGATTCACTATCTAACGAAGATTCAGTAATAACACCAGGTAATAATCTTACTACACTATCAGCGATAATCATCGAAGCAAGCTCGCCACCCGTCAAAATATAATCGCCAATGCAGATTACTTCATCAACGTAATGTTTAATTCTTTCATCAATACCTTCGTAATGACCACATATCAAAATCAAATGCTTATAATTAGTCAATTCTCGAGCCTTTTTTTGACTATATAAAGAGCCTTTAGGATCTAATAGTATAGTATGACTATCTGCTTGTTTAATCTCCTTTAGAGCACTTACAATAGGGTCACACATGATAACCATACCTGACCCACCACCATAAGCTGTATCATCTACTTGATTATTATTAAGTTTAGTATATTGACGGAAATCTATGATATTAATAGTAACTTTGTCATTACCAATAGCTCTTTTGATAATGGACTCGTTTAAAAAGCCATCAAACATTTTAGGAAACAACGACAATATATCAATTTTCACGGTATCAACTCCTGAGTGTTTTGCACATTTATTATTTTATTATCTAAATCAACATTAACGAAATACTTATCAATCATCGGAATGATTAAACTACCATCTTTAATAAAATAATCTTTCTTATTCAATAATATTTCTTTGACTACACCAATCTTTTTTTGATTGTCAATAATAGCAAAGTTAATAATTTCAGAAAATAAAAACTCGTTCTTATCTAAACCAATATCTTCCTTATTCATAAAGATATCTTGATGAAGTAATAAATCTATCTGATTAATATCATCGAATTGTTCAAAAGAAACAATATAATTATGTTTAAATTCTCTTACTGTTTTAATAATATAACTAACATTATTAATCCATAATTTATTATTTACTTTAAATATTTTATCTTGATGATTAATGTCCGTGATAATTTTAATTTCTCCTTTTAAACCAACCGGACCTGCAGATGACCCAACCCAAACTAAATTATTCATGAAAGACCTCATACATGATAATCGAAGCCGCTACCGCAGCATTTAAACTTTCGCAATTTTTACTCATAGGGATATTAATAAACCCATCACATACATGTTGTAAATCAATATTCATGCCTTGGCCTTCATTACCAATAATAATAGCTAACTTTTCTTTTTTTAAATTTCGTAAATCGTACCCTTCGCGAACATCAGTTCCCAAAATAGAATACTCCTTACTACGTAATAATTCAATCATATCTAATAAATTACTGCGAATAATATTAATATTAAATAACATACCCTCACTACTACGAATTACTTTATCATTATAATAATCTACGGTATCATTACTAACGATAATCGTTTTAAAACCAAAGGCTACAGCACTACGAATAATGGTTCCTAAATTACCTGGATCTTGAATACGATCTAGTAATAATACATTACCTGATATATCACTAGGCACAATATGTTTACAAACAGCCATTACTTTTGGCGGCGCAATTAAGGAAGATATTCTCTTCATAATCTCAGGAGTTACTTCATAAGTTGGATATGATGATTCATACTTATCAGTCGTAATAATTTCTATGACAATACCTTTTTTAATAGCCTCTTCGACCAGATGTTCATTTTCCACGATAAATAAGTGCTCAATATCCCGATATTTTTTCATTTTTAATTTCGCCCAGTATACGACTTTGGCATTATTAATACTACTTATTTTCATTTTCTAAGTTCCGACCTCCTGAGTTTATAATTTGGACAAGCTTGTTCCACAATAGCCCAAAACTTTTTGGAATGATTACCTTCATAAAAGTGTGCCATTTCATGAATAATAACATAATCAATCAAATCAACTTTTTTCTTAATCAACTCTGTATTTAAAGTAATAGTCTTATCTCGACGATTACAAACACCCCAACGAGTTTTCATTTTTCTAGTCTTTAATTTAAATTCAGGTAAGTTATTAAAACATTTCCGACAGATAGCAATTTCTTCCTCGAAAACTTTTTGAATTTCATTTTCTAAAAAAGACGCTATCATCTCATTATTTTTAGTATAAAGATAATCTTCCTTGATATATGCCTCTTCGACATTGTCCTCATAAATAATATCGTATCTTTTTCCTAAGTACCAAAATTCCTCGTTATACTTCATCAAAGATAAATGACGTTCATACATCTTAAGTAAAGAAGCCTCATTCTTGGATATTAGACTAGCTATTTCATCATTTAAGGTATTTCTAGGACATGTCACTACTAAAACACCATTTTCATCAAAACGGAAATAAATATTACGATTATTTTTATAAATAATCTTAACCGGAATTTCATAACTACCTAAAATGATATTCATACCTACATTTTAACACAAAAAAAAATTTTTAAAAATACTTTATTTACAACTAAAAAAGAAAGACTTTCATCTTTCTTCATAATTATATTTATGTGCCTACATTTCACTCGCCTAAAGGCCTTCAATTTTGCCTAATGGCAAAATTAGATTAAAGATATTAAGATACTCGGAAGAACGCTGGGACGATCAGACACTAAACTTCAAGGGAAGCGTAGTAAGCACAGTAAGCATGACCAGAGACATCGACATCACAGTACCCGTTAATAATGCTATCGCTGCAGCGGACAAAACCACCGGGGTACACTCCACAGTAGAGGTTGCCCACATTGCAGCGAGCGATGTAGCCGGAAGTGCTGCAATCACCTATATCGACTGTGATTCCTGCATCGATAAAGGCTTGATAGATTGCTTGTTTGGCACTTGCTTGTTGGGCACTGGTAAAATTACTATTTAATGTATGTCCACTTAATCCATATTGCGTATATGGTTGACTTAAACATATTTCATGGCCCTGAATAGTTGCACATGCATAATATTTACTACTATCTTGGCCAATATATATATTATGTCCTGTTGCTGTTCCACTACTTTGTAATGTTCCTCCATAATTTGGATGTGTATATGAAGGTTCATATTGTCCGGTATTCTCATTCCATGTTGATAGTGCAAACCAATATGATGGTAAGCCATCAATTCGATATGGATCATTCCATGTTCCTGTCCCACCATGATACGTTACATCGCTCTTTAAATATACAACAGGACGAACATTATAAGTAGCAGTACTAGTACTGTTATATGAAATATTACCTGTACTATTAATATAAAACTCCCTATATGCATAACTAGAAAGAGGATTCAAAGTCCATTGAATAACTCCAGAAGAGCCAGGAGCTGTATCAGTTACACCGGTATACCACAAATAACTATTCGCTGCACAATTAGTTTTGTAAGAACTACTACTCCACGAATTAATCTGAATTCCTAGACATGTAGCTCTAGTGTATGAACTACCACCACTACCATAAGTAGCAAAGCCATAATCACTAATAGACATTAATCCTACTTTACCATACCAATATACGGCTCTTTTTTCTCGTCCAGACGTTGTCATGTTATAAACACTTCCTGAATTATTTATATTTCTTTCTTTGTTATACCATGCTTCGGCAGAACCCTCGGCCGCTGTCGAATATGAACCTGTTCCATACAAATTCCATTTTACCGTGGCAATTTGTGATAATGCTGTTGATGATATTTTACTAGGTAAGGTAGCCTCTGTCGCCGTATAAGCACTAGCTGTTGCTTGGGTAGGCTTATATACAGTCGTACCATTACCATCCAAGTAACTATATGTTGCATTATAATAATTATACCCACGTCCACTTACAACATTATTTGTTATCGTATAAGCGGTATGTAACTGAGTTCCAGCAGCACTATATCCCGTTTTTAGATAATTAGTCCCATTTAACATTAACATTAACTGACTATCAGTCCAATCGTTAGAACCATAAGAGCTTGATGAAGTTCCAACCCCTGAAGCCTTATAATCAAAGGAAAAAGCGCCCAAAGAATCATTGCGAATTATTTTAATTAAACTACCCGTTTTTGTCGTCGAACATTCACTTGCATTACCATACGTTCCCGTACAATACTCCATATTAGGCATAATACCAATTATTCGCCATAATTCATTATTAAATAATATATAGTTATTTGGGTTTTTACCAGCAAATCGCCATTCACCTGGATGGTCTTCTGTTAACATCCATGCCTTACTTGTTATTGTATCAGTTCCACTTCTTGGCGCAGTATTAACAAGATAACCAGCCAAAGTAGTTGTATTCGTAAGCTCCCCAGTATTTCCTAATACCAAATGCATTTTAACTACTTTATTGATAGCTGTGTTAGATGTTCCACCTTCATCTTTATTTATCCATAGATATGCATAATAGGATTTTGAGGAATTGGCTGCCACGGCAAATGTGTTGTCAAGTAAATATCCTGTAGAAACTGTATCTCCGGTCATCGTTGCTACATCGCTAATTACTGATGGTGCTAATTCTATACCATTTGTTAACAGTGCCGTTCCTGCTGTCGGAGCCGCACTACCTTGTTCATATACAACATACTCTAACAATTTCGAAGGCATGGTATTCGCAGCGCCTGGTGCAAATGCTAATTGTACTTCTTGCGCTGTATCACATCGATTATATAAGGTAAATTCAGTTCGATAATTATTACTACTTAAAGCTTTAGCATCATTAACAGGGATTGCATAATCACCACTGATATTTATAGTATTACTTACCTGTAAAGAGACACAACCAGAAATATTAACATCAGCCGAAATATTACCTGATCCAGATGGAGTAATGCTATAGTAAGCATAAGATATAGATAAATATGTACATAAAGCAAGCATCATGACAATTACATATAACAATATTCTTCTCACGCTATATCCCTCCACTTTAATACACTAATCTACTCATAACATAAATTATATCAAAAAAAAGAAAAGAAAAATAGTATTTAATTTACTTTGCCCCCAAAAAATGTATAGTTTTTATCTAATCTTTGGTAAATTCCAATGAAAAAAAGTTGCTATGATTCTAAGACAAACTACTACGATAACAGATATCAAAACAGCAAAAGTAATATCTGCTACCCGACTAATGGCAAAACAAATAATAGCACCGATAATGGAAGCACATGCATAAAAATCTTTTACAAGAATATAGGGCTTACTACCTGCTAAGACATCACGAATAACTCCACCACCTACAGCAGTGATAATGCCAAGAAAAACTGTAATAAAAAAACCATTATAACCCATTTGAAAAGCGACACTACATCCTAAACCAGTAAAGATACCTAAACCAACAGAATCCATAACTAATAATAAGTTTTTATGAGAAAATGGTAAGTGATATTTATAAACCAAAAAGACCATTAAAGAAACAATTAAAGAAGTCAAAACATAGTATGGTTTTAAAAAGATACTAGGAGGTGTAATGCCAATAAGAAGATCACGCATAATTCCTCCACCAAAAGAAGTAATAACTCCTAGGATCATAATACCTAAAATATCCATTTTTTTCTCAATAGCAATAAGATTACCGGAAATAGTAAAAGCAATAGTTCCTATAATTTCTAATATCATAAACAAAATAGCCATATTGTCACCCTACTTTATAAGTATATCACTACATAAAAAAATAACCTATGAAATAGATTACTTTTTTTGTTTTTTTAATGTTTCGTTAATTTCTCTTAATAATTTAACTTCTTCAGATACTACTGGTTCTGCAGGTTTCTCTTCCTCTTTCTTATGACCAATTTCCATTAGTTTATTAACCGTCTTAAGAATCATAAATAGGATAAAAGCCATAATAATGAAGTTAATAATAGCTGTAATAAAATCACCATATTTAATGACTTGACCACCATAAATCTTAAGTTCACCGGCTACTTCAGTACCACCAATACCATTAATAAGTGGATTAATAATATCTTCCGTTAAGGCATTAACAATGCTAGCAAATGCGCCACCGATAATAACACCTACTGCCATATCCATGACATTACCTCTTAAGATAAATGTCTTAAATTCAGCAATAAAACCCTTTCCTTTACCTTTTAAATCCTTTACTTTACTTTTTTCTTCCATAATGTATTCCTTTCATAAATGATTATAGCACTCTTAAACCATTAATTGCAATAATATAAAAAAGCAAGTATTGCTTTATTATTTAGATATTACTACATTATAACCATATAATTACGAACAAGTAACGTTACCATCATACCCTAAACTACAAGAAAGTGAATTTTGATAACAACTTATTGCACCAGAAAGACGTATATCACAAGATAGACTGCCTACACTACAACCAGCTGCATAATCATAAGAGCCACAGTTATTATTTATATCAATATTCATCCCAGCATCCACAAAGGCTTGATATATTGCTTGTTTTAAACTTGCTTGTTGCGCACTTGTAAACGTATTACTCATATCAGTAGGTGGTGTATGCCCAGTAAGTCCATATTGCGAATATGGTTGAGAAAAACATACTTCATGACCCTGATCTGAAGCACATACGTTATATTTACTACTATCCTGTTTAATGTAAAAATTACTTTGAGTATCTTGCCCACTTGATTGCATTGTTCCACCATAAGCTGGAAATGCATAAACACCAGAAGCCATCCAATATCCAGTTGGAGCGCTTATTTGATATGGATTATTCCATGTTCCTGTCCCACTTTGATAAATCATTTCAGGTTTCAAATATAAAGTAGGACGAACATCATAATAATCAGTACTAGTACTGGCATATGCAATATTACCTATACTAATATAAAACTCCCTATAATTATAACTAGAATATGGATTCAAAGTCCATTGTCTAACGCTAGAAGAGCCAGGATCTGTATCAGTTACACCGGTATACAATAAATAACTATTTGCGGCACAATTGGTTTTATAAGTAGCATTATCCCACGAAGACATTCGGTATGCTAAACATGTCGCTCTAGAATACGTACTGCCGCCATTAGTAGCAAAGCCATAATCACTAATAGACATTAATCCAACTTTACCGTACCAATACACGGCTCTTTTTTCACGTCCAGACGTTGTCACATTATAAACACTTCCTGAATTATTTATATTTCTTTCTTTGTTATACCATGCTTCGGCAGAACCTGAGGAATCTGTTGTATATGAACTAGCTCCATATAAATCCCATTTTACCGTAGCTATTTGTGATAATGCTGTTGACGATATTTTACTAGGTAAAGTAGCCTCTGTCGCTGTATAAGTACTCGGTGGTGTTGCTGGCGTAGGCTTATATACAGTCGTTCCATTACCATCCAAATAACTATATGTTGCATTATAATAAATATACCCACGTCCACTTACAACATTATTTGTTATTGTATAGGTTGTATGCAATTGATTACCATTTGCATCATAGCCGGTTGTTAAATAATTAGTCCCATTTAACATTAACATTAACTGACTATCAGTCCAATCGTTTGAGCCAGAAGCAATTTGCGAAGTTCCAACCCCTCCAGCTTTATAATCAAAGGAAAAAGTGCCCAAAGAATCATTTCTAATAATTTTGACTAAACTGCCCGTTTTTGTCGTCGAACACTCACTTTCACTACCATAAGCTCTCGTACAATACTCCATATTAGGCATAACACCAATAATTCGCCATAATTCACCATTAAATAATATATAGTTATTTGGGTTTTTACCAGCAAATCGCCACTCACCTATATGATCTGAAGCTAGAATCCATTGACTATTTGTGACAGCATCAGTTCCACTTCTTGGCGCAGCATTAGCTATATAGTCAATAAGAGTAACCGAATTCGTAAGTTCCCCAGTATTCCCTAATACCAAATGCATTTTGACTACTTTATTGATAGCTGTGTTAGAAAGTCCACCTTCATCTTTAGTTATCCATAGATATGCATAATAGGATTTTGAGGAATTGGCTGCCACAGTAAATGTGTTGTCAAGTAAATACCCTACAGACACCGTATCTCCCGTCATCGTTGCTACATCACTAATTACTGATGGTGCCAATTTTATAGCATTTGTTAAAAAGGGTGAACCTGCAGTCGGTGCTGTACCACCTTGTTCATATACAGCATACTCTAGAACTCTCGAGGGCATGGTATTCGCAGCGCCTGGTGCAAAGGCTACTTGTACTTCTTGCGTCGTATTACATCGATTATATAAAGTAAATTCTGTGCGATAATTATTACTACTTAAAGCTTTAGTATCACTAACAGGGATTGCATAATCACCACTGATATTTATTACATTACTTACTTGTATAGAAACACAACCAGAAATATTAACATCAGCCGAAATATTGCCTGATCCAGATGGAGTAATACTATAATAAGCATAAGATACAGATAAATATGTACATAAAGCAAGCATCATGACAATTACATATAACAATATTCTTCTCAAGCTATATCCCTCCACATTAATACGTTAATCTACTTATATCATAATTATATCAAAAAAACACATAAATGAAAATATCATTTATGCGGTTTACAAGTACAATGCACTATGCAGTATTAATCTCCACAATGAGCGGAACCATCACTATTAATCCAGCACTGACCATACGTCGTTGAAGAACTCCAGCCTCCTTGACAGGATATATATCCTAAAATACTAATTTCACATTGAACATCATCGTTATCGCAAGCAACAAACTGTTCATAAGAACTGCAATCATTACTGTAATCAATTGAAAAACCAGCATCACTAAACACCCGAAACAATACCATTTTAGCAAATTCAGATTGATCAGAAGTAAAAATATTTCCTATTGTATGGTCAGATAATCCATATTGCGTATATGGCTGTGACAAACATAAACTTTTACCACTTGAATCCTTTGCACATACATAATATTTACTGCTATCTTGGCCAATGTATGCATATTTTGTAATATTATTTAAATCTGATTGAAGAGTACCACCATAATTAGGGAATGTATAATTAACTTCAGAACCATCAAACCAATAACTTGTTGGACCATCAATTCGATAAGGATCATCCCATGTTCCTGATCCACCACGATATGTTGTATCCGGCTTCAAATACAAAACTGGCCTGACATATGACGTACTAGTAGATGCTAAAACGTTATTTATCTTTCCTGTTGATGATACCACATTTACAGTAGATCCATACTCTAAAAAAGGACTTATCGTATATTGAGTTTGTCCTAAATTTCCAGGAGATGCTGAAGTAACCCCCTCAAATAGTAACCAATCGTTCAATGCACAATCTGTTTTATAACTGCCAGAATTCCATCCCTCAGTTTGGTAAGACAAGCAAGCAGTTCTATTATAAGTTGTACCTCCATTGGTTGCATAACCATAATCACTTGGATACATTAAGCCAATCTTTCCATACCAATATGCCGGCCTGTTTTCTGGTAATTCAGAATTGGAAAAAATACTACCAGCATTATTAATATTTCGTTCAATATCATACCATGCCGATGGAGTATTACTTTGTGAATCTGTACCATATAAACTCCACTTTACTGTAGCTATTCTTGGTAAATAGTCACTTCTGATATTAGAATATACATCTGTTGATTCTTGTTCAAAACCATCACCATAATCATAAAAACCAGTATATGAGGATAATGCAACTGGCAACGATGAAGTCAAATAACTATCAATCACACTAGAAATAGGTTTATCATTATGATCATATACAATATTATTAGTTATTGAATAACTTGTATGTAACGCATTATTATCAATATCATATCCTGTTGTTAAATAATAACCTCCGTTTAAATAAAACATTAAAGTACTATCGCTCCAGTCATTAGATGCCTCCGGAGATGATGTCGAACCTACAAAATACTTGTTGTCAAATTGCATATTCCTATAACTATTCAAAACACTATTACGAACAATTTTTAATAAATTCCCTGTTTTAGTGGTACTACATTCAGTCGCCGAACCAAATGTTCCGGTACAATATTCTGTATTAGGCATAATACCAATAATCCTCCATAATTCACCATTAAATGATACATAATTATCTGGATTCTTACCCGCATAACGCCATTCACCCGTATGATCAGACGTTAAAACCCACGAACTATTGGTTACATTATCTGTTCCTGATTTGGGTGCATTATCAATTAACCAATTAGCAATAGAATATGTAGTTACATTTCCCGATTGCAAAATAGTTCTTGATCCTGCTTTATAAAAAGTAGCTCTCGAAGTCATGATGGTCATCGAAATCAATGCCACAAAGACAAAAGTAAACACAAAAATTAAAACACTTTTCTTCTTTCTTTTCATATTTATCACCTATTATTTATACTCTTTATTTTACAATAATCATTATACCACAAAAGGTAATAAAACAAATATAATTTTTTGCAAAAAAAACCTCAATTAAATTTAATCGAGGTTTTATTATTCTATTTATCGTATAAAGTAATATCGGTTTTGCTAGCCAAAATACTACCATATTCGCATATATAAGATAAGGCAAATACTATGAGAATTTCAACAATATTTGCATAACCAATATTTTCTCCAAAATTAGTATCTAAAATAGCATTAGGTACAATTCCTGATAAGAACGGTACTACAATGACTGCAATCATTAAATAACCAATATTACGAAGGGATGAAGCATTTTCCATTGTAAAGGCTTCTCCATTATAGACATTCTTAGCAATATGCTCAATACTAAATAAAATATAACTAAGTAGTAGCAAGGTAACGCCACTTATAATACAAGAAATTTCTGCAATACACATAACTCTTGTCTTAGAATAATTATTTAAGACATCATCAATTTTCTTCGTACTAATTTCTAAATCAACTAAACGCTCATCTTCCCCCATTTTGACAATATAAGAGGTTTCGCCTTCATTAATTAATTCTATCTTCTCATCTAAACCTTTAACAGTAATAGTATGGCCATTAATATCAAAAGCACTAAAGAACATTGGTATACATAAAATGCAAACTATTAATGCTCCTAAACCAACATAGACTAAAATTCTCACAATCTTAGTAATGATTTCAATGGCATAAGAAATACTCTTTAAATAACTTTGTTTCGTAGGACTTAAACCAACCTTTTTAGGTCCCTCCGGAGTCTTTGCTTCTTTAACTTTCTCCGGAACAATATCACTCTTGTCAATTTTTAGAGCCTTACATAGTTTTTGTAATTCCTCATCACTGGGAACAATAGCATTATTTTCCCATTTAGATATACGACCTGGTGTTACATTAAGTATTTCCCCCAACTTAGTTTGCGTTAAACCTTCAGCTAAACGATATTTCTTAATCTTCTTTCCTATTTTCATCTCTATACCCTTCCAATTATAATCATATTATAGCATTATTCTTTTCATAATACTACTAATTTTTATTAAATTCCTGAACGAATTTTAAATAACGTTTGGAAATAGTCCTTATCACGAGCAAATATTTCCCTAATTTCTCGTTCAATTTGTAAGCCATCATTTTTCATCGGAGCATAAACTCCACAGGCATCAATACCTAACCCCCGGGCTATATAAACTGCCCGATATAAATGATATTGTTGACTAACAATAATGGCCTTTTTAATCTGAAAAATATTACGAGCGCGATAGATACTATCATATGTAGAAATACCCAAATGGTCTAAAATAATATCATCTTCATCAACGCCATTTTCAATAGCGTAATCTTTCATTGCATCAACTTCATTATAATCATCATTTTGATGATCACCCGTCATCAAAATCTTCGTAGCCACTTTTTTATTATACAACTTAATCGCTGTATTTAACCTTTCCTCTAGAATAGCTCGTGGTTTACCATTATAAACCGAAGAACCAAGGACAATAATATAATCATAGTTCTTACTACTAGGAATAGTTTGATGAATATATTTAAACGTTTTTAATTTAACAAATAAACTTATGATAAAAATGAAAGCAATTGCTAATAAAAACAAAATAAAAATTCTTTTGACAAATCTTTTCATAAATCTCCTACTATAAAAGTATATCATACTTATTATAAAAAAAAAGATATAACTGTCAGTTATATCCAATTATCAAAAAAATAAGTATATCTAGCATAAATAAACTACCAAAAATGATTGATGTTACCAAAGAATATTTTTTTGGTACTAAATATTTTTTAATCAAAGGAATAATGACTTTAACTAAAAAGATACCTGATAAACCAAAAAACAAAACTGATCTTAAGCAAACATATCCATTTATATTCCCAAAATTCCAAATTTCCGTATTATAATTCCATAAACGAAGATGAAAATAACAATCTAAAATATAACCAGTAGCATACTCTAAAACACCTGATATTCCCATACTAGTTAAAAAGACTAATAGTGTTTTTTTAGAAAAACGATATGTCAAAATGGTAATTAATACTCCACCAAAACCATATATAGGAATCCATGGCCCAAAAGTAGAACCTCTTTTAACAAAATAACCTAAATCAATACGATAAAAGAGTAATTCATAAAGAAAACCAAATACCCCACTGATAACAAAGATGAACAAAAGCAAGCATATTTTTTCCTTCTTATTCAATTCTTTCACATTCATCTACCCTACGATATCTTTAACTACAGCTAGATTATCAAAACTAACACTAATTTGTTCGCTAGTATTCATACTCTTTAAAGTAAAAGACTTTTGTTTAAGTTCATCTTCACCTAGAACAATAACAAACGGAATATTTTCACGATTGGCATAGTCTAAAGCTTTGCCAACCTTTTTTCTTTTCATTTCAATTTCCGTATTAATACCTAATTTACGAAATTCATTAGCTAATTTAATAGCTTCGATTTCTGTATTCATTGGCACAATATAGATTTTAATTAAACTTTCCATATTAAACTTTGGTGAATCTTTTAATATTTCATAAATTGGTGATAAACCAAAACTAATACCTACGGTTGGATAACTTTGTCCATCATTAATAAAGTTAGTAATAATATTATCGTAACGGCCGCCGCCCCCAAGACTACAAGTTAAGACTTGCTTTTTATCATAAACTTCAAAAACATTACCAGTATAATAGTTTTGACCACGAGCTAGAGTTGGATCAAAATGACAATCATTTTCAATGCCCAGTTTCGATAAATTATCTTGAAGATTAGTTAATTCTTGTAAGCCATTTTTTAATAATTCATTATTTGTTTCTTTATAAACTTCTTGTAATTCTTTTAAAGATAAATTAAAATTCTTTAAAATAAAATCAATTTGTTTTTTAGTAAGACCAATATCTAATAATTCTTTTTCAAATTCTTCAGCACTTAATTTATCTTTTTTATCAATAATAGTTGTCGCCAAGGACAATAAATTATCAGAGATACCACTTTCTATCAAAAGACCATTCATAAACTTGCGGCTATTGTATTTAACATAAATCTCAATACCTAATCTTTTAAAACCTTCAAGGTATAAAGTAATTAGCTCTGTTTCAATAAGTTGACCATCTAGACCCACTACATCGACATCACATTGCGTAAATTCACGATCACGTCCCAATTTAACTGGACCATCTCTAAAAACTTTATTAATTTCATATCTTTTAAAAGGCATATTAATACTGTTTTTATTCAAAGCAATAAACTTCGCAAAAGGGACTGTTAAATCATATCTCAATCCTAGTTTTCTCTCTCCTTGATCACTAAGTTGATATATTTCTTTTAAGATATCGCTATTTTCATCATACTTATCACTTAAAATATCATAATAACAAAGAATTGGTGTCTCAATAGAATTATAACCATATTCTTCAAATACCTTTCTTAATGTATCTGTGATATAATTACGTATTCTTTGTTTTTGTGGTAAAAAATCATAACCACCCTTAACATTTTGTATTTTCATTTTTTTCCATCCTTTCTAAAATAAAAATGCTATTACAGTACTTGTAATAGCATCTTTTATATGACTATGTACAAGCACTCAAAATAGCACTTGTACATGCAAATTTAAAATTGCAATAACAAGTGCATATTACTATGATGATGGACTAAACTAAATTCTTTCATAATAATACTTCCTTCCAAAAAAATGCTATCATAATTTAATAATAATGTCAATTTAATAACCATTACTTTCGTAAAGATTGTTGGTACTCTTTATATCGTAAATGACCTTCGAGTAACCGCGGATGATAATATATTTTTTGCTCTTCAGGATCATAACAATCACTAAAACCATATTCTTTGAGATAATCTTCTAGTGATTTAGCCATCTTTTCTTCAGCAAAGACTCTTATGCGACGTGGTGGCACTTGAGAAGATATATATTGGTCATAAGCTTTAAAATAATCATCTTTATTCTCGTATTCTTCCATTTTAGGTTTAGGTACTAAACGATAATCAGGATTACTGACCATTTCCCAACAATCAGTATATTTAATAAAAAACTCAGGTACTGTCATATAACCATCTTTTTGCACATCTTGAAAAACCATTCTATCAATAAAAGGCTTAAAATAATCAAAAGTATTACCAGAACCAGGTACTACCGGTATTTCAATCCCTTTACCTCCATATACAGCCCCCATTACGGGTTCCCGTTTATCATAATTCAAGATTCTGGAATTAAAAGCATCCCAAAAGATAGTTTCATTTTCCTCGGACAAATCGCCAATACAGATAAAAGAAGTCGTATTATTGTAATTATTGGTTTGAGTCGTTAAAATATTCTTATCCCATAAATACTCAATAGCTTCTCTATTCTCGGGAATAACAAATTCTTCGATGTTATTCATCACTTCTCTAATGGCTGTAGATACATAATTATACTTTTTACTTTCCATCGTACATCTCCTTAATTATTATATCATTTTTAATTTATTAACAACATCATCAATACTATCTTGAGGTGTTGATGCTCCAGCCATAATACCTATCGTTTGATATTCTTGAACATAATCCATATCTAATTCCCTACTAGTTTCGATTAATATAGCTTGAGTATTTTTTTTAGCTATTTCATATAATTTACTCGTATTGGAACTATTCTTACCACCAATGATAATCATTAAATCAACTTTTTGAGATAATTCATCAGTCTCTTTTTGTCTTTCTTCCGTAGCCATACAAATAGTATCCTTGGTGATAATATTAATTTTATTACCTAGTTGTTTTCTTATAATGGCTTCCATTTTCCTAAACTTTAATTTACTAAAAGTAGTTTGAACAATAATTAATAAATTCTTAATCTTCATTTTCAATGATGATTGAATTGCATCAGGAATATCTGCTTCCTCTTCGATAATAGAATAATTCTTACCACAATAACTAGAAGTACCGAGTATTTCGGGATGTGACTTATTACCAATTAAAAAAACATAATAACCTTGTTTTTGATATTCATCAGCAACATCATGAATTTTAGCTACAAAAGGACAAGTTAAATCAATGACTTCGAAACCTTTATTTAAGGCTTTGTCATGAATCTTTTTATCTACACCATGCGCCCGAATAATTAAAACACTGTTAGTATCTTTAATATCATCAATATTTTCAATTACTTTAATACCTTTAGCTTCCATGGTTTGAATAACTTCTTTATTATGAACAAGTTCTCCTAAACAATATATTTTCTTTTGTTTATTTAATGGTAATGACAAACTAGTATCAACAGCTCTTTTAACACCAAAACAAAAGCCTGCTGTTTTACCAATTATCACTTTCACTATTATCACCTACTTATCCATTATATCATAAAAAAACATAGTAAAATAATTACTATGTTTTGTACCTTAGCATTATTAACGCTTTTGACGATTGGCTTTACGATTACGACGATACTCTAATATTTGATACATACGTTCGTTATGTAGTTTGGTAAGTGTTGCATTAACATTATCAGCTTCATTTTTCGTCATTTTCATTTCAGGCTCAACTGAACCATAACGCTCCACTGATTCTTTATGTTCTTGAAAGTATTCATATTTGCGCATGGTTAACCAATTCTTTTCTAATAAAGGATCAACTTCTGGTAATGGTTCCTCAAGTTCTTCAGAATACTTTTCGTTTTTCTCATCATTATAATCAGGGTTAAAATCGTAAAAAATGGGTGAATAGATATTATTAAAGGCTAATTTCATAGCTTTATCACGCCATTTGGCAGCATTTTTTTCAATACCTTCCTCTATTTCACTTTCATCGATGCCAATAACTTTAAGTGTTTTTAATACGCCAGCACGAATGCCTTTATCACAATCTGGTGAATACATAATAAAATCATTACCATATTGCTCATCCGTAATCCAATTCTCGCCACCATTAAGTATCCAATCAATCTGCCAAGCAACAATTCTTTGAGCATATTCATGCTTCTTCTCGGCAAAATAAGCTGATGTCTTAACATATTCTAATACTTGATATAATTCAAGATTTAGTTTTTGATTTTTAAGTAACATTCTAGCTAGCCAAAGATCATCATTCAAATTACATGGTAAATAAACCATAGATAATTCATTTAGACGAGTAAAACAAGCACTAGACCAACTACCGTCACCAGCAAAAAAATTAGTTGTTGCCTCATTTAAGGAATTAACGACTTCTAGTGAATTGTATTCTTGTTGCTTAGACTTATCATTAATCTCTAAATACTTACCTAGTATTTCTCTTTTATCAACCATTAATTGTCCCTTAATAACGGAACCTTCTGGATAATATGTTGAAAGAGGCATCACATTTTGATTCTTTTTAACATAAATCCTTTCATTAGTAAAAAATTCATTATAAGTGTCATTAAGTACATTATACTTACAAATAAAATACTCTGGACCCTCTATTGTATGTACTTCTACAACAAATAAATTCGTAACATTATATCTTTTCATAATCCAAAACCTCCCTAATAATTATTTATTCGGTAAAAGACGCCTTAATGTGGCAACGTCATTACTAAACATAATATCCCTATTATCAATTATTTTTAAACAAAAATTAATTCTTTCAATTAAGCCTGGTAAAGGTAATTCACCTTTAATCATTTTAACCATATCAATTATTTCTTTTTCAACTTCATCAGCATCAATATCAGTCTCACTAGAAATGATTACCGATCTAGTAGCAGAAACTAAATCATATGTTATTTCTACATCACTATGTTTTAAAACAATTGAATTATTTTGAAGTGTAACGTTGTAAAATCCACCCTCTTGATTAGAGAAAATTATTAATCCGAAATCATTATTTAATACGTTAAAAGATGCCGAATAATCAACCTTAACACTATTTTTGTGACCTTTTACAAGCCATTTAGAAAACTCAATTAAACCATTATTATGAAATGAAAAGTTTCTCGAAGATTTATTAGATTTCATTCCAACCCAATCTACTCTACCAAACTCAACGTCATATTTTCTTTGATTTTCATCTTCAAGAGTAACTTTTTTTAGTGGTTCACCAATCCTTGTTTCTGGGTGATATACATTAGCTAAAAGATATTGACTATCATATCTCATTTCTAATTCCTCAACTTCTAGCATTGGTGTACGATATAAAGCTGGACAATAAGCATCTAAACATTGTTCATACCAAGACGCATTCCAACCGTTAATTATCTTTGCCGTATCTTTCATTTCTCTCAATACTTTTTCAACAGCTATTTTTTGCGTATCTTTATCTAAGATTTCCATGAAATCCCTCGCTTTCTAATAAATTAGAAATAGTATACCATATAATTACTTTTTTGTAACTTTTTTTATCACATAAAAAAATCAATCATTGAGATTGATTTTCATTTTAGTATTAATTGATACCAACGTATTTTTCTTCAGTTTGGAATTCATCAGGTAAATAATCACCCTTATGTCTCTTAAAGACTACAACATCTACCGTTCCATCAACGTATCCTGCAAAACCTTTTACTTCTTCCATTTCTTTAAATCCTAAACTGTGGTATAGGTTTTTAGCTCTTAAGTTATGTAAAAGACAGTCTAACCGATAATTATCAAAGCCGGCTCTTTCCATATTACTTATGAAATGACCTAATAACTTTGTACCAATTCTTCTACCTCTGCATTCCTCTAAAACAGCACAATTCATTATATACATTGCATCATTGTTCATGACATCGTGTATACATTCAAATACATAAGCTTCGATTGCTTTCTTATGATTTTCATTAATATTGATATATGGCGTATAATCAAATTCTAAATTAACGCTAGGATCTAATGCTACAACTAAACCAATAATTTTCTTATTGCTTTTATCTTCAGCCACATAGATATTTTCATAATTGAAAATAAATCCTGGCATAAGTATTTTATCACTTAAAAACGCTATGGCTTTATCAACACTATTTTCAAACCAATATGGATAAATATAAGGATCGGTTTGATAAATTAACGTGGCAATCTCTGCCATATTATCCGTCCTTTTTGCCCTTCGGCAAACAATATCTTCCAAATTTACTTCATAACTTTCCTTTTCTATCATTTTTTCATCTCCTTACAATAATCAAATCTAATCATTGATATTACAATTGATATAAGCGTTAATATATTTGATATACTGAACATATATGCTTTAACTATAAGGTCATAAATTAACCATAAGGTTTGATTAGCAAACATTTCTTTTCGAATATTGGTTTCTTTCTTTGTACATACTGTAGCACAATATATTAATGCACAAGCCACTGGTATCAAATCAAGTAATCCCTTATATGAATAGAAACCTAAAGCTAAGTTAACTACTACATAAAAGGCTATCATATAAATAGGTACTTTCTTACCTTTCGAATCATACAGATAATTAATAAAGGTTTCAAAAACAGCAAAAAAGCAAACTAAACTACCCGATATACTATTTAAAAAGAGAAAGTTTAAAGCAGATGCTAAATTCAAACATAATAGCATAATCATGATATTCTTCTTAGTTTTCATTTGCATTGATACAACACTAAATATAATACCTAAAATACCAAATATTTGAGCTATAACAAAATTATTCATTCTTACTACCTCCGTTATTTTTTCAATATCATTGTAACATAATCCCTTGTATAAAAACAATAAAAAAGGCAGTACAAAAAAACTAACTATTCCTAGTTAGTTACTATCACTCTGGTGCTGAATGACTGAATTGAACAGTCCTCTGAAGCTTACCATGCTTCCGTTTTACCACTAAACTAAATCAGCAACACTATGTAAAATATATCATAAATCTTTTTTTAAAACAATAAAAAAGCATCAAATGATGCTTTATTTAAATAAATAATTAATTAAAACTGGACCAATTATCAAAAGTAATATTAATGGAACAAAGATGCAAACAGAAATAACTGATATTTTCGTAGGCATTTTATTAATTTGACCTTTTATCTCTAATATTCTTTTATCAGTAATATACTCTATTTGATTATTCAATGCATCGATAATAGAGTTGCCATATTCACTAGTTTCAATTAAATTTAAAATAACATTATTAACAGTCTTCGCCGGCATTCTTAAACGTAGATCCTCAAGAGCCTCCGTTAATGACTTACCAAGTTTAACTTCCTTTAAAACCTCCTTCATTTCAGCAGACATTTCACTATCAATAGCATTACAAGCAGTTTCAATACATAATTTCAGATTACTTTCACTTTGCAAAGTTAAAGCCAATACTTCAAAAAAGAAAATAGCATCATGCTCTAATATGTTGGCCCTTTTTTTAATTGGCATAGTTAAACAAAAATAATCATAGATAAAATATAGAACCACCGTTACAACTGGAGCAAGAAAATATCCATATCTAGTAAACAGCAACAAACAAAATGTTAAAATCATCACAATCAATTTTAAATTTAAGTAATGATACACATTGAGTTTTGTCTTAGGACCTAACATTAAAATCTTATTATTTATTTTTTGAATCTCATTACGAGAAAAGATTTTTTTTACCAGGATATCATTACTCATACTTCATTCACCTTCATAATCTTTTTTATTACTACAAGATACAAACTGTATAACAAAACCATAATAAAGATAATTAAATGACCCGCACTTTCCTCTAATAAAGGACTAAAATAATCAGGACTTAATGCTACAATAACGAAAATAAAAACAAAAGGCATGACAATTAATAAACGATATAAAAATTTACTTGATGCTGTTAGAGCCCCTAGTTCATTACGAATTTTTAAACGATTATAAAAATTCTTTTCAATCATATTAAAAACCGTTACAATATTACCACCCGTTTTACTTAGTAACGATAACGAAGCTGTAATATATTTAGCTTCCTCTAGTTTAATCCGATTATATAGCCGAGAAAAAGCATCATCCAAAGAAAGGCCATAACTAATATCTTTATATATAATTTCAAATTCATCCTTAATCGGACTAGGTAATTCTTTTTTTACAATCATTATTGCTTCCGTAATATTTTTACCGCTTTTAAAAGCACTATTCATAATAACAATGGCTTGTAATAATTGTTCCTCGATAAGTTTCTTTTCTTGCTTATAAAGAATAATAACTAAGATATCCAAAAGCATAAAAGATAACACGGAAAGTAGTAAAAAACTACCCATTGAAAAAGTATTTGTATCTAATATTAAAGTAAATAAATATATACATTGCATTAATACCGTCACTAATAATTTAATCGCTATTAAATGTAGGCCATCAATGTTAGTATTAGCATACAATAGTTTTTTAGATAAAGCATCACCATATCTTGTTAAGAAAACAGATTTACTCAATAGTCTAGCCAACTTTTTAATAAATTTCTTAATAAAATGGGTAATCATATCAATAAAGGATAAATCTTCATTATTCTTTGTTTCCATTGAAAAGGAAGATATCCTTCGTTCACTTTGAACAGAAAAAAAGATTTTAGCAAAAAGAAAAACTAGTATTACAAAAATACCACTTAATGTTAGTTGTCGTATCAATGTTTTAACTACTAGTTTATCCATACTATTCCTTTCTATTCAAATATTTTTCCGACATCTTTATAACCAAAAGAGACAATCTTATTTAAACATTTTGGCTTACCAAGCATTCTGACAAACTGACCATGTACTTCACCTTTCGAAGTCAAACCTAATCTTTCAAAAGTAAAGATAGGTTGTAATTCAATTTCATCACCCTTAAAACCTACAACTTCACTGATCGAAGTTATTTTTCTTTTACCATCAGTTAGTCTTTCAATATTAATAACGATGTTAATAGCACCTTCGATATACTCACGAACAGCCTTAACAGGTAAATCAATATTAGCCATTAAAACCATCGTTTCAAGACGATGTAAAGCATCCATACCACCATTAGCATGAAGTGTTGTTAAACTACCTTCATGACCGGTATTCATGGCTTGTAGCATGTCGAATGCTTCCTTGCCTCTTACTTCACCGACAATAATCCGATCTGGACGCATCCGTAAAGAGTTACGAACTAAATCACGAATCGTAATTTCACCACTTTTTTCATAATTAGTAGTTCTTGTTTCCAAACCAATAACATGCGGTTGTTTTAATTTTAGTTCGGCAGCATCCTCGATAGTAACAATTCTTTCACTTTCACTAATAAAACTACTTAAAACATTTAATAAAGTTGTTTTACCCGAACCAGTACCACCGCAAACAATGATATTTAATTTAGCTTTTACAGCGGCTTCCAAGAATTCAGCCATTTGGGGTGTTAAAGTACCAACCCTAATTAACTCTTCGATATGATTCATCGAAGGAGCAAACTTACGAATCGTAATAACCGGTCCCTTAGTTGATAAAGGTGGTATAACGGCATTAATACGTGAACCATCCTTTAAACGTGAATCAACCATGGGACTATTCGAATCAATCGTTCTACCCATTGGCTCAATTAACCTTTGAATAGTCCTGACAATATGCTCATTATTAATAAATGAGACACTTTCATCTTTAATTAAATTACCATCAATTTCAATATAAATCTCTTTCGGAGAATTAACCATTATTTCGGTAATATTATTATCCTTTAATAATTCGGTTAAAGGTCCATAACCATTTATTTCATTATCAATTAAGGTATATAAATGATTTCTTTCTAAATTAGATAAATCATAACCCTCGATTGTTCGATTAATTTCATCATTAATATAGTCATTTAAATCTTCTTGATCAGATATATTAGCATCGATAATATTCTCCACGATTTTCGTTCTTAATTGATCAAGTAATTCTTTGTCTTGAAAGACATCATAATCATTAATGGAATTAATTTTTTCATAATTATCAGCATACTCAAACATGCTTCGTAAATTATTTGTCATCTTCATCCTCCATTAAATCATTACATATCGCTAAGAAGGCTTTATACACTTTGGGATAAATCTTTGGCATTTTATTCTCTAAAGTTAAAATAGTCCCATCAGACACATAATTATCCATTGTCCTTAAGAAAAAGGCCGCATCAATATAATAATCAATGTTAGCTTTAATCATACTCTTAACATCGTACATTGAATAATACTTCTTATATGGATTAATTGAATTATTTAAAACGACTTTATAATTGGTCTTTTCAGCATCTTTAAAAATATGAATCAAATTACGCATATTTTTTAAATCCATTAAATCATTAGACACCACAAGTAATATTTCATCACATTTGTCTAATAATGTTACATTAAACTCACTTAAGACGTGATTAGTATCCACAATAACAATGTCATATTCATTCGTAGCCTTTTCTAATACTACTTCAATATAGGAAGCTGATATTCTGGTACCCTGTCTTGGGTCTTTACAAGCTGCTAAAAAGTCAATTGAATCATTATAATGTGTAACATAGTCCCTAATAGATTGATAATGATTATTGGCATAATCTTCAGTAAAGTTCATAATGCTTTTCTCAAAAGGTTTATTTAAATAAGTAGCAATGGCTCCTCCAGTTAAATCTAAGTCGACAATTAGGACTTTTTTTTCCAGACGTGAAAAAACGCCAGCTAAATTAACAGCCATAACACTTTTGCCAACTCCACCTTTAGCTGAAAATATACAAATGCTTTTTCCTTTCACACTATTCATTTTTTAGCCCCTTCGAATAAGTAATCTTTCCATCATTCTTCTTACCAATAATATCGACTTTAATTTGATAATCATCTTTCCCAATTAAATTACCTAAAAAACTGTCTATATGGTAAGTAAAACTAATCTCTAAACCATCATCAGTTGATATCTCAAAATCACTTTCAATACCATTTTTATTATATAAATTAATTATATCATTTTTTTCAGGGTTTTCAATACATGATGCAATAATCGACTTAGTAAGAGAATTTAATCTTATCTTATTATAACTAATCATCCCAAGTTCAATAACTACTCCCATCAAAAGTAGGATTAAGGGTATCATAAGTACAAAAGTAATTAAGACTTGTCCATGTCTATTATTCATGAATACTCCTTGTTACTTTAACATTATAGGTATCGGATATAATAGCACTAAGTACCGGGGAGGTTATATCTACTTTTTTAGATAACGTATATGTTTTTATACCATCAACGCTTTCTGTCTTAAGAACTAAATCACTATCTAACTGAGTATTTTGATCAAGGGTAATTTCTTCGATGGCGGATTCTAAACTCATTTTTGTTTGCATTATTTTTACATAATCAAAAACAGCTAAAATTAGCATTAAAAAAACAGGTAATATAATAATAAACTCTACTAAGGCCTGTCCCTTCTTATTCATAACCATCTTCCCTATTATCATTATAAAATAAATCACAAAAAAAAGAAAGATTTTTCATCTTTCTTGTTCATAAAAAACGTACTAGCTACAACATTTAAACTAATTAACGACATTATCTTGACACTTAGCCTTACCATCAGCTTGGACCCAACATGTTTTACCATTGGCATATACAAGGATAGTTCCGTCATAGGAAATAGAAGCCCTGACTAAATTACCATCGTTCAAACAAGAAACTTCACTTGAATCAGTGTTACACATATCAGCACTTATTCCCGCATTCTCAAAGGCCTGAGAAAGGGCTTGTTCTGCATTTGCTTGTTGCGCATCCGTAAAACCACTATTCACTGTATGCCCACTTAGACCATATTTCGTATATGGTTGCAATAAACATATTTCATGAGTACCATCTGTTCCACAAACATAGTGATTCAAATATTCAGAAACTATATAAACAGGTTCTCCAACTCCTGCTGCTGTTGAATATGTAACAAAAGGAACATTTCCTGGATAAAGGTATGTTGAAGCAAACCAATAAACCTTCGATGTTGGATAACCATAAACATTTCCACCACTACAAGATACATTACCAATACGTACTTTTCCCACAAAAGATGCACCTTGAAAAGCATCTTGATTTAACGTTAAATTATAAAACTTAGTTTCAAAATTCCAATATTGATTAACATTATATGCAACTTTGTTATCAAGACTTGATTTATTACATATTTGTCCACTATAAACGACTGTTGATAAGGATGAGGCATTATAATCGGGAAGTTGCGTAGAAAAAGTTACCACTGGCGACATTGTAGATGATAAAGTTGGTGTTACTTGACCTTTATAAGAATACGCCGTATCATTTTGATAACCAACTAAAACATATTCCTCCGTTGCTCCTGTGGTCTTTTTATATTGATTTTTGGTATTGCTTGTTGATGTCCATTCCCAAATAATATCATAGGTACAGCATCCAGAACGATAATCATCAGTCGCTAAAACAACATTTAAATTAGTATTAGCTGTGCCTACTACGGTATTGGTACTACCCTCTTGCATAGAACTAAAATCAATAAAAGTATTTAACACCCCATTACGATTAACCGTAAATGTTAAGCCATTACCAATGGCAGCATAGATATTTACTTTGTTTCCTACCCTAACAATCGAAGTAATTGCTGCATAACTGGCATAAATAATGACAGCCAAGAAAAAAACAATTGTAATAATTAAATAAACTGTTGTTTTCTTCATACTATCACCTATATCTTATCTTATAATAAAATCGTCAAAAAAACAACCAGTTTTGGTTGTTTTTATACTTACTTAACAAACTTTAACGATTCGAAGTGAATAAGTACCATTTGGTGATTCAACATTCACATCGTCGCCTTCTTTATGACCAATAAGAGCCATTCCTAAAGGTGATTCGTTACTAATTTTATTATTAAATGAATCAGCTTCGATTGAACCAACTAATGTATAAGTGTCTTCATCACCATCATCATCTTTAACTGTAACAGTAGACCCTACACAAATTGCACCTTTTTCAGCATTAGTAGCAATTTCACTATGTTCAAGACGATATTCAAGTTCTTTTATTTTTGCCTCAATTTGTGCTTGTTCATTACGAGCTGCATCATAATCAGCGTTTTCAGATAAATCACCTTGTGCACGAGCATCTTTAATAGCTTGAATTATTTGTGGACGTCTAACAAGTTTTAATTCATTTAATTCTTCTTCTAATTTCAAATATCCTTCAGCAGTAAGGATTAAGTTGTTTTCTTTTTTCATGTTATTTCATCTCCCTTTTTTAATACTATGAAAGTATACAATAATTATATGCTATTGTCAACTTTTTATTTATCAAACTTGACGCGCATTAAATCACCGGGTTTAACCTCTTGATGAACTTTAATTTTAATAATCATTTGGGGTTTATTAGCCATTTCTAACAAATTACGTTCTTCATCGTATATTTCCGTTATAGTATCACTAAAAGTTTCGGTATCCGGGCCAATAAACTCTACTTCATCACCTTTTTTAAAGAGATTACGTTCCTCGATTGTTGCTAGCATTTTTTCTTGATCAAATTCTTTTACAATGCCAAGAAAATCTTGATTACTTTCTTCATCACGAAGATTATAGTATTGATCTTGATAATCAGGCATTTTAGCAAAAAACTGCGGAGCACTTTCTCGATTAGCAACGCGATTTAATACTTTTAAATAATATGACTTGTCTTCTTCGGTTAAGGTATGATTTAAAAGTTTATCTATCACCCTACGATAGCATAAAATCACGGTAGCTATATAGTAAATAGAACGCATTCGTCCCTCAACTTTAAAAGTGTTAACACCAGAAGCAATCATTTCATCAATGTAATCAATAAAATTCAAATCTTTCGGAGTCATCGTAAAAGGATATTCATCTTCTTCATTAAAGACCCAACGACATATTTGGGCACATCCTCCCCGATTTGAATCCCGATTTGTCATATAATTAGACATAATACATTTACCAGATATGGAAGTACACATCGCACCATGCACAAAGCATTCAATTTCTAAACCAGTTTCTTTCTTTATCTTGGTAATATCTTCTTGCATTGCCTCTCTAGCCATCACAATTTGATTAACACCTAAAGATTGATAAAACTTCGCAGCATAATGATTTAAAACACTAGCTTGTGTCGATAAAATAACTTTAGTCCTAATTCCTAATTCTTGAATCTTTTTAAGCACTAAAATATCACTTGCTATAATGCCATCAACGCCTACTTTACCTAAAAACTTTAAGTAGTCTTCTAAACCATGTAAATCATCGTTATGAAAGACAATATTCACTGTTACATAAACTTTTTTCTTCAATTTATGAGCATACTTAGTTGCATATTCAATATCTTCCCAAGAAAAATTCTTAGCATTGGCTCTTAAAGAAAAGTCTTTACCGCCAAAATAAACTGCATCGGCACCATATTTAAGAGCAAATTCTAATCTTTCTTTATCCCCTGCGGGAGCTAATAATTCTACCATGTTTATCCCCCTTTCTAATTATTTTTAACCTTATAGATAGTTTTCGTATCTAAGAAACCTTCATCATTTTCTACGATATCAAATTTATTTTGAGCTACTTCCAAGACTTTATCATCATCTAATAAAATAGGATAATAGAAAAAGTAATGAACGTCCTTTTTTAGAAGTCTTAAACCATTATAATATGGATAATGATACATCATCATGCCAAATTCGTTTTCAATACCAATAAATTTTTTATCATTAATATGTAAATTCTTAGTTTCTTTCGTCTTAATATCATAATGTTTAGCATAAGAAGTTAAAAGTGTTCTTCTGGAATATAAAGAAGGAACTAAGCCAAAAACAAATAAACTTATCTTTTTAGTTGTTTTAGATATAATTTTATCAATCTCTTCTTCTGTAATATCAGTGGAAACAATAACATCATCAACATAGTCAAAATAATAATTAATAGATTCATAATTAGTATTAAAATGTGATAAATATAAAATCTTTTCTAATTTTAAATCTTTACATACTTCGATTAAACCAACATCATCAAAAATAATACCTTTGATGTTATGCGGAAGATGATGCAATATTTCAGCTAACTTATCCATATCCTTAGTATTCAAAATACGATTAATAAATAAATACGCATTTTCCTCAGTTATTTGATCAATCGTAAAAGTATGAGGAATTCCCACACAAAAAAAAGATAAAGGATAAACAAATTTTTCAATGTTTAATCCTTTAAGTTTAGGTATAATATCTAAATTAGTAACTGTAAATAAAACCTTATTTTTCATGACGTACACTTATAGAAAGACCATCACCGATATTAATAAATTCCGTATCAAATTCATCGTTATTTTTAAGAAAATCTATATATCCTTCGATTTTAACCACTAAACTCTTCAAATTACCATTTTCTAGTTCATCACTATGACCTACATAACCATGAAAATTAATATTATCGGTAATAATCGCTCCCCCTTCATTTAAGAAATATTTAAATTTTTCAAAAAACTTTGTATATTGACCTTTCGCAGCATCGATAAAGATTAAATCAAACTTTAAATCATTTGAAAGATTAACCTCTAAAGCATCTTGATAGACAACATTAATTTTTTTATCCATGTCACAAGCCTTAACATTCTTAAGACATTCCATATAACGAGTTTCATCTCTTTCAATGGTTGTAACATAAACATCTTCTTTAGCACTAGCCATCAAAATCGTTGAGTAACCAATTGCACTACCAATTTCTAAAATATTTTTAATATTATGCTCTTTAATATAATTCATTATAAAAGCAATAGATTGTTTTTCAATAATCGGAACATTTTTCTCAATTGCGTACTGTTCCATTTCTAATAATTTTTCTCTCATGATATCACCTATAATCCTAATTCTGTTTTCTTTTCGGCAAACTCATCGTATGTATTGAAAAAGAAAACCTCGCCTGTATCAACATCGGCTACAAAATAAACATACTCTGTGTCACTGGGATTTAATGCAGCATTAATGCTTTCCATCGAAGGATTACAAATACTGCTAACTGGTAAGCCTATAAAATCTGTATTTCGCGTATTATAAGCATTTTTCTCTCTAGTCTCTGCCCAAGTAAGATATTCTTTCATATCTTTTTTAGCTCCATAATAAGTCGTTACATCCATTCCTAAAGACATCTTTTTTTCTAATCTAGTATAAATTACTTGACTTACTTTTGCACGATCATTTTTGTTAATTGCCTCTTTTTCAATAATCGAAGCAATCGTTAATAATTCATGAACACTAGTACCATTTTCTTGAATATCATCTTTTAAAGGAGATAGTTTTTTATCTAAAGAACTTAATAACTTACGAACGATTTGTTCAACCGAAGAATTTTGATAAAACTCATATGTATCCGGAGCTAGGTAACCCTCCAAAGGATAATATATTTCTTCATTTAAGATGGATTCATCTAAAAACCAATAATCATCAATAAGTTCTTTTAAAAACTCTTTATCTGAAGTTTTTTCAATAAATTCCTCAGCTGTTACATCAAAATAATTACCTATTAATTCAGCATAGTCAACTAAGCGTTTGCCCTCTACAAAAGTCACTCTAACAGTTGGTACGACATCAATAATCCGACCATCGGCTATTTGATTAATAATATCCATCGTCGAAGATGACTTATTAATAGTGTAATCTCCAGCTTGTAAATTAATATTAGGTTGAAAAAAGACATAAGCTAAAGTAATTATCTCACTACGAATAAGGCCCGCCTTTTTAAGATTTTTAACAATATCTATCTTACTAGTGTTAGGTTGAACACTAAAAGTTACTTCCGAAGGTGATTTACTAACTGGCTTCAATGACATAAAGCCATAGATAACAACTCCAATCACAATGGCAATTAAAACCCCTGAAAAACCCAAAACTTTTTTATTCTTCATCTTTATCCTCTTTTTCCAACTTTAAAAGCATTTTATCAATTAATGCCCATTCTTCGTCTGTTTCTACTGGTAATAAAGTTTGTTTACCATTATTTTCATGATAAATACCAGCATAAGTAATGACAAAACCATCATCATCTAAAGTATTATCAGTATATATAACATATAAATTATCATTTTCTTTCGTTGTAAAAGTCAAAAGGATATGATACTCTTTTGACTCACCATTTTCATCTATTAAAACAATTTTACTTTCTTTTTCCATCTATGAAATACTCCTTAGATAACTCTCTAAAATCAAAACTGCAGCTTCCATATCAACCCGATCTTTAAATTCTTTTGATTTCAAATTATTATCGTGAAGGATTCTTTCTGCCTCTACGGAGGTCAATCTTTCATCGACAGTATAAACCTTTACTCCCAAAGCCTCAATTTTTGGAATAAAATTTTTAGTTCTTTCGGTCGCATACCCTAAAGAACCATCCATATTAATTGGTAACCCAATAGCTACATCCGTAATGCCCTCTTTTTCAATAATAGGAGCTAATTTTTCAATTGCTTCATCATAATTTTCGCGAGCAAAACGAATCGTTGTATGAGGAAAAATAATCGTATTAGAACGATCGGTAATTGCCACTCCTAAAGTTTTAGTTCCTAAATCCAAACCTAAATATCTCTTCATCGTCCCATATACCCATTTATGATAGCCATCAATATCTCTTCGCGAGAAAATTTACTAATCTTCTTACGAGCATCATCTTTGGAAGTAATATAACTAACATCATTTGTCAATAGATAACCAATTAATTGATTCGCCGGATTATAACCATTTTTTTCAAGCGAAAGAAAAACTTCATTAATTGTCATCATAATTAACTCTTGTCTTAATATATTAACATCAAAAACGGTTGTATTATCTACCATAACTTTTTCCTTCTTCCAAAAGTACTATCTTATTTTATCAAATTAGATAAAATAATTCAACTTTACCAAAATTGATTAACAAAAAAACAAGGTCACCCTTGTTATAAACAATTATTCTGAGCAAGATCCTTCGCCAGGTTTATCACCTGCAACATATTCTTGACCAAGCATTGAACAAGAAGACTTGGTAATAACATCTTTTAAATAGCCACCAAAATAGTTTACTAAGCCAATAACAATCACACTAAGAAGAGCTACAATTAAAATATATTCCACTAGTGCTTGACCTTTTTTATTCATATATACCTAACTCCATTTTAATTTTATAATATTACCCTTTCTTTGTCAAATATCATCTTCCGTATTTGTAAATAAAACTTTCTTTGAATTCTCGATATTTTTCTTCAAACTTTTTTCCCGTTGTTTTCTTATGGCCTTTACTCTATCAATGGCCTCTAACTCATCAATTTTCTTTAATGACTCAGAAGTCATAGTATTACGAATAACGTTTTCAGAAGCCCAAGAAAATATTTCACAAATCTCTAATTGATAACAAACATAATAAGCAATTAAATTATTAATAAAACTAGTAATATCTGTCTCAACAAGAAAGTCGACGTCTTCTTTATACTCTTCTTTATATTCTACAGGAAAAACTTGTAATTTAGTAAAATCACTACGTGAAAAGTTATAATAATGATTATAATAAATATTAATCTCACGATAATCGCGATTATTAACTGCCTTAACTAAAAAATCTTTAATCGTTGGTAAATCACTATAGAAGTTCTCTTTAGATAATCGTAATACTACTTTATCATCATTATATGTAATCTTTTTACCGACAATTATTTTATAATCATCTTTTGTTTCTTTAATTTTGTTAGATACAACTTGATTATAAGTTGAACAAAAACCAAAGTCAGAAGCAATATAAATATTTAAAACAGGTTTTTCAGGATCAGGTATAATCGTATTCTTGTCTAAAACAATATTATTGTTATACATAATCGAAGATATAATCTTTGTTAAAACCGAACTCGTAATACCAAACTCTTCAACTCGCGTTTTAGCAGCATTGATTCTTACTAAAGAAAACAGGTTCATAACTTGGACGATTGGTTTAATATTCCGCATACAAACCTCCTACAAAACGGTATTTACCCTAGTCTTATAATAATCATCTAAATAAGCAAAATAATCCGTTATGCTTTCATTATCTTTAATCTTCCGAGGCTTTTTGGTTTTCATATTTTCTTTAAACATAATATCAAGTAATGTATCAACCATTTTTTTACTCTCGACCGCTACTAATTGCTTCTTTTCACCATTCGTTATTTGGAAAAAGCGTTTTTCTCCTTCACTATCATCATTCGTCGTTTTCATGGCATAGACACATTGAATATTTTTATATTTAACTTGGCCAAGGACAACAAATACTTCGCCATTTTCTGTTTTAATTGTTTTACCAACATAGTCTTTTTCCATTTTTAATCCTCCTTATAAACCGGATAATTATCAATATCATTGCCTATAATAAGCGTTTTATTATTATAAACAACAACATCGTTATATAAATCAAAATCAGCATTATTCATATGTAAATTAGCTACTTTAATATTCTCTTTGATAACTAGAGCATCTTTATCATAATCATAGTATGTTAATGAACCGCGATTAGCAATAATATAACTTAAAGCACTTAGTTCAATCTTATCCCCATCAAGAGTTAAAATACTCTTATCAGGAAGGATATAAGTATCAACACCATCATAAATAATAAAACTATCGACATTTTGCTCTGTTCCATCACAATTTAATGTTTTAATATCTTTTTTGCTTTCCAAAGTACTATATTTAGGTAAACTATATGCTAAATTATCCCGATAATAAAATACTATTTTACTTTTAAAGGGAATAATTATCTTTGAACTATCAGCATAATACATAACACTATCCACTAGCGAAGTATCACTTGTAAGACTAGTAATCATATCATCCCCATAAACCACTTTACCTGTAAAAGTATTTTTTAGAGAGCCATTATATTGATACAAATTCAAAGTATCCTTAGATGTCACAATTTTATGACGATTACCTCGAATAATACCTATCGTAATAAGGGAAGCAAGAATCACTAATAAAGCCACACCTAAAACGGTACAAGCAATATAATTTTTTTGAATAAAATTATGAATTTTTTTCACGTTGATACTCCTTTCCCTGAATATTTCTAAAAAACTTTATGGATGTAAAAGTAAAAAATAAAACACCAAAAGCGTTGATTAAAATCTGTAATATATAATATGAAGATCCGGCATTTTCTAAACGCAAAGTATTAATTAAATTAGCTAAATATATCATACCAACATTAACCAAATTAATTACCCCGTTAATTAACACATAACTAAAGCGATTAATAATCGCAAATGCTACTAGTATTGATAGCAAACTAATTAAAGTAAATGCTGCCGATAATCTAACTTTAAATAATAAAGTATAAACCAATAATAAGTAGTTAATAATAATGAGTGATAAAGCTAATATTTGTTCATTATTAAAGTCAATAAGAAGTCCAAATAGATAATAAGACTTTCTTTTTTTCTTACCACTTATGAATAAAATTACATAAGCAAGAAAGACTAAAAAGATAGCAAAAACTACACCAAAGTATAAATAACTATTTAGAACCTCTTTCAACTCACTCATTTATTTCACCTTGAATCATTAAATTGAAAACATTATTACTATTCATGTAGGAAGCCACAATGTTCTCAAAATGAATTTCTTCCCCTTTATTTGTCATTATATCTACTTTCCCCTGTAATTCACCTATAATAGGAATATAATCAAGCATAATTAATAAATTATAATCCTTGGATGTAATCCGTACATAACTAGTATCTTCATAAGTTGATAACCCCGTTTTTATATCAAAAACATTTACGATAAAACCCTTACTTTCCATTATATCTACCTATAAATAAGAAGCTTAATTCATCAATATAGTCATATGTTCCATTTAAAATATTCTCAACATCATTTAAAATATCTTCGATTGCTACTTTAACACCCGGCATATTTGTAAAACTTTCCGCAGCAAATAAAGGTTGAGAAAAATAATTACGAAGTTTTCTTGAACGATAGAAAATATTTTTATCTTCTTCACTAACTTCATCAATACCTAAGATGGCAATAACTTCCTCAAGTTCTTCATATCTCGTAAAGTATGCCAAAGCTTTCTTTAATAAGTCATAATGTCTTTGACCAATTTTTTCTACATCAACTAATTTAGATGTACTCTTAAACACATTAATCGCAGGGTGTAAACCTTTTTCAGCCATTTTACGATCAAGTGTTATTTGTCCATCCATATAAGCGGAAATTGTTTGAACAGCTTCATCATTTAAATCATCTGCAGGTACATAAATTGTTTGGAAAGAAGTAATAGTACCATTCTTAGTAGAATTAGCTCTTTCCTCAACTTTACTGATTAACTCAGCCATATTGGCCATATAACCATTTTCGACAAGGATTTCTTTTAATTCCATAGATATTTCACTTTGAGCTTGAACATAACGATAAATATTATCAATAAAGACTAAGGAATCTTTATTTTTTTCATCTCTTAAATATTCCGCAATTGTAAGACCAGTATCAACTGCCATACTACGTGATACCGGATTCGATCCCATTTGCCCAAAAACAAGACTAATCTTATCTAAAAGATTAGATTTTTTCATTTCTTCGATTAATTCTTGTCCTTCACGCGAACGTTCTCCTACACCGATGAAAACCGCATTCGCAGAAGTATCATTATAAATATTATGGATTAACTCTCTTATTAAAACGGTCTTACCTACTCCAGCACCACCGATTAAACCAATTTTAAACCCTTTTTGAATTGGTGCAAAAAAGTCGATTATCTTAATACCTGTCCATAATGGCTCTGTCTCTGTATGTAATTCTTGTAAAGATATTGTAGTATTACGATTAATACGTTTCTTATCACTCTTAAATTCTTTACCATCAATAATCTTACCGTATGAATCGAATACTCGACCAATAACTTTATCAGAGTATTCCATTTCAATTCCCGATGCTTTTTTAACTAATTTAGCACCTTTTTTAAGACCATGATTAGTTTTCAATGTAATACAAGTTGCTTCGATAGAATCAATACTTACAACCTCGAAAGCATACTTACCATCTTCGGTTTCCAAGATGTCGCCAACGTGTAAATTATTATCTGATAAAACAATTTTTATAGATACATCAAATATTGAAATAATTTTACCTACTACCATCACTATACCCCCTCAACATCATCAAATAAATTAATCATCTGTTCTTTTGTCAGAGGAGTATATTTATATTGATTTAATTTTGAAAGAATTTGTTGACCTTCAATCATTCGGTTTTTCATATTTTCGCCTAAATCATCTAGATTTACTAATTCATATATTTCTCTAATTTCAAGATAAGATAACAAATCTTGACGAATTTTAATACCCATTTTTTTCATTTCCCGTGTTTGAACCGCACCACCTAGACGTGAAACAGAAAGTCCATAGTCAATGGCCGGTCTTTCACCACGGTTAAATTTCTTAAGTGATAAAACTAATTGTCCATCGCAAATGGAAATGATATTGGTCGAAATATAATCTGTTATATCACTACTTTTGGTCTCAACCACAGGAATCATTGTAATAGATCCCCCATCTTTATGTTGACAGCCATTTTCTAGTAATTTAGCATGGGTATAGAAAATATCAGATGGATATGCATCACGACCTGGAATCTTTTTAGCAGACAAACTCATTTGACGATATATATCAGCATGTTTCTTTAAGTCATCAAAAACAACTAATACATCTAACCCTTGAAGCATTAAAAATCTAGCAAGTGATGTAGCACCATAAGGAGTTACAAAACTCTTAGCTGGTAAATCATCAGCAAAAGAAGCAATAATAATGGAATAACTACTAGCATTATTTTTAACAAGATCATAATAAATCTCTTTTACTTCTTTTTTTGTTTTACCAATGGCTACATATATGCATACAACTTTCTTATCTTTTTGATTATTAATCATATCAAGACAAATTTGTGTCTTACCTGTTTTTTTATCACCAATAACTAATTGTCTTTGACCCTTACCAATTGGATAAAATAAGTCAATACCAGCAATACCTGTTAAGAACTCTCTTTTAACTTCTGTCCGATCAATAATCTCAATTGGTTCATTTTCGACATCAAACTCTAAAAGATTTTCAAAACGTTTACCAGATATTAAATCATTACCGAAAACATCGATAACTTTACCTAAACAATCCATGGAAAAAGATACTTTAAAGTTTTTATTTAAAGTATATACTTTGTCACCCACAACAATGTCATCATTTTTTTCAATAAGGGAAATATTTACTGTATTATCAAAAATAGCCGATACATATCCGCGTGCTTTATTGACAATACTAATGGTTTCAAAAAATGCTACATCCTTTAAACCTGCTACTTCTATGACGTTATTAGATACATTAATGACTCTACCAACACTAAAAATATTATCTTCTTCATTAATGTTCTTCATGACATCAGCAGCAATTTCATCCCACATTACACTCACACTATACATCCCTTTCATTTATACTATAATCGTATATACGATCTTGATATTTAATTATTATTCCCTTATATACATCTTCGCTATAAGTGGTTTTAATATATGGAGATATGTAATCGTAATTTTTTGAACGATTGCCTACGATTACTTCAATTTCCGGTTGGTTATTCTTAACAACCGAATCTAAATCCAATAAGAACTTATCTAACTTAAATTTTCTAGTGGTAACATAAGCCGTAAAAACTTCATATTCCTCATCACTGAGCATCTTACCAATAGCCTTTATTTGACCATCCCTATTTAACATTTTTAGTTTATAAATCAAATTAGGACTAAAACGAGCTTGGAGATTTTCATAAATCTTATAGTTCTTATTAAATTTACACTTAGCCACAAAATCTTTGATAACTTTTTCTTCATCAACTTGAAATATTTCATCAACCCGATTGGCTATTTTTAAGGCATTCGTGGTTTCATATTCCGTATTATTTATTGTTGATAAAAAATCTTTATCAATGTCCGTTCTCCGACTAGTATATTCCCTATTTTCCTCTTCCTCTTCTTCTATACTTTCTTCTGAAGATTCAAGATTATTAAGTTGTTGCTCTTTTTCAAATAGTTTTTCATCATAATCTTGAACCTTACGAAAGTAGTATTCTTTACTGTCATTAGTTAAATTGTCAATCAACTTTTTTAAAGCCAGAAACAATATTAATGTCAATAAAGAAATAATGATTATTAGAACAATTACTTCCATATTCTAACTTGCAAATGGATTCAAGTATAAAAGAATATAGATAAATGAAAATAAGAAAATTAGAAAGATTGCTAAAACAACCAAAATGGTCATTATAGAATGAATAACATCATTCTTAGTTTCAGGATTACGGCCAATTGACTCAGCAATCTTACCTCCTAAAACACCTAATCCAATAGACAAACCTAAGAAAGTTAGTCCAAGGATTATACCTATCGCAATCATCGTAGCTGATAAAACACTTTCCATATAAAACTCACTCCTTTTTATAATTTATATTTATATGATGATTCAATATCTATTGCCTCACCATTATAAATGCAATTTGTTAATTTCAAAGTTACAAAGTCTCCTGTTCCTTCAAAAGAAATGGAACCTTTGTACCCACTTGCGGAAGCAGCTTGACTCGTATTAACAACATCACTGCCTACTTTAGTATCATCAATATACATTTCAACGATAGCACTATCTAAACGATAACCACCCTCTACTATCAATATATATCTTACAACAGAATCACTGGTCTTTTCAAGACTTAGTGATGCTTTAATATTTTTTGTTTCTACACTTGCTGAATCAAATTTAACCGTTACTAATTCATCATTATCATTCTTATATGTGTAATAGAATTCTAGATTATACCTAGTATGAGCCTTTAACTCATTAACAACGAAACTAGTGGAATTAATGCCTAAATCATATTTACCAATTAATGAACCATTAGTATAGACATTTACATATACCTCATCATATTCTGAAAATGGATCATAGATAACATAATTAATTTTTAAATCATTTTCCGTAGTTTCAATACCCGTAACGGTTGTCTTTCGCGCTATATACTTTTGTACTATTTCCTGTTCAATAATGGTATTTTTAGGTATAAATGGTGTCTCTTCCGGTTGATCATTACCACCACCATTTCCATTACCTCCGCCCTCATCTTCAACAGGTTCAACTTTTTCCCGACTATGCTCATTTGTACTTCCATTTACTTTGGCTAAATCAATTTGCTCATTATTAATTATTAAGTACTCACGACTTACATCAAAATGGAAACCATCTGTTACTAATTCCAAATCCGTAAAGGTTTTAATATTAACATTATTATTGTAAAGATAAGCATTACCTGCTTTATCAATATCTACAAGTAAATAATCATTTGTATGTAAAGAATTATCTTCAGAACGAATAACTGATGCTACTACTAAATATTTACGATCAGCTATTTTAAATAAACGACTATTTCCAGAACTTTCAATAATGGTTTCACCACTAAACTTATTAATTTCACCATTATTGGCTATCTCATAAAAAGTCCCTAAAAGTTTTAATTCTCTTGTCTTTTCTCGATAGAAAACAGGTTTTGAATCAACATATTCTTTTTTTCCATCAAGCATCACATAATATTTATCAAGAACATTTTTTTTAGCATAAGTTTCTTCATTAATCGTTACTAACTCTCCGGATTCATTATAAACATAAGTACCATCCTTAATTTCATACTTAATTGTTGTCTTACTAATTTTAACAATAATAAAGACAACAATTATTCCTAATACAATAAAAGTCAAGGCGGAAAGGGCAAAGATGAATGTTTTGTTTTTTGTATCTAATTTTCGCATATTACCCTATCCTCCATAAATTGTATCAGCATTATATTGTTTTGAATCTAGAATATAACACTTATTGTTTACTTCATCCCAATAATTGGAAACGTTATTCTCAGAACATAACTCACTAGTATTTAAAGCACTAGCAACATTTCCCCCGATATAGAACCTAAAGATAATGTTATAACCAGCTGTAACAGGATATCCCGTTGAATAGGTATCATCAACACCGTGATTAATTGTCAATTGATAATATTTATCACCAAGTGATGAATCATCTTCTTTAATATCAATATGGCTACTATCACTGAAAATAATTTCGCCATCCATCCTAAATTGGTTATCACCACTTTTTCTGGTAATTGAATAATTAATACCAGCTACATAAGCTTCTTGATTAGGATCATCAATTAATTGATTATTACTATCAAGTATTTTTTCTTGTAAAATATTCGTTGCATAACCAAATTTCAAAATAGTTTGCATTTTAGTAGCTTGATACTCAAGTTTACCTATACTAATACCATTATCATCAAGCGTATAAATTAAATATGGAATTGAGAAAGATTCATTAACTAAGCCATCTTTATTATTAGCATGCGTATTATAATTAACAATCAAATAGTATTCTGTTAAAGTGTTAAGATTATCATAATTTATATTTGCTGTATAAACATGGTTATTCTTCACTATTTCTTCGATATGACCAGTATTTTGAATTTGAACTTTTCCAGGACCAGTTGCTAAATAATATGAATATGTACCAGCAGATACACCATCCGTTGGAATACTTACAACACGATCAGGATCATAAAATGTTACATCAAATTGTAAATACGGTTGATTATTAGCATCAAAATGGCTCTTCTTTACAACTTGTAATGTAGGCATTGTAAGCGCTCTAACCATCAAATCTGAACTATAGATATCATAAGTATTTTGCGTATTATTTTCCGTTACCATAGCCTTTATTTTCAAAGTATATGTCGTATTAAATTGGAAATCATAGTTCTCATGAATACTAATGTCATGTTTAACAAGTGTATTATAATATCCAGTTTCTTTAGTAAAACATGAACCATCAAAATGATTATAATCATCAACACAAGTTGCATATTGAGTTACATCAACGCAAAGATTATTACTATTACAAATTTCATAAACAAAATTATCAATACCAACGATGTCATCCACATTATATCTTGTTATTAATCTTCTTGTAGCATAATCTAAGTCAGATTCAACATCAAAGTTAGCATTTTGAACACTTACTTGATCAGTATTTTTTGTTTTAAAGGCATGATTTAAAGTTTGATAAGTGCCATTATTACCTGCAAGATATACCTTATCAGATGCACTGCTCATCTTAACATATGCCTTAATATGATAATCACTATTATGAATTAAATTATCTATTACAACTCGATAATTAACTGTAATAGACGTACCATTGGAAATATTCATACCACCATTTTCAGCACTCTTAAAGACAATTGTACCTGTCTTATAATCATATGAATATACATTAGTATCAACTTTAGTATTATTGACCTTTACAGATACTAAATCAAATTTATATCTAGCATAAGCACTATCATCCCAGTCACCAGTAATAACATATTGATTATTATTAACCGTACCAGTTTGTTCAGTTAACTCATTCATATTAATGCGTAGATTTTTAATATTGGTTTCAGTATCATCAAATAACTCTAGATAAACATACTTTTTACCATTTTCCGTAAATATTTCATCTGACGTTACACCAGATAAACTCATATTAAGTTTAACCCCATTTAAAGTTGGTGAAGTAAGAGAAATATTTAGAGATGGAACAATTCTACTGAAACTAAAATCAACATCTGTACCCACACTAGAAGCAGCTAATTCCTTAACAACTATTGGCACAGTTACACCAGGTGCAGTACCCAAATTAACCAAAATTCCTTGATGATTAACGCGATAATCAAGATTTACAAAGTTACGATTTTGATTAGTTGTAAGATTAGAATATATAGAGTTAATAAAGTATAGACTACCACTTCCAGGTGTTCTATCGCTTGATTGATCATCTACAAAACCATTTTGAGCTGCATCATATAGATAAGCAGCCGATAACGCAGAATCGCTGAAAACTATGCTATTATTACCAACGTTATTGTTATTTAAAATAAAGTACTTATTATTAATGATTTCATTTTTAAAGACAATACTATCACTAGCAACTACTTGAATAGCATATTTATTTTGAGCTTGTTTAACTCTATAACCAACAACACCACTATCATATGTAGCACTTAAAGAAACAGTAATAGTTTGATTTTTAAAAGGCATAAAATAGTTTTTAAATTTATCGGATAGATATAATTTTGAATAATCAATATATACGCAAGTTCCTGTATCCCCTTCACATGAACTAACATAAGCTGTTTTTCTTAAAGAAGTATCGCTATCGCTAGTTCTCCATGTGATATCATTATTAGCATCTTTATAATTAATTATATTAGAACTAATTGGACTTGTAGATTCACTATTATTAATATTATCGATTTTGAACTTCTTGTTTTGACCACTAAGGCTCAACTCCACTGTATAATAAGCAATGGTATTTAAATGCTTATTATTATCATCTGTATCACTTATTCTTAAAGCCAAGATATTATCATATTTTGGTTGACTACCCTCTTTGATAATTTCATAACTTAAAGCACTTAGACTATTAGTACCTTCAAATATGTAATGATTAATGCCCATATTATCAGCTGCTTCACTAGCGATTAAGGTAGGCTTAACTACAATTTCATAATCATCGCCAGTTACTAAATCATTGAATCTTACGCATGAGTAATTGGATGTATAACTAGTTGCTCCCGTAGAATTAACACATTCTATTTTCTCGCCTTTCTTAGTATTTGCCCCTACTTTATAGAATACATCAAAGTCATTACCAAGGGCATTATCAGGATCATCAGCATAATACTTATAAGTTATTGAAGTACTATCACTTTCCCATGGGAAGGCCATAACCGAAGGATTTTGTTTAGGAATTTGAACAAAATCAGATACAACTGGTTCCGGAGTACCAACATCAGTGTCAGAGAATGGATAAACAATATCCGTAATACCATCTTTATTTAAATCTAACTCGACAGTATATAACACTCTATATACTCTTCCTCTTCTTAAATATTGAGCATTATTAACATATAGGCTCTCATCACTCATATAAAACTTATACTCAGGAATAGTACTTGTTTCTAATAAGTCCAGATTGAAAGAAGCACGAGCATAATGTCCTTCGACTAATTCATAATTATTTACATTACTAGTAACATCTACAATGTAGAAATTAATCTTTCGAGCATATGACTTGTTGCTAAAGGTTGGTGTTACTTTTAAACCCACGATTGTATCATCATATAAATTTGGTATTTTTTCATTATTTGGTAAGCTAGCATTGGCAATAGGTGTAACTTCAATAGAACAATTACCATTTAAAATATCAAGTAAAGCGGGATTAATTTCAAAAGTAAACATACTTGGTCTAAATTCAACGTAATCACTGCCGCTTACACCATTTGTAAGACGAATGGTATAACGTTTAGTCATTTGCGTACCTTGTGTCATATGCATTGTCCGAAGATCATCAATAGTTAAATTGAAATCACTTAAAGTTAATGTCTTAGGATTGTCAAAATAATTATTAACAATTTCACTATTACCACTGACATGCATTGTTGCTAAGTATGTTCCTGTATAATCGGCGCCTTCATAAAGAATAATATCAAAGCCAGACATGTTATCTTTGACTGTTTCACTAGTTGAACTATCTAATAATAATTGGACATTTACCTCAAACATCTTTGTAGATGCTTCCTCAATCTCTAAATCACGAGCCGATATATCTGTAAGAACAATATCAGCTTTTTCGGTATTTAATTTAATAGCCCCTACCAAAGTGTTTCCTGGTGTAATGTCTTCATCTTTTGTATCAACATAAGCCATCAATCCAACAGTATAAATATCATCACTATTAAGCGTATCAATATACATCTCTACGCATTTAGTTGTTGAACTATGACCAGCTGGACATGTTTTATATTGAAGAGGTTTGGTGTTCTTATTACCTAAGCTGTCAGTATATTCCACAGATACAGGCTTAGTCGTATCAATTGTATTATCAACGTCGCTAATGATAAATAAACCTCGTGCTGTATTTGCCGTTAAGTCCTCTAATTCAAATGATAATGTCGGACTAATTTTAGCTTCAATATTAAATTTGTTACTCTTATTGGTTGTATAATCGATTAATTTTTCATTATCTTGAATAGTAATCGTTGCCGTATAATAATACGTTTGAGCAACACCATCAATATAGGCTTTAATCTTATCGCCAATAACAATTTCTTCATCAGTTATATTGTCTTTTTCAAATGAATCCACTAGTGAATCATCTTCATCATTATAAACATTATATATAACCTTTTGAATTGAATTATTAACATCATCAATTTCCCCAAGACTAAATTTAACAGTATAATCTTTTTTATTAATAATTGCAATTGGATCTGGTACTACTATACCGGCAGACTTAAATGGATTTTTCTTTAAAGTCGTAACTACACTTTCAATATAATCATCAGAGTTATATACAAAATTACCATAATTGAATTGCTCAACTACTACGCTATACTTTTCATCACTATTTAAATTATCAAATATCACATAAGAACCAGATGCTGAACGATTAACTACTTTACTATCTACGCTATGACCTGAACGATCATATAAAGTAACAGTTACAGATTCATAGCCAGCATCACTATCAAAAGAAACTTTATAAGACGCTTCGGATGAAGTAACATAATCTTTAGCAAGGGTTACACCTAGTGTTTTAGTTGTATAGATTCTTTGGAACATCCGATAATCAGTATAAATATTATCATTTCTAACATATGAAGCATATATGCTAATTAAGAATTCACTATTGCTTGGTAAATTATCAATAATATAATTAATAATTCCTTGATATTCACTATATTCTCTTACTTCTGTATATCCAGTTTTAATATTCGTGTAACGAACTTTAACCGTTCCCGTTATTAAAGAATTTTGATCGATTACTCGGAAATCCAAAGATATTTGATGTGAATTACTATCACTATTTATTACTTCCACAAATGGCACATTCTTGTATTCAATAACTGTTTCTGTATGATATTCCGTTTCATACTCTATTGGTGTTGGCTTAACTTCATTGCCATCACCGTTGCCATTTCCATTTTCACCACCTTCACCAGGTTCTTCACCAGTATCAGGTTTTTCTTGATATTGAATATCAATGTTACTGTCATTATCAATAATGATTTCTGCTAAATTAGCCTTTACTTCATCTTTATAGTAAATATTCTTTTCGCTTAAATCTAATTTGACATTGTCACCCACCATGATATAGCATTCATCGCTCGCGGTTTCAATACTTATATCAGTATTATCAATCTTAACCAAATTCCCTTCGCCAAAATTAAGTTCAAAATAATAGCCAGATATTAATTCTTCCGAACTACTAACTTTTAATTTTAGATTATTACCAGCTACAACATATTTCTGATCATTAATTCTACCAATAAAGTTATTTAAAATAACGTCTTTATTTTTACCATCAATAACATATTTACCATCTTTATATTCAATTAAGTAATTGCTTTTAATGTTATAGTAAGGAATAAAATTTTCGCTAATACCATCCAAATCCATTAATACACCATCAGTTAAATAATTAATGGATTTATTATCATAAAAGACAAATGAATATTTTGAGACCTCTTGCTTAACATTTTCCGTATCTTTAAAAATAACTTGCTTACTATAGCCTCTCTTATAATTAGTTCCCTTAGCAAAATAAACCTTTTCAGAAGATTCAAAATCACTCAAACTAATATATCCATCCGCATAGAAAGTTTCTGCTTTTTTAGTTGTAATTCTATAAACAGAAAAAATAAGCCCAAAGAATAGTAAAAAACTTACAACTATTAAGGCAAACAATGATTTGTTTTTCAAAATTATCACCTATCTTACTCATATATCATTGTATCAAAAAAGCAGTATAATAGTCAATTGATTGAAGCAAAATAAACATAAAAAAAACGGGTATTTTTCTATACCCATTTTATATTCTAAATGCGACTACATTACGTTCCTAATGCTGTACCCCTAAACGCATTTGTTCCTAATGTTCCTCCATATGCTGACGTAAATCCCGATTTAGTTGTATATGTATTACCTTTATATGTTACTGCGGATAATGAAGAAGAATAACTAAAAGCATTATTACCAATCGATGTTACAGTATTTGGAATGGTTATTGATGTTAGGCCTGTATCAGAAAAAGCAGAATTACCTATAGAAGTTACAGTATTTGGAATGGTTATCGATGTTAGGCCTGAATCATAAAAAGCATAATCTTTAATTGACGTGATTGTGTCTGGGAGTGTAACGCTGGTTAAGTCAGCACAATACGAAAATACATGTTTACCAATAGAAGTTACCGTATTGGGAATAGTTATCGAAGTTAATCCGCTTTGCGAAAAAGCATTATTACCTATAGAAGTTATATTACTTGGAACTGTATAGTTTGTTAAACTCCTACAACCTTCAAATGTACTATCGGGAATTGATGTAAAAAAATTTGGAAAAGTCGCACTGGTTAAATTATAACAGCGATCAAACAAACTATCACCAATAGAGGTTACAGTATCTGGGATAGTCATAGATGTTAAACCGGTACCACTAAATGCACTACCACCAATTGAAGTTATATTACTAGGAATGGTATAGTTTGTCAAATTACCACAGCCGGTAAACGTATATGCAGGTATTTTTGTTAAAGTACTTGGCAATGTAGCACTAGTTAAGTTATTACACCCCATCAAGACCCGACTACCTAAAGAAGTTACACTATTTGGAATGGTGATGGAAGTTAGTTCTGTACTTTGAAAAGCATTACTACCAATAGAGGTTACACTATTTGGAATGGTGATGGAAGTTAATCCACTATAAGCAAAAGCACCATCGCCAATTGCCGTAACATAGTTAGAAATAGTAAAACTAGTTAAACTGCGACAGAAATAAAAAATTTCCTTAGGTATTGTTGTTAAAGTATCCGGCAATGTAGCACTGGTTAATAAATAACAACTCTTAAAAGCATCATTACCAATCGATGTGACACTATTTGGAATGGTGATAGAAGTTAAACTACAATCAGAAAAAGCATAGCTGTCTATAGAAGTAACAGAATCAGGAATAGTTATTGAGGCAAAACGCGTATAACTAAAAGCATTAGCGCCAATAGAAGTAACTGTATCAGGAATAGTTATCGATGTCAAACCTGTATGCTCAAATGCTCGCGTGGGAATTGAAGTAATTGAGTTTGGCAAAGTAACATTGGTTAAATTTATGCAGTTTTGAAAAACATCGGCTCCTAAAGAAGTTACGGTATCTGGAATGGTTATCGATGTTAGGCCTGTACTAGCAAAAGCACCATCGCCAATTGCCGTTATCGTATTTGGGATAGTTACTGATTTTGCGTTACTTAAACTATCAAAATTAGACTCACCAATCGAAGTAATACCGTTATCAACTTCTATACTTTCAATAGAACTTCGATAATTATTCCATGGCTGGGCTGACGAATAACTATAATTTGGCATTGATCCGGTACCTGTTATTTTTAAATGACCATTATCATCTAATGTCCAAGATATATTTTCATTAATAGCACCACTTGCTATGACAGTAGTTTGTACTTCTCCTGCTACGCAAGAGACATTGGCAACTTTAAAATTGCCAGAAAAATTTTTACCCTCTAAAGCAGGTTGCTCAGCATAAACATTATAAACCCGACTTATTAAATTCCATACGGCCGTACTAGTCGTACTACCTGTTCCTGAAATTTGAGCACCACTTACGACCGTTACTTTATTATTACTATATGATAAAGTAGATAAATCCGTTTCATTACTAATTGTATCGGTTCCATGAATTGTATTTGCTACATATGTTTGATATGCTTGAACTGTAAATTCGTAATCTGTAACATATGGACTATGAGCAGTATACTTATCACTACTTGTCCATTCATACACAATATCATATGTACAAATCACACTATACGGAGTATTTGCAGTAAAATTTACGGTTAATGTTGTATTGTTCATAACCGCAGCATGATAATTATCAGCAGTTCCTTCCATCATTTTATCTAACGACATATTAAGGGACATATCTCCCCCTACAACATCAAATACCATATTATTTCGTTCAGTTAATACGTTGGTCGCAGCTACATTGATAACGTTTAAATTACCTGTTGAAAAAAATGCATAGGTTGCAAAAACTACTAATGATAAAAAAAATATTATTGTGATTATTATCATGATAGTATTTTGTCTTTTCATGTTATCTCCTACTATACGTCGTAATTATAACATATCTTAAAATTAATTAAAATAAAAAACTCAGTTTTTTTACTGAGTCTTATTTCTTTACACCTTTGGCGCCATTAAAGGTTGCCAAAACATTTGTTTCAAATGATGATAGTTTTTTAGACTTATCACGATATCTTTTAATACCGCAATCAATAATCTTTGTAAGCAGTTTTTTATAGTTAACATCTTTAGCATTCCATAGATAGAATGATAAAGAACCTGGGACAATATTAAGTTCATTTAAATATACTTTATTGGTCTTTTTGTCCATTAAATAATCTATTCTTACTACTCCATTAGTATTTAATGCCCGACAAGCATTAATAGATATTTCTTCGATTTTTTTAGTAATACTACTAGGAATATCTGCTGGTATTTTTCGACCAGTCGAAGCCATACCCTTACTTCCACCTTTTGATCCATTAGACATATATTTATCTTTATAAGATAAAATCTCATCAGATCCATAAACTTGCTCAATTGGACTAGCCTCATAATTAGAGTTATCTCCTAAAACAGAGCAATTAAGTTCACATAGGTTTTCAACTACTTTTTCAACCAAAATCTTTTCATCATAATTAAGGGCTTCATTAATAGCGCTTTCTAATTCTTTTTTATTCTTAGCAATATTGATACCTACACTACTACCTTGTCTGGCAGGTTTAACAATCACAGGATATTCTAGTTTCTCAACCTTTTTAATTACTGATGCTTCATCTTTTAAATAATCACTTTCATAAAAATAAGTATAATCTACTACAGGAATACCATTTTCTTTTAAAACTTGTTTTTGATAAATCTTATCTTGACCAATAACAGAAGCATAAATATCACTTTCACAATACGGAATACCTAAAACTTCTAGATAACCAGCTATTGAACCATCTTCTGTGTTATAACCATGCATAATGGGAAAAGCAATATCAATTTTTTTAACCGTTGAAAATGGAAATTTATTTTTCATTAGAACATAATCATTATCTTTTTTAAGTAATATTACTTCCGTTGCTACTTCTCCAATTTTCTTTAAATCTTTGTATACGTCCATATCAAGTAATTTTGAAGATGTATACATCCTACTATCCTTCGTTAAATAAATAGGTACGATTTCATATTTTTCCGTATCCATATTATTCATTGCTTGGACAGCACTAATAATACTAATTTCATGTTCAGTGGAATTACCACCATATAGTACACCTACATTAATCTTCATTTTTATTCCTCCATATAACTATCTGGTAAGTCATTTTCAATTAAAATGGTTGTTTTATTATTCTTAGCCATTTCCATGGCCTTATTATAGCCCTCTTTAAAAGAAGTAACTACCACAATATTATCTTTATCATATTTTTTACTAATTAAGCCATTATAGATTGGTTTGGTTTGCTTAGGTCCTACTAAGAAAACTTTATCACAAACATCAGCAATTTGTTTACCAAACTCTTTATTAAGTTTTTCTTCTTCCTCACCCATTTCAACCATACCAGGAGTAATTATATACTTTTGACCTTCCATTAAATCAAGAACGTCTAAAGCGTTTTTAGCTCCCTTTGGATTAGAATTAAAGGAATCATCAATAATCGTAATATTTTGATATTCTTTAATCTCTAAACGATGATTAATTGGAGCAATATTCTTAACCCCCCGAATAATATTTTCTTTACTAACACCTAACTCTTTAGCAAGAGCCACTGAGGCTAAAATATTATATACATTTTTATTACCAAGTAAAATAGTACTTACTTTTATTTTTGATTTAGAATTTTTAAAAGTAATATCAAAATTAGTTCCCCTATTAGTAATTTTAATATTTTTAGCCATAACATCGGCATCATTTTCAATACCAATCCAAATTACTTGACAATTATTTTTTAAATGATAAGATGTCATATACTTATCATCTTTATTTAAAATAGCAATGCCATCCGAAGGTAAACCCTCGATTAATTCAAATTTGGTTTTACATATATTATCAATAGATTTAAAAGTTTCTAAATGAGCTTCCCCAATTGAAGTTAAAATACCATATTTTGGATGAACCAAATCCGTAAGTTCTTTAATTTCTCCAGGTTTTTTTGCTCCCATTTCAGCAATAAAATATTCATTAAATATTGATGATTCTTGATTAATTGTCATTAATAAACCATTTGGCGTATTAAAGGAATTTGGGGTATAAAATCCTTTATAAGTTGTTTGTAAAATGGTATTTAAAATCATCTTAGTACTCGTCTTACCAAAAGATCCGGTTATACCAATGATTCTTAAATCATTCATCTTCGCTAACTTATCTAAAGCATTTTTCTTATAGTGATTAAAGACCATCTTCTCTACTGGTTTTAATAACCATACAATAATGATTAAAATAACAAAATTAAATGTAATAAACAACAATAAAATACCCAAACAATAAGTTAATCGACAGCGCATTAATAATAATTCTAAGATAGCATATACTAAATAATCAAATACCATTATTCTAATCATTCTTTTAGTAAATTTTAATGGTAATTTATTGTTATGTTTATGAAAATCATCATATGCCTTAATTAATAAAATCGTTATAATAAAAAAGTAGAAAAAAGCTATTAATTTTGAAAAGTTATAAAACAAAAATAAACAAATAGCAAAAAGGACTTTTAAAGCATAAGCTTGATAATCACTTTTAATATTACCAATCATAAATTTACTAAAGAAATTATTTTCATTATAACTGTTTTGTTGAAGCATTTGCAATTCAAATAATGATGTAAAAACAAATAAAGCATTAATAAATAAAAAGATAAACAATATTTTCATATGACTCCTCCTTATTCAAAGAAATTATTTAATATTGATAGTGTTTGACTTAATCTTTCTAAATAAGCATAATGATGGGCATTTTCATAAGTAACTAAACCAGCATCAGGAATAATTTGTTCTAATTTTTGTGCTTCCGTAATTGGCACATCAACATCTTTACTTCCATATATCAGTAATACTGGACATTGAATCTTTTCAGCATTAGAAGTCAAATCTTCATTGACAACTTTGACTAAAGTACCCCGATTTATTTCACTAGCCGCTAAGTAATCAGCAGAACCCCACTTCTTTTTTAAATACTCGGCAAGTGGTTTTAGTATTTTAATCTTTTTAATAAATTTATAAAACTTAGTTTTAAAGGAAGTTTTCTTTTTCGTAGGTCTAAAAGGACTAGATAATAATACGACCTTGTCTGTCTCATACTGTGATGCATAACAAATGGCAATCCTTCCTCCGAAGGAATGACCGATTAATATCGGATTTTTAACTTTCAAACTTGCTAATAATTCATGTAACATATTAGTGTAATCGCTAACTGACCAAGGTTCTTTTGGTTCTGGTGTTTTGCCAAAACCTGGTAAATCTAAAACAATAATACGAAAATCATCAGCAAAAGGTCTTCCCAACATATCCATCATTTCAATATTTTGACCCCAGCCATGCAAAAGAACAATCGTTCCTTTTTTATTAGTACCATAATCCAGATAATTAATATCTTTTAAATTCATTACAACTCATTCCTTTATCTTAAATTGCATTTTAATTATATCATAATTAACGGAAAAGAAAATCATAGATTTCGGTAAAATCACTTACTAACTTAATCGTTACAAGATTAAAAACATTTTCCGGAATATCAATTAAATCCATCTCATTAGCTTTAGGAATAAAGATTGTTTTTATTCCTTCGCTTGCGGCCGCAATTAATTTTTCTTTAATACCCCCGACAGGTAAGATTTCCCCTTTTAAAGTAATCTCCCCCGTAAAAGCTATATCACCATCAACTAATTTTTTTTCAAATAATGATAACATGGCAACAGCAACAGATACACCCGCTGATGGTCCATCTTTTTTTAGTGATCCTGCCATAAAATGAACATGAATATTAAAACTATTCGTATCTATTTCATAATCACTTGTCAAAAAGGATTTAACTACTTCAACACTTTCTTTTAAAATATCTCCTGTATTACCCGTAATAGTTAATTTTCCATTACCAGGATACTTTGATACTTCAACATGGGATGTTAGCCCCCCTAATGTAGTATATGCTAAAGTATTAGCAATGCCATAATCTCTAATCTTTGGTAAGTAATTAACTATTTCTTTACCTAAATACTTATTAGCTAAATTAATGGTAATACTTTTCATACCACTTTCATAAACAAAAGTTTTACGAACTAATTTTTCTAAGATTCTTTTTAATTCTCTTACACCAGGTTCTTTTGTATATTTAGTAACAATATATTCCAAAACCTCTTTAGAAACTTTAAAATTAACATTATATTCTTCAAAGATAGCTTTCAATAGATAATTTTTAGCAATATCTATCTTTTCATAAACCGAATAACTATCTATTGTTATTATTTCCATGCGATCTAATAAAGTATTAGGTATTTTATCAATTTCATTAGCCGTTAAAATAAACAATACTTCCGATAAATCAAATGGTTCTTCAATATAATTATCAACAAAAAATTTATTTTGGCTCTCATCAAGAATCTCTAATAATGTCGCTGCCGGATCTCCCTTATAATCTTTAACTAATTTATCTACTTCATCAATTAATATTAAAGGATTTTTAACATCACACTTCATAATGGCTTGCATTATTTTACCTGGCATAGCACCTAAGTATGTTTTACGTGAACCAATTAGTTCAGTTGAGTCATTTAATCCCCCAACACTAATTTTATAAAACTTCCGGTTTAAGCAATTAGCAATTGCCATCGCAATTGATGTCTTACCTACGCCAGGAGGACCTACTAAACAAATAATAGGTGATGCAACATTTTCACTATTTCTTTTTAAAGTAGCGTACTCAGCAATTCTTTCCTTAATTTCCGTTAATCCATAATGGCTTTCATTTAAGGCTTTCGTAATGCTTTCTGCATCATCATTTTCAACGCTACGACGATTCCATGGTAGATTAATTACCGTATCAATATAATTTTTTAATAAAGCACTTTCAGGACTATACTCAGAAGATATAGCATATTTACGAATTTCGGATAATAACTTATTTTTCGTATTACGATTAATTTTTAAACCATTAACAATATCATTTAATTCATTAACTTCATTAGAGCGATCATTACCAAGTTCACTATTAATTTCTTTTAATTTTTCTTTAAGAATGTATTCTCTTTGGCCCTTTTCTAAAGATTCTTGTAGTTTTTCATCCAAGTCTTTATCAACATTACTAATACTTATTTCATTTAATAAATCATCTATTAATCTTTCAGCTCTCTTTAAAGGATTAATACATTCCATGTAATCAGTCTTTTTAATAAAGTTAAAAGGCATAAAGGAAGTTATCACATCCGTTAAATGATTAAGTTCTACATCCTCTTTTAAGTTTTGGAGAATACTATTAGATACATTAGGACTAATACTAATATATTGTTCTGTCAAAGAAATTAAACGCCTTTTTACAGCCATTTCTTGAACATAATCAAGTTCTGGTAATTCTACTTCTTCATAAGAACATTTCAAAATACCCGTCGACTTATTTTGATAATATTTTTCAATTGCTACTCTTTTTAAGCCTCTTAAAACAATTCTTAAATTACCATTAGAAAGTTCTAATTTACTCTTAATTTTAGCGGTTACACCCACTTTAGGAAAATCTTTTAAAGATGGCTCATTTTCGATAGAATTCTTCGGAGCAATAACTAATACCTTACTTTCATCATTTTTACTAGCTTCTTTAATTACTTTTTTACTAACGTCATTATTTAAATCAATTTTAATCTCTTGATTTGGAAGGATTACTAGTTCATTTAGGATAAAAACAGGTATGTAATTAGTCATACTACGCCTCCAAAAATATAAGTTTTATTATAAATTTGAAAACTATATTTGTAAAGAAAAATTACTCTATTTTAACAATATGTTGACCATAAAAAAATCTAATTTCACTTAAAGCAAAATTAGATTCAAGATATTAAGATATTCGAGCACGCCCACAGATGACAACTAAGCCTACGACACACAATAGGCATGGCCAAGCGGATCAAAGTCACAGACCTCGCCCGTAGAGTTATCGCTACAGCGGACATAACCGTTGAAGCTCACCTGACATAACAGGTCGCCCACATAGCATTCAG
>JAEEKI010000002.1 GCA_016282375.1 Caryophanales bacterium | reverse complement strand
TTTTATAGTGATGATACTATTGAGACTATTGCAGTTATTGATGCAATTATTAATAATAAGAATTATGAAGATACTTTAAGAAAATATATATTAGATAATATTGATTACAAGCCTGATTATGAACCTTATTTTAAAACTTCGTTTTCACCTGGAACAATTAAATGGGCCAAAGACAATGGAAAAAGTGATAGCATAGGCAATGGTGCTATGATGAGAGTATCACCAGTTGGATATTTATTTGATAGTGAAACTGATGTAATAGAAAATGCAAGGTTAGTAACTATTCCATCACATAATTCTAAAGAAGCAATTGAATCTGTTACAATTATTGCTTTAATGATATATTATTTTAGAAATGGATTAACTAAAGATGAAGTATTTAAAAAATTAAATTTATTAGTAAAATATGAACCATTTACAAAGTTTAACACAACCTGCAAAGAAACATTAGGTAATTGTCTTTATGCAATTTATAATTCTAATTCGTTTGAAGATTCAATTAGAAAGATATTATTAATGGGTGGAGATACGGATACTAATTGTTGCATAGTTGGATCAGTTGCAGAAAGTATATATGGTATGAGTGATATCCAAAAAGAAGATGCTATATCAGGGTTACCTAGTAAATATGTGAAAATATTAAAGAGAGTTTATAAATAATAAATTTATAAGCTTTTTTCTTTGACTAAAATTCGTATGTACTAACCACTCAATACCAGTTGGAAAGAATAACAGATATGGTCATCCGAATAAAGAAGTACTAGAAAACTTAAATAATTCAAAAATATATAGAACGGATGAGGATGGGAGTATTGTTTTTCAGATTAAAAATAATGAATTACAAGTAGAAATGTTTGAACCATAGGAATAAAGATGATAAAATGAATGAAATAAACATATTGATGAATTTAAAAATGAATATTGGTTGGCAAGAGAGTTATAGGATGAAAAAAGATTATATAGAAGAAATCAAGCAAGAAAAGGCAATTATATTTTTGGGAGGCAACTATGAGTAATATTATAAAGCATCGTGATGGTTTAAATTCATTTATTAAAAGCGTGATCTTAAAATACTGTCCCTATATGGAAGATAGATTATCATTATTAGGCAATGCAATGGCACCTCAATTAGATATTGAGATAAGTATTAATAATGACTATTCACAAATAATGTTTATGTTTGGAAATTCAAATTTCAAGACAAGTATTCCAGAACGTGCATCAATTCCGTATATTATCAGTTTTGAAGAAATATGTGAGATAGTTGATTTTCTCTTAAAAGATCACGAACTCATTAAGAATATAGACTTTCTTAATAAGAATCTTAATCTGCAATTTGCGATTAATTGGACTGATAAAAGTGTACAAGGAGTTTATTGTGGCGATATTGGTTTAAATTTAAACTTTGAAGATTTTGAAGTAAAAAAACAATACTTATACTTATTGCTTCAAAGATACTATACTCATTTAGAACAGGCACCAGCCTTTAAAAATATTAAAGATAAATTTATTAGCAATATGAAGTATTCATATTTTGATACATTAGATAAAGCTGAATTGATGGTTTTATTAAACGAAATGTCTGAATCAGAATTAAAAGAATTATTGCGTAATATAGATAATGACACCTTTATAAAATATGCTCTAAATGATGGCAAACAACCAAAACCAAGAGTGTTATCACTAGAAGAAAGTAATCATAATTAGATTCTTTGTACAAATTTGTATTCATAAACGTTAACTACTAAGTACTGGTGTAAAAAAACATATAGTCACCCAAGCTAAGAAATATTAAATAAATCAGAGATATAGAGAACAAATTAATAGAGAAAGTATAATAAACAAAGAATAGACTTGAGTATGATATAATATTGACATGATGATGAAAAATGAGTAAAGAGCATAATTATGGAATTGATTTATTACGTTTATTGTTAATGTTTATGGTGTGCGTATTGCATGTATTAGGTCAAGGTGGTATTTTAGCCCACAGTGTGGAAGGGACTAATCATTATTCAATATTTTGGCTTATGGAAATTTTATGCTATTGTGCGGTTGATTCTTTTGCTTTGATTAGTGGATATATGGCTTCTGAAAAACCGTGTCGATTTGATAAAATAATAAATCTTTGGTTTACAACTTTTTTCTATGCATTTATTATAACCACTTTTTTTGTTTTAATTGGGAAAGCAGACAATATTGGTTCTAAAGATATTATTTATAATGCCTTTCCAATAATTAACAGTAAATATTGGTATATGACCGCTTATTTCTTATTATTCTTTTCGATACCAATATTAAATCGCTTTTTGTTTAGCGTTGACAGGGAAAATGCTAAAAAAGCCTTTATTTTAATTACGATTTTATTTTCCTTTATGGGTATGTTTAATGATCCTTTCTTTGTTAAGGCCGGCTATTCTGCATTATGGCTAATTGCTCTTTATTGTTTAGGCGCTTTAGCCAATAGAATAGAGCTCTTTGATCGAAAAAAGACGATTACTCTTATATGTTTTTGGGGATTACTTATTCTTATTACATGGTATTGTTATGTTTATACAGATATGAAATGGATAGTTAGTTATGTTTCGCCAACTATTTTATTCAGTGGTATTATCATGGTTGTCTTATTTAAAAGAATCAAGATTAAAAGTAGATTCATTGCTTATTTGAGTTCCTTATCATTAGGAGTTTATTTGTTGCAATGTAATCAAGTTATTTGGAATAACATAATCCTGAATGCTTTTGTATATATAGCAGACGAAGTTATGATTATTGGCATATTACACGTATTAAAATATGCCATTATAATATGGGCACTAGGATTAATAGTCGAATCAATTAGAAGTCAAATGGCAAAATTATTGAAGCTCGATCATTTAAGTAAAAAAATAGTTCAAATTGTTGATTTTTGTTTAAGCAAAATATAGTTTTTATTTTATAAATTTGTGAATAATCGTATTTTATGTTATAGTACGATTAGTGGGAGATAGCCAATGATTGATATAGAAGAAGCAATAAGAAAATCCAAAACGAGAGATAATATAAGTAATGGTGGTAGTGCCTGTTTTGATTTTGGCGATACTGTTCTTGTCAAATATACATTTGCTCTTAAGTATATAAAAGATGGCCAACATGCTCGACCAAATTCCGAAGAGATTATGCAGGCCATTAATCAAAAAAATCAAATGGGGGTAAATACTCCTAAACATCTAGCTGTTAAACGAGTAGTTGAAGATGAAGCAGATGTTTGTTATGTTTTACAAGAGAAATGTCCTGGTATAAACTGCGAATCTTTATTTGAGCATGGTGCACCTTTTTCACGAGCACGTTATGATTTGGCATATATTATGGGAATCCCTTTTAAGCATTATACCAAGTTAATTAGTGATGGTCTTCAACTGTTTGAGATGGGGTATGAAGCTAAAAACAAGAATTTGTTTTATGATACTAAAACCGGTTTTTGGTACATTGATTTTTTAACCAATGAAAAAGATTATCAATTTGATCCAAACGATATTATGAAAATCTTTGAAGCCGTCAAATACCGTATTCCCAATCCAGTTAGAATTGGCTCAACTTTGATGTATGGGGAAGAAAAAGAGTTGTCGCAAAGTCAAAGAGAACTCCTTCAAGTGTTAAAACATGGTATTAAAGCTAAAACTTTACAAGCTATTAAAACAGTTATTCCAAACTTTGCCAAATATGAAAAATTTTACTTATTACCTGAGGATGATGAATACAAAAGATATTTGAATGAGAGCCATATAGTAACTAAAAATTTAATAGACATTGAGGAAGAAGATTATGAAATTTATCATGAGTTATATGAAAATGTCATGCAAAAAATAATCACCATGGTTGTTCATGAAAAAAGAGATTTTTGGAATATTGAATTTAATGACATCAGAAATTACAGTGATATTTTTAATTTAAGAGAATTTTTCATTCAAAGTAAGTATAATACGCTTTTAATTGAAAACTTCGAGGATAAATATATGTATAGAATAGCCGTTGAAAATTTATATATTAACTTATTTATTGAAGACCTTGTTAATCGCTTGAAAAAATTACCTCAAGATGATGCTCTAGCAAAATTTATTGCAGAGGCGGAAGAACATTTATATTCTAAAGAAAGACAAAGATAATAATCATAACAAGAGATGCTGCATACAATATAATACATTGCTTGCAATGTCGATATATAACACTCTTAAAGTGGGGCTTTCCGTTAAGGAAGGCTTTTTTTTATTATCATATTTTGATAAAATAATGGATATGGAAATATATTTAATTGCCTCAGATAGTTATAAATTAGTTAAAGAACAAGTTAACAAAATAACTGGTGAGAGTTTGAATGTCATAAAATACAATTTAAAAACCAGTTCTATCGAAGAAGCGATTAGTGAAGCCAATTATTTTTCTTTACTAGATGAACACAAATATGTCATTATTCATAGTGATGATTTATTTAAGACTGCTAAAAAAGAGGAAAACAAGAGTGATAGCACTAAAGATGTTAAAATTATTGAAGATTGTTTTCAAAATGGTAATGAAAAATGTACCCTAGTTTTTACTTCATATGAAATGCCTGATAAACGTAAAAAATTATATAAGATGATTACCGAAAAAGGTCATGTTATAGTCATTGAACCTTTGAATAAGAAAGATTTGACTTATAAGTGTATGGACTTACTTAAGAATAAAGGATATGTTGTAGATTATGAAACTGCTAGTTATATTGTCGATAATTCTTATGTTAATTATGATATCATGACTAACGAACTAGAGAAAATATATACTTTATTACCTGCGAAAAAGACTACCAAAGAGGATTTAGAGAATATCATCAGTACTTCATTAACGAACACCACATTTGGTTTTATTAATGCCGTTATTAACCGTGATTTACGGACCGCTATCGATAGTTCTAAAAACTTTGAAAGACTCAAAATTGAACCTTCTATGGTGCTTATTATGTTAGCTAAAGAGTTTCAAATAATGAATCTATTAAAAGGAAGTATGAGTAGTAGAGAAGTACAAAATATGTTTCGTAAAGAAGATTGGCAAATGAAGAATTACTTACTAAATGCTGATAAATATACTAAAAAAGAATTAAAAAAAATCATAATCAGACTAGCTGACTATGATTATAAACTTAAAAGTGGTTTATTAGACAAAAGTATCATATTAGAACTTTTAACAATGGAACTTTGTGAATAATTATAATAACTTTGTATAGTTTTTAAAGTTTAATTTGGCGATTGTTTTTAAATAAGCATCGCCTTTTTCTTGACGAATTTGGGTAATTAATTCATCAACTTTAGGACCAGCTCCCTTAACAATATGATAATTTGTTTCTTGTTCAATTTTATGAATTTGTCTTAAAAACTCATAACGAGCAATAATTGATGCAGCTGCGACAGCCATACATTTACTCTCACCTTTAGTATAAAAAGCAATATCCTTAAGTACTTTTGGAACTCCCTCTAGATAAGAATAGTATTTTTTCTTATTAACGAATTGATCAATAATAGCAATTTTATATTCAGGATTATATTTTTCTACTAGGGAACATAAAGCCTTATTATGTAATATACATTTTAGTTTAACCATGTTGATGTCTTTATAATTATCATTATAAGTTTTATTATCTAGAACGTTACAAACATATGGTATTTTTTTGACAAGTAGGGGAGCAATTTGTTTAATTCTATCATCAGTTATTTTTTTAGAATCTTTAACTCCTAATTCTTTCATATAAGCGATATTATCTTTAGATACAAAAGTTGCGCACACTACAATCGGTCCAAAAAAATCGCCACATCCTGTTTCATCACTACCAATAGTCGAAGTATTAAAGAATATTTCTTCTTCCTTTTTTTCTTTCTTTTCTTTAGGGGTCGTATCAATACTTTTATTATTTAATCTTTTTTCAGCATCAATCCAAATGCTTGCTTCGATATCAGCACCAATGCCTTGAAACATTACTTTCCCAGATTCATATAAAGTTATCGTAACATCATAATTCTTGGCTTGAAATTTTGAATAGGGAGGAAATTTATCACACTTAAATGGTTCATAAAATTTCATTAATTTTTTATGAAGATTTTCACTTAGGACAAATACCACACAGTTCATAGTTTGTCACCTCGTATATATTGTACCATGATAATGGCGTTTTTTCACTTTTTAAAAAATTATATTTGACATTTGCAATAAACACCTTTACTTTTTAACGTAATTTATAATATAATTATAATAGGAAAGAGGCATAAAGATGAAAATAGTGGATATTGTTTGTATTATAATTATTATATTAGGAGCCATTGCAGGATATAAAAAAGGTGCTATCAAAGGGTTGGTTCATTTAATTGGCTTGGTTGCCATAGCTATTGTATCTTTTCAATTAAAAGGTTTATTTGCGAATATCATGATTAAATATTTACCATTCTTTAATTTTGGTGGTGTATTTCATGATATTTATACAGTTAACTTCTTAATTTATGAAGGTATAGCTTTTGCGGTAATATTTGTATTACTGTATTGTGTTTTGAATATTTTGGTTAATCTTTCTGGTATTCTTGACTTGCTTGTTAAGATGACAATTATTCTCGAATTACCATCAAAGATCATTGGAGCTATTTTAGGAGCAGTTGAATCATTAATCTTTATCTTTATTGCCACATTTGTTGCTCTACAATTTGCGCCATCACAAAAATACGTTATGGAAAGTAAGGTTGCTAAAACTATCGTTGAAAGAACTCCAGTAGTTAATATTGTTTATGCTCAAAGCATTGTAGCAGCTGAATCTATTTATAATGAAGTAATGAATGCTAAAGATTCAGAAGATAAACTAGATGCTAACTTAGCCATTCTTAGAATTTTAATTTCTCGTGGTATTGTAGATCCAAGAGATGTAAATATCGCTATTGATAGCGGTAAGATACCAAACATGGCAGGCGTAGTAGTTCAATCGGGGCAATAATATGATTATACATATTAAAAATGAAAAAGAGTTTTTAACTCATATTGAAAAGAATCCTTGTATAGTGGATTTCTATGCTGATTGGTGTGGACCATGTAAAATGTTAGGACCAGTTCTTGATGAAGTTGATTTTACTGATGTTATAAAAATTAATGTTGATGAATATCCAGAGATAGCTAAAAAATTTGGCATTATGAGTATTCCTACTTTAATCTTTTTTAAAGAGGGTTTAGAGCAAGAAAGAGAAATTGGTTATCGCGGTATTGAGGAAATTAAAGAGACATTTGATTCAATAAAATAGAAAAGCAATTAAGTTTGCTTTTTTTATGCATTTATAGACTTTAAATGAAAAAAATGGTAAAATAATATCTATGAAAAAGAAAATTTTGATATTTAGTATTGTATTTTTTGCAGTCGATCAAATATCTAAAATCATTTTAGATAAAGTATTAGTTCTAGGGAAAAGTTATAATATCTTTGCCAAGTTTTTGTATATTACGAAAGCATATAATGATGGAATTTCTTTTAGCATGCTTCAAGGACACCGCATTTTAATCGTTTTAATTAGTATTATCATCATGATATTTTTGTATTTTTATATGCAAAAGTTTAAAATAAATCGTCGCAATATACTTGCTTTTGCTTTGGTCTTTGGGGGATTATTGGGAAATTTAGTAGATAGAGTTATTCATGGATACGTTATCGATTTTATTGATTTTTATGTTTTAAATTATAATTATCCAATCTTTAATTTTGCTGATAGTTTTATTTGTATAGGTGTATGTATGCTTTTATACGCCATTTTTATGGGAGAAGATAATGAAAATACTCGTAAATAATGCTGATAATTTGCGATTAGATAAATACATTGCCTTACATACTGATTATTCACGAGAATTTGTTAGCAAAATGATTGAAAATGGTTTTGTCTTAGTGGATGATGTTTATCAAAAGGGTAGTTATAAATTGAAAGATGGTCAAGAAATTGACATTGATGAATCATATACCATTGATAAAGAAATAAAGCCAGAAAAGATGGATTTAGATATTGTCTATGAAGATAATGATTTAATGGTTATTAATAAGCCTAGTGGGCTTGTAGTTCACCCCGGTAATGGTAATTATGAGCATACCCTTTTAAACGGACTTATGAATTACACTCAAGATTTAAGTAATTTAAGTGGTGCTGCTCGTTTAGGAATTGTTCATCGTATTGATAAAGATACATCAGGGCTTATGCTAGTAGCTAAATCAAATAAAGCTCATGAGTTATTAGCCGAAGGATTTAAAACACATGCAATTAAAAGAACTTACTTTGCTTTAATCGATGGGGTCTTACCTTATAATAGTGCTACCATAGATGCCCCGATTAAAAGAGATCCAAATAATTTTAATAAGATGGGTGTTTTTGAAGACGGTAAAAAGGCTATTACCCATTTGCAAGTCATTAAAAGGTATAAAAAATATACATTAGTCAAATTAAATTTAGAAACGGGGCGTACCCATCAAATACGTGTCCACATGGCTTATATTGGCTTTCCAATTTATAATGACCCAGTGTATAATAAGAAAGCAGGAAATGATTTTGGCCAATTTTTGCATTCTAAAGAAGTGGAGTTTGTACATCCTATTACTGGTCAAAAAATGCATTTTGAATGTGATTTACCAAAAGAGTTTCAGGATTTTATAAATAGTTTAGAATAGGGAGGATATATGGATGTAAGTGTTCGTAAAGAAGACCAAATACTTATGAGTTTAGTTCATTATTTTGTAACCAAGGAAAATTACTCGCCAATCTATGTTCATGGTGTTAAAGATGAAATATGGCTAGAAAAATTAGACGGTCCTTATCGTGTTATACGTATTAATAGCAATCGAATTATTAATGAAGAACAATTTAATTTTGATCAATATAAAATTGTGGATATTTTAAAACAAATCAAAAAGAAGACTTTTTCTTTTTCCATTAATGCCTTAAATATCAATTTAAATGAAGACGAAAGCCTAACAGAATTAGATTCTTTTAAAAATATTGATAGTATTAATGTTAAAGATTTAAAGGACATTGAAAATAATCAAACGATGTTAGAGGTTTTTCCTAATATTAAGAATAATTTAATTCAAGATGCGGCTGGCATTGAATTAATTCTAAATGTTACAAAAGATATTAATGAAAAAACCAGCAATGATAATAAACGTTATGAGAAAATATTTGCTCCGAAAAAGATATTGGTTACCTATATTTTAATCGCATTATGTGTTTTATATTTCTTATTTGTATCTATTTTTGGTGGTAGTACTGAAAGTGCTCTTGTACTAGTTAGATACGGTGCTAATAATGTTGAATTACTTCGACTAGGTCAAGTGTGGCGATTAGTTACTTGTGCGTTTTTACATGCTGGAATCATTCATTTGCTTTGTAATATGTATTCGTTATATGTTATTGGTACGCAAGCCGAAGCTAAATTTGGCAAGATTAGATTTTTAATGATTTATTTTATTAGTGCGATATGTGGTAGCTTATTAAGTGCCGGATTTGATAACATTGTTTCCGTTGGAGCATCAGGAGCTATCTTTGGATTATTAGGAGCAATGCTTTATTTTGGCTTCCGTTTTCGTTTGTATTTAAGAGAATCTATTAAAAGTCAAATATTACCCGTTATTATCATTAATCTTTGCTTAGGATTTATGATTCCTAATATTGATAATGCTGGTCATATTGGTGGTTTAATAGGTGGCTTTTTAGCGGCTATGGCAGTAGGTATTCCTGATGATAAGGATAAAAACGATAGTATTAATGGTATTATCATGCTATTTATCTTTTTTGCTTTCCTTTGTTATCTAGCTTTCTTGCGTTAGGAGTTAACTATGAATAACTTTTTTAATTATTCTAAAGATGATTTAACAAAACTTTTTACTGAGGCTGGAAAAAATAAGTTTTTAGCCACGCAAATTTATGAATGGGTATATCAAAAGAAAGTCTATGATATTGATTGTTTTTCTAATGTTAAAAAAGAAAATCGAGAGTATTTAAAAAATAATTTTTCTTTTGACTTTATTAAAATTGAAAAAGTCGAAGAGGATACCGATGTTAAAAAGTTTTTATTTCGTCTTTTAGATGGGCAAAAAATTGAAGCTGTTTTAATGTACCATGACTATGGCAAAAGCATTTGTATTTCGAGTCAAGTTGGATGTAATATGGGATGCCGTTTTTGTGAAAGTGGTCGTTTAAAAAAAGTTCGGGATTTACAAACATTTGAAATGGTCGAACAAATTATTTTGGTTTCTAGTTATATTCAAGATAGAATTGATAGTGTTGTTATTATGGGCATTGGTGAACCGTTTGATAATTATGATAATATTATTAATTTCTTAAAAGTAATCAATGATCCTAAATCATTGGCTATTGGTGCACGTCATATTACAATATCTACATGTGGAATAGTTCCTAAAATTAGAGAATTTGCGGATTTTCCATTGCAAGTTAATTTAGCCATTAGCTTACATGCTCCCTCAGATGAGATTAGAAAAAGTATTATGCCAATTGCTAATGCTTATTCACTAAAAGAAATCATGGATGCTGTTGATTATTATTATGATAAAACCAGTCGCCGCGTAACCATTGAATATATTATGTTAAAAGGAATTAATGATAGTGAGAAGCAAGCTAATATGTTAGCGGACTTATTACATGGGAAGAATTTATATGTTAATTTAATTCCTTACAATGAAACAAATAATTTAAATTTCAAAGCTAGTGATAAGAAACAAATTGATATTTTTTATGACATTTTAAAAAGAAGAGGAATTGATGTAACTGTCCGCCGTAAATTTGGCACTAAAATTTCGGCCGCCTGTGGTCAATTAAGAAGTAAAGAAATGTAGTATTATTTCTTTTTTAATGATATAATATTTCTGAGAAGATAGGTGATGAATGTGAAAACATTTTATTTAACAGATGCCGGCAAAGTCCGGACACACAACGAAGATAGCGTAACTATCTTAAAAAACAAGAGTAATGAGTACCTTTTGATGGTGGCTGATGGCATGGGGGGACACCGTAAAGGCGAAGTTGCTTCTTCGATAGCTCTTACCCATTTAGGAAAAAGATTTACCGATATTGCTAGTATTGGCACTAAACTTGATGCTGTTAACTGGCTTAATGATAATGTTAATGAACTTAATAAAAGCATTATTGATTATACAAAAGAACATGAAGATTCTGTAGGTATGGGAAGTACCTTGGTAGTGGCGATTTTGACAAATGACTTTTTAATATATGGCAACATTGGTGACTCATCAGGATATGTCTTAAAAAGCGGAAAACTGCATAAAGTGACAAAAGATCACACCTTAGTTAATTTACTTGTTCAAGCTGGTAATTTAACTGAAGAAGAAGCTAAGTTTCATCCTAAAAAGAACGTTTTAATGAGAGCATTAGGAGCCACCGAAAAGTGTGAAATCGATATTTTTGATGTTGATATTCATAATGATGGCGTTATGTTATGTTCTGATGGACTTACATCACTAATGAGTGATGATCAAATTGAAAAGGTTTTAACTGATCCCGAACTATCAGTTGAGGCTAAAGTGCAAAGGTTAATTACCAAATGTAATGCACGCGGGGGGAATGACAATATTTCGATAGCTTATCTAGAAAAAGAAAAGGGTGATATTAGGTGATAGCAAAAGGGGATAAATTATCTGATCGTTATCAAATAATTAAAAGCATTGGCGAAGGTGGTATGGCTAATGTCTTTTTAGCGTATGATACTATTTTAGAAAGAAATGTTGCTGTCAAAGTCCTAAGAGGTGATTTAGCTACCGATGAAAAGTTTGTGCGGCGGTTTCAAAGAGAAGCTTTATCGGCATCATCCTTGACTAACGAGAACATTGTTGAAGTATATGATGTAGGTGAAGATAATGGTGAATATTATATCGTCATGGAATATGTTGAAGGTAAACATTTAAAGAACCTTTTGAAAAAACGTGGTAAACTGACCATTGCGGAAGTCATTGATATTATGCTTCAGGTTACTAGTGGTTTATCCGTAGCCCATGATTCATACATTATTCACCGTGATATTAAACCTCAGAACATTATGATTTTGGAAAATGGTTTAGTTAAGTTAACAGATTTTGGTATTGCCGTAGCGATGAACTCAACGCAACTTACCCAAACCAATTCGGTTATGGGGTCGGTTCATTATTTGCCACCTGAACAAGCAAGTGGTAAAGGCGCAACCCTTCAAAGTGATATCTATTCATTAGGTATCTTGATGTATGAATTATTAACTGGTAAATTACCATTTAAGGGCGATAATGCTGTTGAGATAGCTTTAAAACACTTGAAAGAGCCAATGCCATCCATTCGTAAAGAACTTCCTGATATACCGCAATCGATTGAAAATATTATTTTAAGGGCCACAGCTAAGAATCCTAAGAATCGATATAACGACGCTCGTGAAATGTATGAAGATTTAAAGACTTGCTTAGATGAGGCAAGAAAAAATGAAAGCAAAGTTGTTTATAAGTATCCAGAGTATGAATATGATGATACTAAAATGCTTAAGATAAAGAAGGATTCATCAATAAATAAGAAAGAAAGTGAAGAGATTATAGCAAAGAAAATAACTGAAGGTGATTTAAAGAAACAAAATAAGTTTATAATCATCTTAATATCCATATTTACCGGTATAGTAGTTTTAATTACTACCTTGGTAGTATTATTACCCAAAATTACTAAGAGTGAACAAGTAATGGTACCAGATGTTAGCAACATGACTCTTAGTGAAGCTACTGATTTACTTCAAGAAAAAGGTTTTGAAATTAAACAAACAATTGATGAAACATCAAACACCGTACCAGAAGGAAAAGTTACAAGAACTAATCCTGTTAAAAATACCAAACGTAAAAAAGGTTCAGATGTAACAGTGTATGTATCAGTTGGTAATAAAACGGTTATCATTGAAGATTACCTTGGTGAGAATGTTGACTATGTTCGCGGAACATTACAAGCTTTAGGTATTAAAGTATTCATTGAAACGAAGGATTTAGATCCTGATGATGATATTAGCGATTATGATGCAGATGTTATTATGGACCAATCTGTAGAAGAGGGCAAAGAATTATCAGCAGGAGATAGCATTATTCTTTATGTACCTAATATTAAAAATACTTATCCAGATTTTACTGACGGTACTTATACAGTATCTGATGTTATAGAATTCTGTGAAGAATTTAAGATTCAATGTACATTTAAAGATAATTCAGGAAAGACCATCAGTATTAGTTCAGATAATGCCAACGAATATAATGATTATAAGATTCAAAATCAAAATAGAATAGCTGGTTCAAAAGTTTCTTCTGGAGCTAAAATCACTATTAGAATTGATATATCTGATGGAGAAGATACTGGTCAAAATGAATGCGATGGAGGATTATGTTAAAAGGTCGTATTAAGAATATCAATAGCACAAAATATATTGTAGATGTCGATGATATCCTATACGATTGCACTGTAAGGGGGATATTTCGTAAAAATAAAATAACTCCTTTAGTCGGAGATTATGTAGAAATTAACGAGGATGATCTTCAGATAACGAAGATTTTTCCTCGCATTAATTTTTTAAAAAGACCTAATATAGCTAATATTGATATGGCTATTATCATGGTTAGTGTTAAAAAACCAGACTTGGATTTAACATTATTAGATAAAATGCTTGTTATGATAAATGCTTATAAAGTTCAACCTTTGATTTGCTTTTCTAAAATAGATTTACTATCTGATGAAGAAAAGAGTAAATATAAAATAATTCAAAATTACTATCATAATATTGGTATTCCTGTAATTGAGAATACAGAATTAGAAGCATTTAAAAAAATCGTATCTGGTAAAGTAGTAGTTATCTGTGGACAAACTGGAGCTGGTAAATCTAGTTTTATTAATATGATTGATCCATTATTAAACCTTGAAACTAAACCGATTTCTGAAAGTTTAAATCGTGGTGTACATACAACAAGGTATGTTAATTTATACAAAATAAAAGATTTTTATCTTGCGGATACACCTGGTTTTAGTGCTTTGGATTTAAATGAGTTATCTAAGGAAGATATTCGTAATGGTTTTATTGAATTTAGTTTATATCCTTGTGAGTATAATGACTGTGACCATTTAAATACCGATGGGTGTTCTATCAAAGACAATAGTAAAATACTATCAAGTAGATATGAGAATTATGCTAAATTTATGAAGGAGTATTATGAAAATAGCCGTAAGTTTTTTAAAAAGTGATAATTACAAAAAATGTATTGAAATGATTAATCAAACTTCAGGTGATTATCTTCATGTTGATATGTGTGATGGCAAGTATGTAGAAAGTAAAAACTTTACTATTTCAGAGTTAGTTAAACTACTTAAAGTTAGTACTAAGCCGCTTGATATTCATATGATGGTTGAAAATCCTATGAAATACATTGATGAACTTGCTTTATTAAATATTCAAACTATTACTATTCATATTGACTGTTGTAATAAACCTCTTGAGGTAATAGAGTATATCAAAAATATGGGGATACAAGCAGGAATAGCTATTAATCCCGATCAAGATGTTGATCTACTAAAACCATTCTTAGAGTTGGTAGATGAGGTTTTAATTATGAGTGTTGTACCAGGTAAAGGGGGACAATCCTTTATAGAAAGTACATTAGATAAAATAGATTTAATTAATGAATTAAAAGCAAAATATCATTTTTTAACAGGTATTGATGGGGGAATTGATAATCAAACTATTGAACTTATAAAAGACAAAAATATTGATGTCGTTGTTAGTGGATCTTTTATAACATGTAGTGATAATTATGATATGGCAATTAATATGTTAAGAAGACATTAATTGTTGATTTATATTTGCTTTTTTTGGTATGATATATAAGAGGTAGAAAAGATGAAAAAGAATATAATGATAATAGCAATGGGTATAATCATTTTGGCGTGTATTGTGATTAGTCTTTCTTTTGCCTATTTTACAATGACCACTACTATAACAAATAGTATTACCTATAATACAACGTTTGACAACGGATATAATTTAACTGTTGACGTTAGTGGCAATGCTAATGAAGTCGTATTTGGTATCTCTGAAGGTGATATGTTATGGTCGATGCAAAATAAAGTTGCAGCTTCTTCTTCGACAACATTTGACATTAACCTTGTTAATGGTTCTTCGGGTCCCATTACTTGTGCATATGACTATGTTTGGATATGGGAATCAGGCTATGATAATTATGCTCTTACGACAGGGGCAACTTTAGAGTTTGTTGCTGAAGTCGATGGTGCTAGCATACAGGTTCCTAATTATACTACATCTGAGACTAAAATTGGTAGTGGGTATATTACTGCCTTAGATATGGAAACAGCAAATAAAAGAGTAGATGCTACCGTTAAGTTTTATAATTTAACGGATTATGACCAATCTGCTCATCGAAATAAACAATATAAAGGACATATAGCAGTCAAAAACGCCGTATGTGGAGTATCTTTAGCGGACTATATTGCTAATAATGCTCCAAGAAGTGGCACTTCGAGTGTCGGAAGTACGCCATGGATTTTGACTTCGGATAGAACGGATGAATATCGTTATGCTGGTAAAAATCCTGATAATTATATAACTATTAATGGCGAACTATGGCGCATTATTGGTGTTATGCCTAATATGCAATATTCATACGATGAAAATAGTCCAAAGACAGCAGGCTCTTTAGTAAAAGTAATTAGAAATAATCGGCACGGTGCCGGGGCATGGGCGTCAGCATCTAATAATGACTGGGCAGTTTCAACATTACCAACAACATTAGATAATGCTTATGGTTCTTTTGATAATGTTGTTTATGTTACTTGGCCATTATATGGAGTAGAAACTTATAACACTAGTTCAAAGGGAACCGCTGGAGCTTTATATAATGCAGAACGAAATATTGATGGTGCTGGAGGAAAAATTGGAACAATGTCTGGTTCGTGGAATGGCAGAGTAGGATTAATGTACCCAAGTGATTATGGTTATGCAACAAATGGTAATGGAGCAACTTCAGGAACATATTCGCGATCTGGTTGTTTATCGGAAATGATATACAATTGGGGCGATGGCGACTATAAAACTTATTGTTCATCAAATGCTTGGTTATTGTATTCAAACGCTACGTCTTCAAGTGTGGGAACTGCTTACTCTTTCTGGACAGTAACTGCCTATACAAGCAATACTTCTAATGTAATGATGATAAGTGGATATGGTTATACAGGTAGTGGTACAGCAACTCAAACCTCTTATTCAATACGTCCAGTTGTGTATTTAGGACCTAGTGCCATTATTAATGGTGGAACAGGAACTTTTGCAGATCCATATACACTTAAATAAAAATACAATAAAAAACTTCATATCTTTTTGGGATATGAAGTTTTTCCTAAATTGAAATTTCAACCGCACCACTGGGTGCGGTTTTTTGATACAATAAAAGGAGCCGTATCCCGGCAAGGAGGCTCCCAAATGAATTATACCCAATTAACCGAAAAAAAGAAAGTAGAAATTGATATATTGCTTGCTCAAGGACTTTCAATGAGGGAAGTATCAAGAAGATTAAAAATAAGCCATTCGACAATATCAAGATATAAAGCAGGAATATATAAGAAAAGAAAAATAAATATAAATGATAGATATGAGCTATTTATAAAGTATTTGTATGACCATTATGATAGAAAAACGTGTTCAGTAGAAATATGTGTTAATAAGTTTAAAAGAAGTTGTTTTGCAAACTGTCCAAGTGTGAGGCAAGTATATAATTGGATAAATGAAAGCAAAATATTTTTAACAAAGGAAAAATTAATATATAAAAAAAGAAAAGGTAAAAAAACTGGAATGATGGCACATTTCCAATGGAACTTAGATCACAAAACGGTATTACCTATTAGTTTAAGACCCAAATATATTGAAAAAAGGACGGAAATAGGACATTTAGAAATAGATTCAATAATTGGAAAAAGGAATGAGTATGACTCAATAATATCGATAGTAGACCGTTGCACAAGGAAAATATGGTTAATAAAATCTGAATATAAAAACGAATATTACACTGATAGATTAATATACAATTACATTTTAAAAAATAATATACCAGTTAAGTCAATTACTGTTGATAATGGAGTTGAATTTAATGCCTTAGGACTAACAGCCAAGAAACTTGGAGTAAAACTATATAAATGTGATCCATATTGCTCATTTCAAAGAGGAACAAATGAAAGAATGAATGGCATGGTAAGAAGATTCATACCAAAAGGTTATTCATTAAAAACTATAAATCAATACTATTTGGAAAATGTTGCTTTTGAAATAAACTTCATGCCTAAAAAAATATTTGACTTTAAATCAACTTTTGAGATAGAATCAAATTATTAAAGTGGTGCGGTTGAGATTTCAATTAAAAAAAAACTTCATATCTTTTTGGGATATGAAGTTTTTTTATATTTTTCGATATAATCCTATAGCCTTACCAAGTATGGTACAATTTGGTAGAATTATTGGTGCCATAGTATCATTTTCAGGTTGTAAACGAATGTGGTCCTTTTCTTTGTAAAAACGTTTTAACGTTACCTCGTTCTCCTCGGTCATGGCTACGACAATTTCGCCATTTTTAGCTGTATTCTGTTTTTGAATAATAACATAATCGTTATCAAATATTCCAGCATTGATCATACTTTCACCAGAAACATGCAGTGTAAATACCTCACCAGTTTGTGGAACAAGTGATGAAGGCAAATCAAAAAATTCGTTTGGGGTTTCAATGGCCGTTATAGGACTACCAGCAGTAACTTTTCCTAGAAGTGGTACTTTTACAACATCGTCATTTTTATCTTCGAATTCATTATTAACAAGTAACTCTAACGTTCTAAATTTGTTATTGGAACTCTTAACATAACCATTTTTTTCTAGATTTTTGATATGAACAAAAACGGTAGCGGGACTTGAAAGATTTACACCATCACATATTTCTCTGATAGTAGGAGGATAACCATGATCCGCTATATATTTTTTTAAAAAATTAAGAACATCATTTTGTCGCTTTGTAAGGTTTTCTTTTTCCATTTGATTCTCCTTTATTTAACTATTTACATTTTACAATAACTAATGTCAAAAGTCAAACAAATGTTTTATTTATAATTGACACGAACAAGTATTCGTATTAAACTATAAATGAAGGATGTGATAAAAATGAAAAATTTAATGGTTAACTATGGAGGAATACTTATTTTTTATATTGTGGCGATTGTTGGCATAATATATTTGTGCTTTCCTAATAGTAATATTCAGAATAATGATTTCAAATTTAGCACATTGACAGAGATGACAAAATAGTTTCAATTTTCACTTCTTTATGCTAGAATTAAAAATAAGGAAGTGATAATGATGGCGGTTAAAAATGATTTAGCAGTTAACTCCATTATGATGTTAGCAATTGATATGATTCAAAAGGCAGGTAATGGTCATCCAGGTGTTGTATTTAGTTCAACACCAATTATTTATTCATTATATTTTAATGCAATGAATGTGGTTGCCCAAAATCCAACATGGATTAATCGAGATCGCTTTGTTTTATCCAATGGTCATGCTAGTGCAGCTTTATATTCTATGTTATATCATGCCGGTTTTAATTATTCTATCGAGGATTTAAAACGTTATCGAGATATTGATTCTTATGCTCCAAGTAATCCCGAATTAAATCCTGAATTGGGAATTGAATGTTCTACAGGACTTGCTGGACAAGGCATTGCCAGTGCTGTAGGAATTGCTCTTGGTGAAAGATATTTAGAGAGTATTTGCAAAAGTGTTGATAAAAAAAGTCAGTTAATTGATTTTCATACTTTTGTTTTGTGTGGTGATGATGATATTCAAGATGGAACAACCTATGAAGCATTGTCATTTGCTGGAATGCAAAAACTGAATAAATTAACGGTTGTATATGATTGTAATAAAGTTCAACATGATGGTGATGTTAGTGATGTATTTACCGAAGATATTGAATTACGTTTTGAATCGATTGGTTTTGAAGTAATTAAAGTTAAAAATGGTTCTAGTATATCAAGTATATCCAGTGCTTTAAATGACGCTCGTGATAGTGAATTACCAACCATTATCATAGTTAATACTAAAATTGGCCACGGAACATCTTACGAGGGTAAAAATAGTGCACATGATGCATTACTTAAAGAAGATGAAATTGCAGAACTTAAGCAAAAAAATAAATTGTATGCTGAACCTTTTATGATTTCGGATGTTATTAAAAATTATTTAACCGAAGCAATTGCTAAAAGAGTAGGCAAGAAATATGAAGTTTGGATGCAGGAATATGAAAAAGCCAAACAAGGAAAAAACTCTAAGCTATTATCTCTTATTAATTTGCTTGAAAGAGGGGAATTTGAAGTCGATTTTGACAGTGGCAATTACAAGATAAATGACACTTATTGTGAAGAGGGCGTATTATCTAATTTTAAAGCAATGAATTTCATTGCGCCAAAGACACCGTTCTTTTTAGGCGGTAGCGCTGACTTGGCAACGGCTACGAAAGTGACTATCGCTAAAAATGGCTTAATGAAAGATGATAACCCTAGTGGTCGTAATATTGCTTTTGGTGCTCGTGAATCAGCAATGGGAGCTATTTTAAATGGTATATCAACGTTGGGAATTCGTTCCTTTGGCAGTACTTTCTTAAGCCATGCTGATAAGTTAAAACCATCCATGCGAATGAGTGCCTTAATGAATTTACCTGTCACTTATATTTTTAGTAATGATAGTATTGAGAATTGCTGCGAAGGTGCCGTTTGTGATCCTGTTGAACAATTATCAATGTTGCGTAGTATGCCTAATATGGTTGTTTTTAGACCGGCCGATATTAATGAAGTAATTGGTGCTTGGGAATATATTATTAAAAATAAAGGTTCTGCAAGTATTGTTTTATCTAATGAAAAAATAGGTATTTTAAAACATACTAATGGTAAATATGTTCAATATGGAGCATACATTGTTCGCAAAGAAAAGTATCATTTAGATGGTGTCCTAATTGCTACCGGAAGTGAAGTAACAACTGCTTTAAAAATTGCTGAAGAACTATTTACGGGCGGTATTGATTTACGGATTGTTTCTATGCCATCGATGGAATTGTTTGAAAGACAAAATCCTTTATACGAAGAAAAATTATTACCTAAAGATGTTAAAATTATTACTCTTGAGGCTGGTTCGAATAAACTATGGTATCGTTTTGCCTCAGATAAAAAGTATGCAGTAGGTATTGACTCTTTTGAAACAGCTAGTAAGCAAGAAGATGTTTTAAAGGTATGCGATTTTGATTACAATAGTATATTGATAAAAATTAAGAAAATGTTCGAATCTAACTAGATTCGACATTTTTTATGAAAGAAATATGTTATTTTTTCGTTGGTGAAGAAAAATTGCGCACATATTATATTTTTAATGTAAATAAAGAAATGAGTATTTTAACGAAAGATAGTCCTTATATGTTATTTAAAAGTTTTGAGTCAATTTATAAGTCAGGTAGGGAAGATTTATTTGTAGCAACCAATTTATATGAACAATTAGCATCAAAATTCAATAAAGAATTAGTCAATAATCGTATCTCTCATAATTTTTTGGATAATCAGTTTTATATTTATACTAAAAATATGCATTCCTATTATAATAAGTATCGTGATGAGACCTGTAAAATAGAAGTTAAAAACAGTTATTTAATCTGTACTTGTAAGAATAGTCGCTTTGAGCTTTTAAGAAAACTGCAGGGATATAGTTTATTTGCTTGTGATTTTGAAAATAAAGATTATTTTTGGTTAGATGAAATAACTTGTTAAAAACAAAATAATATAGTAAAATTACTTTAGGGAGATTGATATGGTAGAAACAATTATATGGAGTATTATTTCTTTGATCGTTGGAATAGTACTAGGATTTTTAATTGCAAGAATTGTTACAAAGAAAACACTAGAAAAAAATCCACCAATAAACGAAAAAATGATAGAGGCCATGATGAGTAGTATGGGTAGAAAACCTAGTCAAAAACAAGTAAAACAAGTTATGGCACAAATGAATCGTTTTAAATAGGATAAACATTTGTTTATCTTTTTATTGTTTTAAAGAAGGGAGTTTGGATATTAATATGAATTATGAAGAGTTAAAACAATATAAGTTAAAATTTGCAAATTTATCAGAAGAAGAAAAAATGCAACATGACGAATATCTAAGGGATTTAGCAACTGGTAAAATACAAGGGCCAATGACAGGTTATCCAAGCGTTGATAAGCCTGCTTTAGCATATTATAATTTTGATAAATATAAAGAAAAGACACCTAAAGAGACAATCACTAGAGCTTTGTTTGCCAATAATGCTGATCATACCGAGGATACTGCCATTGAGTATTTTGGTACAAAAATCAGTTATGGCGATTTATTTAAACATATTGTAGAATTAGTTAAGACACTTGATGCTAATGGCGTTAAAAAAGGTGATGGCATCATTGCTACTTTACCAGGTATTCCTGAAGCAATGTATTCACTATATGCTGCAGGGTATATTGGTGCAACCTGTGTTTTCATGTTACCTTATCTTAATAAAGAATCAATGATTTCCGATATTAATAAAGATCACAGTCGGATTCTTATTATCATGGATGTATTATATGATCAATATAAAGATGTTTATGATGAAGTTAAGGAGAAATCATCATTAGAAAGAATCATTGTGGTTCCTACTTTAAATTCCTCTAAACTAGGAAAAATAAAGAAGGGTAAAAAGTTTCCTGATACCACTACATACAATGATTTCATTAAAGAGGGTAAAGATAATCCGGCACCTAGTATGTGTGCATACGAAAAAGATATGCCTGCTGCTGTCGTATACTCTTCGGGTACTACTGGTGATATAAAGGGAGTATTATTATCTCATGATTCAATAAATAACTCAGCACTTTCATATTTGCCATTTGGTTTTGATTTGAAAAGAGGGCAAAAGTTTTATCAAACGATTCCAGTGTGGACTTCGACAGGTCTAGTTGCTAATGGGACATCACCTTTGTTTTATGGCTCTATTCTTCATCAAGATCCGCGTTTTGACCCCCTTACTTTTTCAAAAAATATTGGATCATCTAAGTCAAATTGGGGAATTGGCACTACGGAATTATTTAATGGATTAGATGAATTAAGTCGTAAAAAGTTATTTAGATTACTTTTAAGTACACATGTTTTAGACTATACCAAATTGACCAATGCCTATGTTGGAGGAACTTTATCTACTCCAAATGATAAGGCTAAATTAAACAAATTATTTGCAAGTATTGGTAGTCCTGCCATAGTTAACAGTAGTTATGGTACATGTGAGAACGGTTCAATTGTAACAGCTGAATTAAATGACTTACCACATTACGATTATTCAGTAGGTATTCCCATTCCGGGTGCCACGGTTATTGCCATTGATAAAGATGAACATGAACTTCCATACTTTGAACGTGGTGAACTTGCTGTAAGTACTAACTGTGGTATGTTAAGATACTATAATCGTCCTGATTTAAAAGATGTTTTTTATACTGATGAAACTGATGGCGTAAAATACAAACATACGGGTGATATTGGTTATGTTCGTGATGATGGCTTTGTTATCTATGAAGGTCGAGCAAATGATGTATCAGTTGTCGATGGCGTTCAAATATATAATTTTGATGTTAAGAAAGCTATTCTAAAAGATCCCGACATCTTTGACTGTGAAGTATTTATGCATGATGACAAGTTGTGTGCACATATAGTACTTAAAAGAGAAATAGATGATATGGAAGCCAAGTTTTTTCAAATTCAACGAGATGTAATGAACACACTTAATGACGATGTATATGTGCCAGAATTATTTAAAATCCGGAAGTCTTTTCCAATGGCTAAATCTACTAAAAGAGATTATAAAGCTTTAAAGGAAGAAGAAAACGGATATATATACATTCCAAAAAATAGATATGCTAGAAAAAGAAATTGTGATATAATTTAATTATAGTAGGGTATAGGGTGATGTATAATGGTTGTTACAAAGATGACGTATTTAACGGTATTTTGTATCATCTATATGGTTTCTTTGATAATCATCTATTTTTCCAAGCAAAGAATAAAAAGTGAAGAAAACTATGTTTATAAAATGATGCTTATTGCCAATCTTATTGGAATTTTCTTACAAGTAGGATCAAAATATTGTTCTTTCTATTATGACAATATCTCTAAGATTTTTTGTCAATTTATTTTTAAATCCTTTTTGGCATATTTCATTATTTTTGCTATGCTAATTTTAAATTATGTGGTTGTATTGGTTATATCAAAAGATAAGGTCAAAAAAACAAATCATACTGTAAGTATCGTTTTTGGTATTTGTGCACTATTGACCTTCTTCTTGCCAATTAATGTTCATGTTGATGCAGTTTCCCAAGGTGCATATACATATGGCTTGGCTGTAACATATTCTTATATTGTTGCTGGTGTTGTGTCTGTTGTTATTTGTGCATTACTACTTCCAAACTTACGTAAGACATCAAAAAAGAAGGTATTACCTTTATTTGTATATTTAGTTTTTTGTATGATAGCTATAGCTATTCAAAAAATAATGCCTGATACAATGATTATGTGTTTTGTGGAAAGCTTCTTATGCTTCATCATGTTCCACACCATTGAAAACCCAGATATTATGATGCTTAATGAATTGTATGAAAACCGACGAATTATTGAAAGTAGTAATCAAGATATGTCCAATTTCTTGTTTAAAATATCCCAAGAAATTCGTAAACCAGTCAAAGATTTAATTGAGATTAGCGGTGACAAGAATACTGATGATATGAAAGAGATAAACAATATTAGTAAGCATTTAGACTATTTAATTGATGATGCTCTTGATTTATCTGGACTATCTACGAAGAAACTTAAACTTTATAATGATAAATATAACGTTCATAACTTATTTGATGAAATACGAATTAGAGCTAAGAATAGTATTAATAATAATACAAAACTTGAATATAAAGTAAGTAGTAATATTCCTGAATATGTATATGGCGATGGTGTAAGGCTAAAACAAATATTAACGGCGATTGTCGATAATGCTATTGAACATACAGAAAAAGGATTTATAACTATCGAAATAAATACGCTTATTAAGTATGATATATGCCGTTTTATTATTGATGTAACTGATTCAGGAAAGGGTATGCCACTTGATAAAGTAAACGAAGTATTAAATTTTAAAGAATTAGAAACTGATACTGATTTGGATAATAAAACTGATAATCTTAAAGTAGTAAAAGTTTTAACAAATAAAATTGGTGGTAGTTTCATGGTTCAAGCCAATAATCGGGGAACGACTGTTAGTATCATTATTGATCAAAAGATTGTTGAAACAGCTGAAACAGAAATATCTAAAAAACTTGATCTATATGAAGAATCATTGCACCTAAATAAAAAAATAATGGTTGTTGACGAAGATATTAAAGAACTTACCCGAATTTCTCATTTTTTAGAGGATAAGGGCAGTATTGTTACATCTTCCTTATACGCTAATGATGTTATTGAAAAGATTAATAAGAAATATAAATATGACATTATTATTCTTGATGATGAAACTAGTACATGTAGTGCTTTAGATGTATTAAATGAATTAAAGAAAATTGAAAAGTTTAATATACCTGTAGTAATAATGATTGATGATAATAAAGAATTCATTAAACTTCATTATTTAAAAGATGGATTTAAGGATGTTATTATGAAATCTAAACTTACAAGTGAACTTGAAAGAGTACTTAAAAAGATATAAAAAACAAACCTCTAATCTGAGGTTTGTTTTTTAATTTCCTTTATTAAGGGTTCTTGCTTCTCTGGCTGAGATAACAACTTTTTGACCATTAATATTCTTTTTAATAAGATTTGGTTTTTGAACTTTCTTTGTTGCATTTAATGCATGTGAACGATTATTACCAGTCAAAGGTTTTTTACTTGTAATTTTTGTAGCCATTGTCGTTCCTCCTAAACGCTTATAAGTGTATCAAAAAGCGTAGTAATTGTCAATTCATGACTGCTTATTATTGTGTATACTAACTCTTTATTATATAATTTAGATAAAAGGAGTTGATTCATATATGAATAGAAATAATAGGATTTTAGTAATAGTAACTATCATAACTTTAATAATGATGATTGCGGTAGCAACCTATGCTTTCTTTGCAAGTGGTAATTTTAATGTTACTAATGCCGCTAATATTAGTGCGTTAACTGAACGTAATAATATGGTCTTTGATACTATCGGGGGAGAGATGAGTCTTAATGTAACCGCGGCAAATATGACTGATGCTAGACAAGGTAATGTGGCTGCTGAAAATAATACGATCTTAACGGTAAATTTTACTCCCAATACAAGTTATAGTGTAGTATGTACATATGATATTGTGTATGAATGGACAAGCAATGATAAATATACTACTCATACAAGTGGTGTAACTGATAACGAATATACAATTCAAGGTGTTTTAGCCAGCAATGAACATGCCATCGAAGGAACTAATAGTATCAGTAGTGAAACTGATTTAGCAACGCTTTCATATACAAATAACAGTGTTACGGTAGTAAGTGGAGCTAGAATAGACGGAATTGGAAATACTACGAGTACCGCTGTATGGACACTATCCAGTAAGTTTTATAATGTCAATGCCGATCAAAGTGCTTTGTCAGGAAAAACATATTCTAGTAGATTTAAAGTAGCCAATGTATCATGTGTAAAGGGCAATGTAAATAATACCCAAACACTTGTAGATTATCTTATAAATAGTGCTCCGAAAAGTGGAACTGATGCAATTTCAAATAGTCCATGGATTTTAACCTCTGATCATCCTGGTGAATGGCGTTATGCTGGTAAGAACCCGGATAATTATATATTGTTTAATGATGAATTATGGTTGATAGTTGGCGTAATGCCAAATATGGAGTATTGTACAGGAACATACGGAACTTCAACTGAGTGTGATACAACGACCACTGGTAGTTTAGTTAAGATAACTCGTAATCGGACTATCCCGGAAACACACGAAAATGATTTGACATTTGATAAAAAATCACCAGGAGTAGGGTCGGCAGTTATGGTACAATATCAGTCTGATGGTTCAAATGATTGGAGTGATAGTCAGTTAATGTTAATGCTTAATGGAACAAATTATCTTACTACCGCTTATGATGCCAATGGAAATCGCTTGCATACAGGTTATAGCATAACAAATAATATGGTATCAGATAGCAATGGTTATAACTTTTATGATGCAACATATAGTTATTTATATGGAACCGGAACAAGTTTATATACACCTACTTTAGCAACAACAAGTAGTTATACACCAGAAATTTCAACTGCAGATATTTTAAGTAAAATTCAAAGTTCGGCATTAAACAAAATAGCTACTGTAAGATGGGATTTATATGGTTCACCTTCAAATGAAAGTTCTCCAAGTGATTTTTATAATATGGAAAGAAATATAAATAATACTGGCTCTGTATTTAATGTTACTGATAGTGGAAGAGAAAAGAGAGCAGTTAAATGGTACGGTAAGATAGGTTTGCTTTATCCAAGTGATACTGGCTATGCAACAAATGGATCTGGCAATGTCGACCGCAGCACTTGTTTACAAACTTCGATGGCTAATTATGCTTCTTGTGCACTGGGAGACTATCTAAGGTATCAACCAATTACATATACATTTCAAAGTAGGACAGGGACTTGTTCATTAACATTAACTCCGAGTACAAACGGACGTAGTGATCAAGTTTATTCTTTTTGTGCCGGGACGAGTTTGGTAACAGCTACGGTTAGTCAATATAATACTCATTCTAATTTTCGACCAGCGCTTTATCTAAATAGTGATGTTAATTATTTGGGTGGCACTGGTACATGGGATGATCCTTATCGCATTGAAAATAGTTATCAACTAGGTAGTCCGGTAAAATACTGGTATCCAAGCGATGAAATGTCAAACTGGTCTATGGGTTCTTCTTTAGATGAACCATCTTATTATTTCCCATACTCTGGTGGGTCATTGTATAGCAGTGGACCAGCAACTGGACATTATGCTTATATAGGTCAAGATTATACCGATTATTATGCCTGTGCAACAGAAACTGATTCTAATAAAGAGGTGTGTTTGAGTCAACCATATACCAAATATGGTCTTCAAGGTCATACACCTGGTAATGATTTTACAAGTACCCAAGGATCAGGGGCAGTACAAGCTATTTATCAGGCTTTTGATGATGCCGGAATAACAGTTGATATCAATAATGATTGCTATTATGAAGGCGAATATGCTTATTGCTATATTAGTGGCTTCATTTGTTTTATTGATAAGTACGGTGAGGTTGGCTGTAGTTCTTATAATTATGATGATAATACTGATACAGACCGTTCGTCGACTTGCGTACTTGATCGAGGGTCTATCGCACTTTGTACAGGATGGTATTATAGTTAATTATTTTTTTAATAATTGTTTTGATATTTTAGTATGCTAGTAATTGAGTAATGTTATTTAAAACATTACTTTTTTTTGTTATAATATTTTATGAGAGGTAGGCTATGACACCAATAAAGATTAAAACAGAATATTCACTTTTAAAAAGTCTTATCACTATTCCTAAATTAATGAATTTTTTACATGCTCATAATATTAATGCATGTGGTATTTGTGATGATGAATTATTTGGTGTTATGGAGTTCTATGAAGCTTGTCTAAAAAATAATATTAAACCTATCATTGGTTTAGAAATAACTATCGATGGTCATAGAATATGTATTTATCCTAAAAACTATCAAGGATATCAAAAATTACTTAAAATAAATACTTTAAAATTTACAAATGAAAATACTTACCAAAGTATCGAAGATAATAATCTTTTATTAGTTGTTGAGGGTAGTATCTATGATAACTTTAAACTTAAGAATAATGTTTATATATCTTATAAAAATAATACAGAAAAAGTTAATGCTTTATTATTAACAAATAATGTCATTTATGCTAAAGAAATAAGAGTTCTAAAAAAAGAAGAACTAAAGTATTTAGATTATCTTAAATTAATTGGTAATGATTTTAATTATGACGAAGATTGTTATTATAGTAATAATATTGATGAAGATGATCAAAAAAGATTAGATTTATTTACTAGGCAAATTAATCTGGAAATACCATTTGATAAGCGATATATACCAGTATTCAAAAAAAGTGTTGATTCTTTTGAATACTTAGAAAAACTAGCAACTCTTGGTCTTAATAAAAGACTTAATAATAATGTTCCTGCCAAGTATTTAGAACGCCTTCAAGAAGAATTGTCCGTAATTAGACAAATGGGTTTTGTTGACTACTTTTTAATTGTCTATGACTATGTTTTATATGCTAAAAAGCATCATGTTTTAGTAGGACCAGGAAGAGGTTCGGCTGCTGGTAGTTTAGTTAGTTTTGCTATTGGTATTACCGATATTGATCCAATTAAATATGATTTATTATTTGCTAGATTCTTAAATCCATATCGGAAGAAAATGCCTGATATTGATATTGACTTCGAAGATACCAAAAGAGATAAAGTAATATCCTATGTAAGAGAAAAATATGGTAATGAAAAAGTTGCTACCGGATTAACTTTTAATACTTTAAAAGCCAAGTTAGTTTTAAGAGACTTAGCCAGAGTATTAAAAATAGATAATAATCTTTTTGAAAAGTTTATTAAATTTATTGATCGAAATAAAACACTCGAAGAAAATAGGGAAGACCAATTAATTCAAAAGTATTTAAATATGTATTCTGAATTAAATGAACTATATGATATAGCTATGCATTTAGAAAATCTTAAGAAGAATGTTTCCACCCATGCTGCGGGAATTGTTATTTCCTCAGTTAATTTAGATGAAGTAATCCCTATTTATAAAAATGGTGAAGTAACTCAAACGGGCATTGCGATGGATTATTTAGAAAAACTAGGCCTTTTGAAAATGGACTTTTTAGCTCTTCGAAACTTAACTATTATTGATACTATTCTTAAAAAAATAAAGAATTTTGATATAAATTCAATTGATTTAAATGATTCTAAAGTATATGAAGTATTTAAAAATGCTGATACCGATGATATCTTTCAATTTGAATCCAAATATGCTAAAAGTAATTTATTAAAGTTACAAGTATCATCTTTCGAAGAATTAAGTATTACAATGGCTTTCTTAAGACCAGGACCAAGTAATCAAATTGATGAATATGTTAAAAATAAAAAGAGTAATAGTTATAATATTCATCCTTCTTTAAAAAGTGTTTTAGAGAGTACTTATGGCGTTATTATCTTTCAAGAACAAGTTATGAAAATCCTTGAAATAGTCGGAGGTTATTCATTATACGAAGCTGATAATATTCGTAATGCGATGAGTAAGAAAAAAGAGAGTATTATCGAAAATGAAAGAGAAAAATTTATCTCTAATGCGCTTAAAAAAGGTTATGAAAAGGAATTTGTTATTGATTTATTTAATAAGATAAAGAAATTTGCCGAATATGGATTTAATAAAGCCCATTCCGTATCTTATGCGCTTATAGCTTATGAACTTGCATATTTTAAAACATATTATCCAAATGAATTTTATATAACGCTTTTAGATTTTGCTAAAGATAATAATGATCGAGTAAGATTACTAAATTTATTGAAGAAAAATAAAGTAAAGATATTACCTCCGAATATTAATGTATCTTCTTTTTCCTACCAATTTAAAAACAATTATTTATTAATGCCTCTTAGTATGGTAAGAACCGTACCAGGTAATGTTTTAATGGATATCGTTCATCAAAAAGAAGATGGATTTAAAGATATATATGATTTTATTTATAAATGTTATTCGCTAATCAATGATAAAATATATGATGCTTTGGTAAGATGTGGTTTATTAGATGTTTTTAAGATTAATCATCAAACCTTAATTCAAAATAAAGATACTTTATTTAATTATGCTCTTTTAGAAGATTCTGATGCTTCCAAACCCATCTTAAAAGAATATCCAGAGTATGATAAAGATATATTACGTAAAGATGAATTAACTTCTTATGGTTTTTATATTGGTAATCATCCAGCCTCAGTATATAAAAATGTTGTTAAAGTACAAGATACGCAAAAGTATTTATTTAAAAATATTGATATGGCTTTATTAGTTAAAAAAATTACAGTAATCAAAACTAAAAAAGATGAAGATATGGCTTTTATTTTAAGTGAGGATGAAACTGGTAGTATTGAATTAACATTGTTTCCTGAAGTTTGGAAAAAATGCGCAAATATCAAAATCAATGATATAATATTTATTAATGGAAAATCATCAAAAAGATATGATAAATACCAAATTGTAGTCAATAGAGTCAATTTAGAAAGTAGTGATCATGATGTTAGATGACGAGTTAAATAGATTTTTTAGGAGTATCAATTTTTCTACCGAAGATTTTATGAACGCTAAAGTAGAAAAAGTTATATATTTTTCTTCGAAAGATGAATATGAAGTAATTATTTCCTCAGATAGTCTGATTAAAAAGAGTGAAATTGATGCTTTATTTAAAGCAACCTTAAATAAAATCAAAGGAGAAAAAGCCTGTCATGTTAAATTACATTATTCATCCTTAAATGATGAAGATGTTTTTTCTTATGTTCAAGAAATATATTTAGATTATTTTGCTAAGAAACCGTCATTACGTAATTTGCCTTTAACACAAGAAGATAAAATCATTATGATTAATGTTACATCTAAAATGGAAGAAAAACTTTTGGATGATGAACTAAAGAATTTAAATAGTCTTTTAGAGAAATATGGTTTTCGTGATTATCGATTTGATTATTTATTAAATGAAGATGCTGCCAAAAACTTAAAAGAAGAAATTGAAAAAGAAAAAGTGATGGAGATTAAAAAAGAAGATTCTCCAGTTATTTTTGGTTTTCATCGCGATGGGGAAGTAACTAAGCTTTCTAATATTTATGGTGAAACGGATAATGTTATTTTAGAATGTTATATTTTTGGCGTTGAAACAGTGGAAAGAAAAGGTAAAAAAGGTCCCATTTATATTGACAATATTGAAGTAAGTGATAAAACAGATAGTTATCTAATGAAAATTGTTAAATACAATCTTGAAGAAAATGATGCTATCATGAAAAAACTTAAAGAGGGTATGTGGATAAGAATCTTTGGTAATATTGAGATGGATGATTTTTTACATTCTTTTGTTATTACGCCAAAGAGTATCGAAAAGATACCTAGTAAAGAAGAAAAAATCGTCGATAATGCTGAAGTTAAAAGAGTGGAATTACATGCTCACACGATGATGAGTCAAATGGATGGCTTAACGAAAATAGATTTAGGTAAGCACACTTGTGAATTAGTTTCAAGAGCAATTGACATGGGATATCGTGGAGTAGCAATTACGGATCATAATGGTTGTCAGGCTTTCCCAATTGCTTATCAAATAATTAAAGGGCATAATAAAGGTATTGAAGATCCTGCTCAACATTTTAAGGGTTTATACGGAACAGAACTTACTTTAGTTGATGATACGGTTGCCATATCTGTACGTGGTAATGATACCCCTTTAGAGGGAACAACATTTGTAGTATTTGATACTGAAACAACTGGATTTAATGCTGCTGGTGGTGACCAAATGATTGAAATCGGAGCGGTTAAATTAAAAGATGGTGCCATTATTGACCGTTTTGATGAATTTATTAATCCTGGAAGACATATACCTGATAAAATCACGGCTTTGACTGAAATTACTGATGATATGGTTAAAGATGCTGATGATGAAAAGGCAGTAACGCAAAGATTTTTAGAGTGGTCTGAAGGACTTCCGATGGTTGCCCATAATGCTAAATTTGATATTTCTTTTGTGGAAAGCGCCATGCATAAATATGACTTAGGTCCGTTTGAAAATACCGTTATTGATACTTTGGAATTATCTAGGGCTTTAGAACCAGGTTATGCAAGACATAGTTTATCAGCCTTAGTAAAAAGATATAATGTTCCTTTTGATGAAGAAAGTCACCATAGAGCAGATTATGATGCTGAAGGAACAGCTTTAGTTTTTGCTAAGATGCTTAAAAATGTTATTGCCCAAAATTATGAAACCATTAAAGATTTAGATAAATTAGTTTCCAAAGATGAAATACATAAATTTGGTCGTACTTATCATTTTAATGCTATTGCTATTAATCGAGATGGTTTAAGAAATCTATTTAAGATTATATCTCTTGCTAATACCACTTATCTATATAAGACACCAAGAATTTTAAGAAGTAAATTAAATGAACTAAGAGAAGGTCTTTTAATTGGTAGTGGTTGTTATGAATCAGAAGTATTTACCGAAGCTAAGAGTAAAGATGACTCAGATGTCTTAAATATCATTAATTTTTACGATTATGTTGAAGTTCAACCACCGGAAGTTTATGATCACCTAATTCAGACCAGTGATTTTGCTAATGTTTATGATTTACAAAAACATATTGAAAAAATCATTCGTTTAACTAAAGAAGCTGGGAAGATAATTGTCGCTACCGGTGATGTTCATCATTTTACTAGAGAAGATAAAATCTATCGCGAAATTATTATTAATCAAAAAGTACCGGGTGGGGGAAGACATCCTCTTGCTAAAAGTGAAATTAAAAATATTCCATCTCAACATTTTCGAACTACTGAAGAAATGCTTAATGATTTTTCCTTTTTAGATAAAGATTTAGCTTATGAAATTGTTGTAACTAATACTAATAAAGTTTTAGATATGGTCGAAGAAATCGAAGTAATTATTGATACCCATGGAGTACCATTTTCACCACGGGTTCGCAGTGATGATGGCCAAAGTTATCTTGATTGCCCGGCGGTGGTTACTGATTTAGTATTTACCAAAGTCGAAGAGTTATATGGCAATCCACTTCCTCATAATATTGAAGAGCGAATATCAAAAGAATTATATGGCGATGCTATTTATAATTACTGGTTTGAAAAACTGCAAAAAGAAAATCCAGATTGGGATGAAACTAAACTTCTAGATGAAACATTTAATGATTTACATGAAACATTAAAAACCGGATTTGATAAAGTAAAAGAATTAATTGCTATTTATGTCAAAGAACATTGGACCGAAGAAGATGGTGAAATGACCGATGATAGCGTTAAGAAAAAAGTTAAAAAGACCCTTGGTGGTATTATTGGTGGTGGATTTGATCCAATCTACTTAATAGCTCAAAGACTTGTTAGACACTCTAATAATGACGGCTACCTAGTTGGATCCAGAGGTTCAGTTGGTTCATCCTTCGTAGCTACTTTAATGGGTATAACCGAAGTTAATCCTTTACCAGCTCATTATCGTTGTCCAATTTGTAAATTAAGTATTTTTAAGGACGATAATGGTAATGAACTAGGTGGTAATTATCCAAGTGGATTTGACTTACCAGATAAAATTTGTCCTAACTGTAATAAACCAATGCTTAAAGATGGACAAGATATGCCATTTGCAACATTCTTAGGATTTAATGCTGATAAGGTACCAGATATTGACTTAAACTTTTCTGATTTAAATCAAGCTGATGCACATGAATATACTAAAGTATTATTTGGTGTAGATAATGTATATAGGGCAGGAACAATCGGTACAGTGGCAGATAAAACAGCCTTTGGTTTTGTAAGAGGCTATTTCGAAGATAAAGGTATATTAAATAAACAAAGTGCCGAAATAAAAAGACTGGCAATTGGTTGTACGGGCGTTAAAAGAACGACTGGTCAACATCCCGGGGGTATTGTTGTTGTTCCTGATTATATGGATGTATCGGATGTAACACCGTTCCAATTTCCGGCTGAGGACCCAACTTCGGCATGGCGAACAACACACTTTGATTATCACTCAATCGAAGAGAATTTACTTAAATTAGATATTTTAGGGCATTCAGATCCAACACAACTGCGATTAATCCAAGATTTAAGTAAAACTAATGTCTTAGATGTTCCAATGGATGATAAAGATACGATGAGTATTTTTACATCTACTGATATTCTAGGAGTAACGACTGATCAAATTATGTGTCCAACCGGTACATTAGGTATTCCTGAATTTGGAACGCCATTTACGATTGGGATGGTTAATGATACTAAACCAACAACTTTTGCTGAATTAGTTAAAATATCTGGCCTTTCTCATGGAACGGATGTCTGGTTAGGTAATGCTCAAGAATTAATTAAAAACAATATCGTTCCATTTAAAGAGGTTATTGGTTGTCGTGATGATATTATGGTTTACTTAATATATCATGGCGTTAAACCACTTAAAGCATTCAAAATAATGGAATTTGTTCGTAAAGGAAAAGCCTCAAAAGACCCTGAAGGTTGGAAAGAACATCGGCAAACGATGGAAGATGCTGGCATCGAAGAATGGTATATTGATTCATGTCAAAAGATTAAATATATGTTCCCTAAAGCGCATGCTACAGCTTATGTCATGAGCGCCTTTAGAATTGCATGGTACAAAGTTCATATGCCAGCATATTTTTATGCCTCTTGGTTTTCAACAAAAGCAACAGATTTTGACATTGAATCGATGATTAAAGGCTATGATGCTATTAAAGAAAAATTAGTAGAAATTAAAAACAAAGGTTATGATGCCACGAATAAAGAAGAAGGAATATCTGAATGCTTAAATGTTGCTTTAGAAATGGCTGCTCGTAACATTAAAGTTCAACCATTTGATCTTTATGAAAGTAAAGGTTTAACTTTTGGAGTAAAAGATGATAATACAATTATTCCAGCCTTTATTACGATAGATGGTTTAGGAGAAACCGTAGCTAAGAACATTGAAATGGAAGCAAGTAAACATCCATTTATCAGTATTGAAGACTTCCAAAATCGTTGCAAGGTTTCACAAACATTAATCGATAAGATGAAAGAATTAGGTATCTTTAAAGGCATGCCTGAAACAAGTCAATTAAGTCTATTTTAAATAGACTTTTTTTGTTGGAAAAATCTTGCATTAATTGAGTAATAAATTATATAATAATAACATATGGTAGTGGGTATATGAAAAGGAATATTATATTTATAATCATATTTGTTATGACATTATTATCTGTTATTACAATATCTACTTATGCTTACTTTGTAACAGAGGAATTTGCAAGTATTGCTGATTTTAATTCCCCGTTAGAAAAGGATAATATGGTCTTTTATACCATGGGTGGTAAGATGAAACTTATTGTAAATATTGAGAATATGGCACTGTCCAACAGTGGTTCCATCGCGGCTGAAGATAGTGCTAATATTGTCATTAGTTTTACTCCAAATACGAATTATAGCGTTGTATGTAGTTATGATATTGTATATGATTGGGTAAGTGAAGACCGTTATGAAATTCATTCTGATGGTGTAACAGAGAAAGAATATACTATGCAGGCTACTCTTACTAATAACATACACGTTACAGAGGGAGAAAACTTTATCAAAGATGAAATAGATCTGGCTGATGTCATTGGCGATTTGCCATCTCGTAAAGTTGTTATTGGTGCCCAAATAGATGGCAAGGGTGAAGAAACATCTACTGCTATATGGAATTTAAAAAGTACTTTCTATAACGTTAATGCTAATCAAGATGAACACTATGGTAAAAACTACATGGGTCAATTTAGAATAGCAAATGTGGAGTGTACTAAAGGTAGTATTACTAAATAAATTATCAAGCCCTATTGGGCTTTTTAATTGCAGTAAAATGGATATCATGATAAAATATTATTGAATGAAAGAAGTGGTATCATGGAGATTTTTATTCCCGATATGTATGTACAAAGTATTTATAAAATAGATTATAAAAAGTTAAAAAAACAAAACATTAAATGTTTATTATTTGATTTAGATAATACTTTAGCTCCCTATACAGAATCTGTTCCCTCAAGTGATGTCAAGGAATTATTTCATGCTTTAGAAAACGATTTTAAAGTTATTATATTATCTAATTCTAATAAAAAAAGATTACGTCCTTTCAAAGAAATACTTAATGTTGATGTAGCATATTCATCACGTAAACCATTTAAGAAAAAATATCTTAAGATTATGAAGATTTATGATTTTAAGCCGGAAGAAATGGCTTGTATTGGTGATCAATTAATGACTGATATTTGGGGTGCAAATAGAGTAGGATGTTTAAGTATCTTGGTTAACTCTATTGGCACAAAGGAACCTATTTGGACGCGTTTTAATCGCTTTTTCGAAGGTATTATTTTAAAAAAGTTTGCTAAAAAAGGTATTTTAGAAAAAGGTGTTTATTATGAGTAAATGTAAGGGATGTGGTTTAGTATTACAAAATACTGATAAGACTTCTTTAGGTTACACACCTAAACTTACTAATAAACTTTGCGAAAGATGCTTTAAAATTGCTAATTATGGCTATCATGATGAAGGAAAGTATTTAGATAATGATGAGATATGTGATAATATTAATAAGAAAAAGGCTTTTTCTCTTTTTATGTGTGATGTTTTTTCTTTAAATGATATAATAATCGAATTATTTAATAAGATTAATAATCCTAAATATTTTGTCTTAACAAAAGTTGATTTATTACCTAATAATATTGACTATAAAAAAATAACTATGCGTATTAAAGAATCTTATCATCTTTCTAATGTTATTTTATGCTCTATTAAAAATGAGACAGGAATGGAAGACATTAAGCATTTAATTAATACTTATCAAAAAGTGATTTTTTGTGGTCCAACTTCCAGTGGGAAGAGTAGTTTAATTAATCACTTATTTGATTATGAACTAACTGTATCCGCTCATAAGAATACAACCCAAGAATTTATTAGCCTAAAGAAAGATAATTTTACTTTAATTGATGCCCCCGGGTTTATTAATGACATTCTCATTAGTAAAGATCACATGATTAAACCCAAAACTTTATTTATCAAAAAAGATTATGAACTTGTTATTGATAATTGTATTCTTTCCTTTGAAAAAGACACTCCTGTTGTCCTTTATTTTTTAAAGGATACCATGATTAAAACCAGAAAGATAAGAAAAGAAAATAGTCATGTCATTAGTGCCAATAATTATAGTGATATTACGATTAAAAATTTAGGATTTATCTATCTAAAAGAGGGATGTAACATTGGTATTAATAATCCCAATGATATATCTATTCGTCAAAGTATTGTTGGTGGCTTATGAGCAAGATTAAAGTAATGGATGAACTCCTTGCTAATAAGATAGCGGCTGGTGAAGTAATAGAAAGAATTGCCTCCGTGGTCAAGGAATTAGTCGAAAATAGTATCGATGCTGGTAGTAAGCATATTACAGTGGATTTGGTAAAAGCCGGAATGGAATCCTTAACGGTTACAGATGATGGAAGTGGCATGGATCGGGAAGATGCTAAGAAAGCTTTTTTACGTCATGCTACGAGTAAAATTTATAAAGAAGAAGATTTATATTTTATCGACACTTTAGGATTCCGGGGGGAGGCACTTGCATCTATCGCTTCGGTGTCCGAAATCAAGATGGCAACTTTCAATGGAAAAGAGTCAACTTACATTCACTTAAAAGGTGGAGAAATTTTAGAAGTTGAGAACTGCCCTGAAAGGCAAGGAACAGAAATCGAAGTATCTAATATTTTTTATAACACCCCCGCGAGATTAAAATATTTAAAAAGTGAAAATACTGAGTTGTATAATTGTACAGCCTTTATTGAAAAACTTGCATTATCAAAACCAGACATTTCTTTTACTCTAACTAATGATGAAAAAGTTTTAGTTAAGACAAGCGGCTCTAATAATTTATTAAAAACCATCCATGAGATATTTGGAATGGAAATTTCTACCAATATGTTAGAGTTCAGAGCAGTTACCGACGACTTTGAAATTACTGGTTATGCCTGCAAACCCCATATCTTAAGAGCTAATCGCAATTATATGATGACTTATATCAATAATCGGGTCGTTCGTAATAACGATATTAATAACGCAATTAACGATGCGTATTATACGTATAAACCAGTTAATAAATATCCTATTATTGTTCTTAAAATAGAGATGGATCCGACAATTGTCGATGTCAATATTCATCCGACAAAACAAGATGTTAAAATATCAAAAATAAAAGATTTATGTGAGTTAATAACGAATACTTTAAAAGATGCTTTATATCAAAATTTATTAATTATGAAGCCAATGGAAACCACCGAGTTTGCAAGTATCGAATCACGTGTTAGTGAAGAACACTTGCCGTTCGAAAATAGTGATAATGATTTGCCTTTTAAGGAAGAAGAACAGCGTAATGAAATTATCACTCCCGTCATACAAAAGGAAGAAAAAAATGAACAAATATTTATGGATTTAGGTACACAAAGTACTGAGCATAATGCTGAACTAAAAAGTTTAAAATTATATCCTGTTGGACTTGCTCATGGTACATATATTATTGCCGAAAATGAAGATGGTATTTACCTTCTTGATCAACATGCTGCCTATGAAAGAATTAACTACGAAAGATATATGAAACGTTTAAAAGAAAAAGATGTAGCAAAAGTTAATATGTTAATACCAATAACCATTGAAATGTCATCAAGTGATTATCTCAAACTTATGACTAAAAAAGATGTTTTAGAATCCCTCAATATTGATATCGAAGAATTTGGTATTAATACGATTGTTGTTAAGTCACATCCCACTTGGTTAAAGGAAGGATATGAGGAAGAAAGCATTCGTAAGATTATTGATTTAATTTTAACTCTCGAAGATAAGTTTGATCGTGTTCGTTTCGAAGAAAAAATAGCTATTACTTTAGCATGTAAAATGAGTATTAAAGCTAATCATCATATTTCTTTCGAAGAAATGGAATATATTCTTGATGAATTAGTTAAATGTGATAATCCATATAACTGTCCCCATGGAAGACCTACGATTATTAAGTTTACTATTTATGACTTAGAAAAAATGTTTAAAAGAGCCATGGATTAAAATAACTAGTTATGATAGAATAATTAAGAAAGGTAAGAAAGTATGCAAATTAATTTAGGTACATTAAATTATAAAGATAAAATTGAGGTTAATGAGATAATTGACTATCCCAAAGAATATCTTGCCAATAGCGAAATTAAACAACTTAATGGAGTAGAGGTTAATGGCTTCTTATATCAAAATGAAGTTGATGAATATATGGCATCTTTAGATGTAAAAGGTAAAATGGTTTTAACTGATGCTGTTACACTTGAAAATGTTGACTATGATTTTAGTTTTACAATCGATGATGTTATACCAGAAAACTGTATAAATACGCAAAATATGCTTGATATTATGGAACTTTTATGGCAAAATATTGTATTGGAGATGCCAATTAGATATACTAAAAGTGATGCTGATAATTTAAAAGGTGATAATTGGCAAGTAATAACGAATAATGACAAAGAGGATGAAATTGATCCTCGGATGCAAAAGTTATACGACTATTATAATAAAGGTGGTGAATAAAAATGGCAGTTCCTTTTCGAAGAACTAGTAAAACAAAAAAGAGGATGAGAAGAACTCATCTTAAGAAAGAAGTAGGTGCTTTAACAACTTGTTCAAAATGTGGTGCAACAATTAGACCTCATAGAGCATGTACAAAGTGTGGTAACTATAAAGGTAAAGCAGTACTTAAAACTGAAAATGAAGAATAATCAATCGGAAGATTGATTTTTTTATTTTATTAATGTTATACTTTCTTTAGAAAGTAGGGTTATAATGATTGATAAGCATTTGAATAAATACCAAGATTATTTAAAATATGAATTAAATTATTCTGAGTATACTATTAAGAATTATATCATTCATATAACTCAGTTTTTTAATTATTTAAAGGTAAATAAATTATCTTTTGATAAACTAAATAAAGATGAGTTAATTGATTATTTAAAATATCTCGATAGTGAAAACTATACGAATCGCAGTATTAGTTTAATCTTAAGTAGTTTAAGAAGTTATTATGATTTTCTAATCGAGCAAAAAGAAATAACGCATAATATTTTTAAATTAATTAGTAATCCTAAACTAGAAAAAAAATTACCTAATTTTTTATCATATGAAGAATACCGACAAATATATGATAGTATTCCGGAAGATAGTATATTAAATATCCGTAATAAATTAATTATCGAATTATTATATTCAACTGGTATGCGGGTATCCGAACTGGTTAATTTAAAACTTGATAATATTAATTTTAATGATAAAAGTATTCGTGTCTTTGGTAAGGGTAAAAAAGAAAGAATTGTTTATTATGGTGAATATGCGGAAAGTATATTAAATAAGTATTTGGAAGTACGTAATAGTAATCAAGAATATTTGATTTTAAATAATCAAGGTAATAAAATAACGGTACGGGGGATTGAAAAAATAATTGATAAACTGGCTCTTAGTTCGGCAGTAAAAAACAATGTTACACCCCATACATTTAGACATACCTTTGCAACGCATTTATTAAACTATGGTGCGGATATCAAATCTGTTCAAGAACTGCTTGGGCACAGCAGTCTTAAAACAACGGAAGTTTATACGCATATAACGAGCGATTATTTAAAAGAAGTATATTTAAAAAGTATGCCAAGAAAATAATTGTATATCTATTTTTAGTATGCTACAATTATGATGTAAAGAATAGGAACTCATATGAAAAAGAATAATATAGTATTAATTGCGATAACCATTATTACATTATTTGCCATAGTTACCTTTGCAACGTACGCATACTTTGCAACAGGTAATATGAATATAACAAATGTAGCCAATGCCAATACCGTAACAGAACGTAATAATATGGTGTTTGATGTAATAGGCGGAGAAATATTTCTTAATGTAACGGCCGCCAATATGGTGGAAGCTAAACAAGGTAATGTAGCGGCCGGAAACGATACTACTTTAACGGTTAACTTTACACCGAATACGGATTATAGTATGGTGTGTTCCTATGATATTATCTATGAATGGACAAGTACCGATCGATATACGACTCATTCACCAGGTATCACTGATTATGAATTTGGTGTTTTTATGGATTTAGAACCAAATAACAATGTAAATCAGGGAATGAATTATGCTTCTGGTTTTCCTGGCATTGATTTGGCTGATTTAGTCGGCAATCAAAATAGTGCCGTTGTGGTTAGTGGCGCCCAAATTAGTGGAATAGGCAGTACAACAAGTACCGCTGTATGGCATATTATCAGTACTTTTATTAACATAGATGCTGATCAAAGTGCATTATCAGGCAAAACATATTCCGGTAGATTTAAAGTTGCCAATGTCTCATGCGTAAGTGGGAAAGTTAAGCCTACATTATCTTATTGGAACGACTATCCAAATACTTGTACGTTCTATAGTCATTGTACGTTTCCTGATTATGGGGGTACATTGCAAACAAATGGATTAGATACAGGGTTTAATGTATATATCGGTCAAGACGATAGTAAATATTATTTGTGTGGCAATGATGGAAACAATCATGAAGTATGTTTATCACAGCCATATACGCAATATGGACTTGAAGGTCATACATTGAATAGCGATTTTACAAGTGAACAACTGACAAGCGCCGAACAGGCGATGTATCAAGCGTTTATTGATGCTGGTATTAGTGATGTTGATTGCAATAGTTATCCTTTTGGTGTTGGCTGTACAAGCACTTTATTTAATTGTAGTTTGTATACTGATGGTATGTTGAGATGTTCAAATTTTGGTGACAGTTCTATTAACTCACCAACATGTAATATATACGTCAATGGTCAAGTAGCCTGTGACTATTTAGATTAATTTTATTAAATTGGTTTTATATGAAGGATAGTGTAGGTACATTAAAAAAATAAAAAAAAGAGTTTTTGTTTCTATAATAAAAATTCTTTTTTTCTTGGTTGATAAAAATTACTAAGATATGGTATGATATATGTGTCATTGAACTGTTTAAAAAGGAAGTAGAAAGTAATGAAATTATTTAAGTTTATTTTGAAAGCATTATCGTTTGTTTTCGTATTTGTGATTATTGCGGTGATTACTTTATACGCAACATTTTTACTTATTTGCTATGGACCTTCGAAGAAGGCGCGTAATATTTTCGTGACAACGTTTTTGGAAACGGGAGCTTTAAAGTTTGTCGTTGGTTTAGTACTACCTGATAGTAAAGTTCAAGAGATTGTTAATAGTAATTCTTTAGCCGAAATGAAAGCTGATGTTGATACGGAATTAATTGAGGTTAAAGCCACTGAAGAAATTGAAATTGAAGAAGTATCTGGAAGTAATTTTTATGGAACAATGATGATTGTTCATGATCCATCAAAATTATTCGTAGGTACAACTTATCCTTTCTCTGAATATGGAAAAACTTTAGATGAATTAGTTAGCGAATTTGATGCTGTTGGAGGAATCAATGGTGGTATATATCAATCCTCTGCGAATAAAGGTGGTTATCCAATGGGTGTAGTTGTTTCTAAAGGTGAAATAGTTTGGAATAGTCCTAATGGAGTAGGATATTACTTAGTTGGTTTTGATGAAAATAATATTTTAAGAATAATATCTGTTTCCGGTCTTGGTGTTAGCGGAGTTGAAGAACTTGTTAAGAAAGAAAAAATCAGAGATGCTGTAACTTTCCAAGAAGAGGCATCTGATGCTAATAACCATTTTGTTAAGTTAATTGTTAATGGCGAAAAAAGAGAATCTAATGGACTTGGTTCGGGGGCAAATCCAAGAACCGCCATTGGTCAAAGAGAAGATGGAACTGTTTTACTATTGGTTACAGATGGTCGGGGAGCTTCAGGACATTTGGGAGCTACGGCTAATGATTTAATTGAAATTATGGAAAGATATGGCGCTGTTAATGCTGCCAATATTGATGGTGGATCATCCTCTACGATGTATTATAAAGATAAATATTTAATGACTTCAGTAACTCTATATTATTCAAATTCATCATGGCGTTTACCTGAAGCATTCTTAATTTCAAAGTAGGTGAGTAGTATGAGTAAAAGAAAGAAAAAATGGTCTACATATAAAAAGTCACTTGTCATTTTTACAGTATTACTTTTAATAGGAGGAGAGTTTGTTTTAATATATGTTAACAACTCTTTAAAATTATTTGAAAAATCTGATATTGATAATTATTTAAATAGTCTACTTGCAGATATTAAGTCATCTAGCCAAAAAGGTAACATTGATAAGTATTTTGAACTATCCGATGTTTCTAGTGATTATGAAAAAAAGTCATCTTTAGAAAAGGGGTATAAAGAACTTTTAAAAGATGCTGAGTTATCATATAAAAAGACAGATAATAAAAATGTTTATGATTTATATGCTGATGATAATTTAATTGCTACGGTTACCCTAGATGATAGTAAACTTGAAAAAAGATTGGGACTATTGACATTTAATGTATGGGAAATAGACAAGGTGGAAAGTTATAATGATGAAGGATTATATGCTTTTGATATTTATGTTAATAGTGATTATCAAGTATATATTAATGACAACAAGATTAATGATAAAGAATTAGTAGGAACGGAAGACATTGAAGGTTATGAAGATGCTTATGAATATGTCTCATTACCAAAACTAAATCATTATAAAATAAGTGGGCTAACTTCTAAACCAGAAGTTGTCATTAAAGACAAAGATGGTAAAAAGATTACTGCTGAATACAAAGATAAAGCATATTATGCTAATGATTATTATCATACCGATTCTTTGGATGATGCCTTTAAAAAATTAGCTCATAAAGATTTTGATCCTTTAAAATGGGCAGAGAATTGGTCCTTGTTTTTAACCGCTGATTTACCTGGCGAACGTTGGGGATTTTATAAATTAAGTCCTAACTTAATCGAAGGTACCACAATGTATAAAAGAGCTTATTCTTGGGCTACACAAATTGATATTCAATTTACTTCTGTGCATGAATTAGATAAGGAAACTTTTACTAATGAAAAAGTATCTAACATTACGGTTTATAATAATCAAGCTTTTTCGGTCGAAATTTATTTAGAAAAACATATGACCTTATCTGATGGACAAAAGAAAACAGATGCCTTACATGATATGTTTTATTATGCATATTATGATGATGCCTATCGATTAATATCAATGAAATCTGTTACGGAGGAATAACATGAAAGATATATTTGTAATTGTTCCAACATTGAATCCTAATGTGGAAATCTTAGAAGAATTTTTAATTAAGTTACAAAAAGAATTTAAAAATATTTTAGTTTATGATGATGGTTGTCGTGATGAATATCAAGAGTTCTTTAAAAAACTTGAGAAAAAAGACATTGTCGTTTTACATCACTATATTAATTTAGGTAAAGGAAGAGCAATGAAAGATGCTTTTAATTATATCCTAAATGAATATCCTAATATTAAGGGGGTAGTTACTGCCGATAGTGATGGACAACACAGTGTTAATGACATTAAAAAGTGTGCGCAAGAAGTTCTTGACAATCCTCATGCACTAATTATGGGCTGTCGTGATTTTGATCAAAAACATGTTCCAGCACGTAACCGTTTTGGAAATAAAATGACACGAAGAGTTCTTAAACTTTTTGTTGGAGTAGGAGTAAGCGATACGCAAACAGGACTTCGGGGGTTATCACGAGAAGTTATGACTAAGTTTATGACTACAAGTGGTGATCGCTTTGAATATGAGACTAATCAATTGATTGATACACTAAGTAAAGATGTACCAATCATCGAGGTGCCAATCGAGACTATTTATATTAATGGTAATACAGAAAGCCATTTTAATCCTATCAAAGATTCACTAGCTATTTATAAATTATTTATTAAATATATTTTTGCTTCAGTATCTTCGTTTGTTATTGATATAGCGTTATTTGCTATCTTTAGCAAAATGATTACTGGTAAGTATTATATTTTAATAGCCACGATTATTGCTCGGATTATTTCCAGTATATATAACTATTTAGTTAATGCCAATATGGTATTTAAGAATAAGAATAAATCATCATTCGTTAAGTATGTTGTTTTAGTTATTATTCAAATGTTTGTATCTGGAATTGGTGTAACATATTTTGCTAAATTATTACCAAAGATTAGTAGTGTATTAATTAAAGTAGTAGTAGATATTATAATCTTTATTGTCAACTTTGTTATTCAAAGAGAATTTATATTTATAGGTGAGAAAAATGAAAAAAAATAAATTATATATTATTATTTCTTTACTAGTTATTTTTATAATCAATACCATTTTGGTTGTGTGCAATAAATATACAAACTTTGATGCTTTTATACACAATAGTGTTATGAAATTACATAGTGAACTTACTACTAGAGTTATGAAGGCTTTTACATTTTGTGGTAGTACGGCTTTTATAGTAGGACTTGCTTGTGGTTTATTTATTATCATCATGATTAAAAAGAGAAAGAGTCTTGCTTTTTCTACGGTTGGTACTTTAATTGTCTCAACACTAGCTAATAACATTGTTAAATTAATTATTCGTCGACCACGTCCAGAGTATATGACCGTTGTCGAAAATACTTTTTCATATCCTTCAGGACATATGATGGCAAGTACGACTTTATATGGGTTCTTAATTTATATAATCATCAAAAGCAATATGCCAAAGAAATACAAAATCTTTTATGGTATAGCTTTAAGTATATTGATATTATGTGTTGGTATATCAAGAATCTATTTAGGAGCTCATTATTTTTCTGACATCTTCGGTGGTTTTATTTTGAGTTTAGCATTACTATTAATATTTACTTGCATAAATGATAAGAAAGAGTGGGTATAAACTGATTAAATATCAGTTTTTTTCTTTCATAAAAATAATTATTAATGTATAATTATGAAGAAAAAGAAAGCGATGTATATTATGGAAGAATATAAAGAGATTGAAAGAAGTATTATTAAAAAATTTCGAAAAGATATTTGGCGAAAATTTACGAAAGCTGTAACTGATTATAATTTAATCGAGGAAGACGATAAAATTATGGTTTGTATTTCCGGGGGTAAAGATTCTTTTTTACTAGCTAAATGTATTCAAGAAATTAAAAAACATGGAAAAATTCATTTTGAGGCATTCTACGTAACAATGGATCCAGGTTACAATCAAGTAAATCGCGAAAAGATAGAAAACAATGCTAAACTTTTAAATATTCCATTAGAAATCTTTGCATCAGATATTTTTGCTTCGGTAGATGCAATAGCCCAAAAAAGCCCTTGTTATTTATGTGCTAGGATGCGACGTGGTTATCTATATGATTACGCCCAAAAATTAGGTTGCAACAAAATTGCTTTAGGTCATCACTTTAATGATGTTATTGAGACTACATTACTTTCTATGTTCTACGGTTCAGAAGTAAAAACCATGTTACCAAAATTACATAGTGAGAACTTTCCAGGTATTGATTTAATTAGACCATTATATCTTGTCAAAGAAAACGCAATTCAAGCCTGGGTTAAAAGTAACAATTTAGAGTTTATTAATTGTGCATGTAAGTTCGTTCACGACAATCAAATAAAAAATATTAATACGAGTAAAAGAAAAGAAATTAAAGAATTAATTGCTAATTTACGGGAGATAAATCCTGATGTAGATAACAATATTTTTACCTCGCTTAATAATGTTAATCTTAACTGTGTATTGGGCTATAAACAAGATGGAGAATATACTAGTTTTCTAGATAAGTTCTAGATGCGTTTGACAAAATTTGACAATCAAAAAAATTTTTAAAAAAAATTATCAAAAAAGGGTAGACATTATTATAATATTATGATAGTATATAATTGTTATAAGAAAAATATAGATATGAAAGTACCGATATTTATTCTGTAACAAGATTAGGTATTATAATAGAAATATTATAGTGCTTAATTTGAAGGTACACCCTTAGCATTTTATGATTAGTTAACAGTATTCAAGTTTAGTTTTAGCGCTATATATTATTAGTAGTGATATTAATAATATAAAACTTAAGGTAGGATTATGTTTGAATATGAATTATGAAGTGTTAAGCTCATTAACCGTCACAATATCTTCAAATAGCAAGTAGTGAGTATGGATAAGTCAAAATCCATAAAGGTGTAAACGTTTAAATATAATTGATGCATAAAATATATTTAGACGCATATTTGTATAAAAAACCAGTGATGATAAACTGGTTTTTTTGATTGATTTACATTTATAAATAATTATGATATACTGAGTTTGTTATGATAGGAGTTTTGATATGATTACAGGTTTAATAAAATTTATTATTAATGCAATTAAGTGTGTGCTTTTTGTATTAGTCTTGATAGGAATATACATGTTTGTTTTAGGAGTAAAAGAAAACAAGTATACATATATGAGTCCAACATTAGAAAAAGATGACTGGATCTTAATTGATAAACTATCTTATCGATTTAATGATATTAAACGAGGTGACGTGGTTACTTTCTTTTATAAGAATCCTAGTTATTTGATTGGTCGGGTAGTAGGATTGCCTGGTGAAAAAATAGAATTTAAAGATGGTAAGTTGTATGTTAATGATGAACATATTGATGAGTTTTATTTAAAGAAGGAAAATACTGAAGATTATATCATAGAGAAAATACCTGAGAATATGTACTTTATCTTAAGCGATAATCGTCTTCATTCTTTTGATAGCCGCGATGAAAGCGTAGGCTTAATTGAGAAGGAAGATATCTTCGGTAAAGCCGTTGTACGAATATGGCCGCTTAATAAAATTGGTATCATTAAAAATTATTAATTATAGATTTTTAAAGTGTCGAATTTACATGTAAAGCATGGACAAAATTCGATATTTTTTTTATAATGAGACTAAGTTTAGATAAAAGGGTATGTCGTCTATACCTTTTCTAAATTATTATTTAGGAGGTTTATATGAAAAATAAGAAAGGCATCATTATAACAATTATTGTATTAATACTTTTAGCTTTACTTATATTAGGGTTGGTTTTTGGTAAAGGTCATAAAGACGATGATAATAATACAAATAACAATACTAATACAAATACAGTTAATAAGACAACTAATACAACTAAAGATGATAATGATGAAAAACCTGTTGATAATGGTGTGTCTAATCAAACTGCTTATACGCCTGCACCAGTACAAGTAATTGATAATTCATACAATGAAGCCTTATCAGCAGTAAATGATGCAGAATCAAAATTAGATAATACTTCTTTGACAAATGCCCAAAATCTTGTTAATCAAGTTACTGATGTCAAAAAGAAAGAAGAATTATCTAAACGTTTAGAAGAGATTAAAAATGCAATTGAGGTTAGTAATCTTCTTGACGAGTTAGAAGAAAAGTTAGGTTTATCAGAAAGTAAAGAAGATTTAGATCAAGCAAGATCATATGATGAAGAAAATAACATAGCTGATAAAATAGCTGAATTAACTAATGAAGATTTAAAAGAACAACTTCAAGAAAAATACGAGGAGTTAAGTAATCTTTTAAAGGATAATACTCCTCCAGAAGTAAATATTGAAGATGGAGCTATTCTAAGTGAAAAGACAGTTGTAGAGATTACAGACGACAATGATTATACAGCTGAGTTAACTAAGAATGGAGAAGTAATAGATTTTACGAGTGGCGATGAGCTAGATGAAGGAACTTATTCATTAACAGTAGTAGACGATGCTTTTAATGAAGTTAGTATTTCCTTTATTGTGGATACGACAGCACCGATATTTAATGTTGAAGATAACACTATAGTAAATAGTAATCTGAATATTGTTGTTGATGATTTGACTCTTGATAAAGTAAGCGTACATAATGATTCAACAAAAGAAGATTCCGAGGAAGGTGCAAGTTTCACTCTTGATAAAGATGGCATTTATACAATAACAGCTATTGATTTAACTTCTAGAAGTACAACAATAAATGTGATTGTCGATAAGACTAGTCCTGTACTAAGTGTTAGTTATAGTACAACGGATATGACAAATCAAAATGTCATAGTTACATTAACCACTAGTGAAGTTGTTCAAGGTTTAGATGGATGGACTAATATTGACTCATTAACTTATACTAAGACATATGAGGCTAATGCTGAAGAAACAGTTAACGTTACTGATATAGCAGGTAATACTGCATCAGCAAATATTGTGATTAATAATATAGATAAAGTTGTGCCAGAAGCAACAGTAACATATCAACCAACTGACATGACAAATGAAAATGTTACTGCGACATTAGTAGCAAGTGAAGAAATAACTCCACTTGATGGTTGGACGAGTGTAGATGCTGTGACATACACAAAAGAATATGAAGGTAACGCTAATGATACAATAACAATTACGGACTTAGCAGGTAATACAGCCAATGTCGAAATTGTCATTGGTAATATTGACAAAGAAGTACCAGAAGTTGAAGTAACATATAGCACGACTGATCCAACTAATAGTGATGTAACAGTTACGATAACTGCAAATGAGGAAATTGTTGAGTTAGAAGGTTGGAATAAAGTAGATGAGAAAACATATACAAAAGTGTATAGTGAAAATACAATTACCGAAGTAACGATTGATACAGAAACTTCTGAAATCATTGACTATGAAGAAATAGTTATCAATGACTTAGTTGGTAATTCTACAATAATAAATATTAGCGTTATAAATATAGATCGTGAAGCTCCAGCTATCGAGGTAACTTATGCTCCGACTGATGAAACAAACGATAGTGTTACAGTTACGCTAACTGCAAATGAAGAAATTGCAGAATTAGAAGGATGGACAAAAGCAAATGCTACAACATTAACAAAAGTATATGCAGAAAATACGTCTGAAGTAATTAGCATTAGTGATCTAGCAGGTAATAGTACAGATGTTAATATAGCAATTTCTAACATAGTAGTTTCATCATTAACTGCTAATGTTACATACAGTACAACTGAACCAACTAATGAAGATGTGCTTGTAAGGATTACAGCAAGCGAAGAAATTGAACCAATAGTTGATTGGAACATTGTTGATGAAACTACATATGTTCATATATATACTGATAATGTTGAAGAGGATATTACGGTTAGTAGTTTAAATGGAGAAACTACTACTGCTCATGTTGAGATTACAAATATAGATAAAACTGCTCCAGCTTTGGAAGTAACTTATAGTGAAGAAACTGAACCAGTTGAAGAAGTAACAGTTACCATAACATCTGATGAACCAATCGATGAAGTTGAAGGATGGAATAAAGTTGATGATGTAACTATTTCAAACACATATACAGAAAATACTACAGAAAGTGTTATTGTATTTGACCTAGTAGGTAATGGTACTGAAGTAGATATTGTTATAGAGAATATAATTGAAACTACAGAACCAACAGTTCCATCAAACGGTGATTAATGAAAGAAGAAAAATTTACAAAGTACTTGTAAATTTTTTTTGCACATTAATTTCGGGGGTGATTTCTTAAAACATTATAGAAATAAAGGCAAAAAAACAAAATTACCATAATAACCACCCCCCGGAATAATGCCTATATGATGGTATATAATTTATCTAAGATATCTTCTACCTATTTTTATGACTTGTTCTTGAAGCACTAGTCATTTGATTATAACTTTGATACTGTGACAAATTAGACTAAGTCCTTTTTGGTCCGATTACAGTCTACAATATTGATACTGTAAAAATGATGTAAATGTTGTTGACTTTTAGTATTGGTTTGATTAATATAAAAGCAAATTCGTTAAAATTTTTTTGTGCGTATTTTTGGTTTAACCGGAAATCATATAATTGGTAATTCTTACAATATATATATATATATATATAAGGGTATAAAGAAAGGAGTTAATATGAAGCAACGAAGTTTTTTAATTAGTTGTTTACTTGCACTATCTGGCATACTGATAGTTGGAAGCATCTATAATAGTGATCTACTGGTCAAGTTGAACAAAGTAAATGCTTTATCTCCTAATCTTATAGCTTATAATATAGAAAGCCTTGATTATTATTCACCGAATGATTTTATTAGGATAAGAAATGAATATGAAAATAAAGACATTGTTGGTCTTTTAAAAATAAATGATACAAATTTAAAAGTACTTGTTACACAAGCAACTGATAACAATAAGTATTTAATTAATAATATATACGGTGAGAGAGATGTCCGTGGTAATCCATTTTTAGATTACCGAGTGAATATCAACTCATCATCTAAACTTTTAATATATGGTCACAACTCAGATACGTATGATGTTCCTTTTAAAGAATTAGAAAATTATTATGATGAAGATTTTTATCTTAATCATAAATATATAGACTTAATAACGGAACAGCATGCATGGCGATATAAAATATTTTCGGTTTATGTTGAAACTGAAAACTGGGATTATATGAATTTAGATTTTAAAGATGATGAAGAAAAATATAATCACTTTAATGATTTAAAAAATAGATCGTTTTATGATACCGGTGAAGAGATATCACCAAATGATAATATTTTAATTTTACAAACATGTAGTTTTAAAAACGAATATGCAAACTACAATAAAAAATATTTATTAATAATCGCTAGGAGGGTCGATTAAAAATATGAAAAAAATATTTACGTATTTAATAGTATTTATTATTTCACTTTTTGCTTTCACACTTAATACTTATGCTGAAGAGTTAGATAGTGTAGATAATGAAAATGAAATAGTAGATTTTACTGACTTTATACACGATGATGAATATAGCGGAATGCTTGCATTAGAAGATCCATCAACAGTTTATAAAGAAAATGAAATAATGGAGGTTACAGATAATGTAGAAAATACTATTTCAAATATTACAGAAAATGAAATAGTTCAAAATGATGAAAATGAATTAGACTTAACAAACATTATTGAAGAAACACCTATTATTGAAAATACAACAGTTGATAATACATCAAATGATATAGATAATAATGAAGGTAATAGTAACGTAGGTAATAATTATGAAGTTATATTTACTCATGATGAATATCACGTTAGTATACCTGGAGGTAGCACCATATTGTTATCTCAATTAAATCAAAAACTTCACATTGATATTTTATTATCAGATGTTATAAGTATTGATTCTAGTGATGATTCAATCATTAGTATAAATAGAGTTGTTAATTCTAACGACTATACAATTAAGAGCTTACATTCATTTACAACCGAAGAAACAATTATTATTCATACAATTAATAATGATTATATTATAAAGGTTACAGATCCAGCGGGTGACGATCCTGCGCATAATAAAGATTTAACAGACAACCATGATGGTACATATACTTTGTCCTTAGATGTTACAGGTGATTCAATTCCAGAAAGTGATACAACTGCTAATGTTAATGTTATTATTGTTTATGATATATCACAGAGTATGACATCTAATGCTGGCTCAAGTGGATATTCTCGTGCTGATCAAGCAGAAGCAGTTGTTTATAATTTCATCAATGATCTTATAGGATATCAAAAAGGCGATAATATTGAGATGGCCTTAATTACGTTTGCAGTTAGTGCAGATACAGTAAGTGGGTGGACAACCGATTTAACTTCACTTCGTAATCGTTTCAATAGTAATGGAACTGATGGAAGGACAAGTTTTACATATAATGGATATGGTACAAACTGGGACCGTGCATTAACACTTGCAAATGGTCTTCTAGGCCATGATAATGATCAAACTATTGTTATTTTAGTTACTGATGGTGCTCCAACTGCATCTGGTAATGGTAGTAATGCTGTTGCACCATCAAGTGCTTCTCTAAGTACTTTGATTGATCGATATAGTGCTGCTTTATCTACAGCTAAGTCAATTCAAGGAACTGATCAAGATAAGAATGAACTATATGGTATTTATATGTATGGTACAGAAGCAGACTTACTTGATGACTTAATGTATAATTCATTTAAAGATGCTAGTGAAGAAAGAACTCCTACAGCTGCAACAGTGTCTGCTCCTAATTATTATAACGCTGCAGAAACTTCTCAATTAGAGATAGCTGTAAATGATCTTTTAGGAAAGGTAATTCAAGCAATGGGTGTTAGTTCCGTTTCTATTAGTGATGGTACTACTTCATCCGTAACGGCATCAACTGGTGCTGTTCATCTACTTGATATCGATGAAAATTCATTTAAATATTATCTTTCAATGGAAGTTACACCAGTTACAGGTCAAAACGATACATATACAAATTCAACTACAGGAAATACAATAGCATTTACAAAAAGTGGTAATGACTATGTTGGTACATGGACAGATAAAAATGGTAATCATTCAATAACAGGTAAAATTGAAACAATTGATGAAAAACAAATGTTTATAATGGAGTGGACTGATGAAGGTAATGATTTACATCCAGAAGCTCCAACCGCTGCACAGTTAGTTACTGACGAAGAGGGAAATGATTCTGTTGACTGGAATTTATCTAGTCATGGCGTACTTTTAAATGGTGTTACTTACCAAGTTACATTTAGAGTATGGCCAAGTCAATATACATTAGACTTAATTGCAGATTTAAAAAATTATCCAGAACATTATGATGAACTGGATGCTACAATTCAAGAATATTTATATCCAGATGAAAATGGTGAATATATATTAAAAACAAATACGACAGCTATTTTAAAATTTACAGATACTAGAATTGAAAATTCTGGTGAAAACACAATATCTTACGATAATCCAGATCCTGTAAGTACGATGGCTGTACAATCGTTTGCTGTTTCTAAAGAGTGGAAAAATGAATTAGATGATAGAACAGCAAGTCCTATAACATTAAATGTATTACAAGATGGTACTACATGGAATTCTATCTCATTAAATGAAGATAATGAATTCTATGCATCATCATATATTTCTGTAGGTATTATGACAGTTAGTCAAGATGGTACAATTGAAATTCTTGCAACTGGTCATGACTATTCATTTGGGGAATTAGGAAGCGATACTTATAACTGGGAACTTAAAAGTGAAATAGTTCGTCCTATGTTAATTAATAATGAATTAACTCTATTAATTAAAAAAGGAACAGAAGTTCCAGATTCTGGTACATATTACATGATTGACAATTATTACTATGTGGTTGGTGACTTAAATGAAACTAATGTTGCCGAACTAACAGCTTATAATGAACGTCGTACTTGGATTGATATTGAAAAAGAAGTTAATTATGATGAAGGATTTGCTCATTTTGATAATCAATTATTTGAATTTACAATTACTGTAGAAGATCCTAATAATGATGACATTTGGTTCTCAGTAAAAGAATCAAAGGCTTCAACATCATCTTTCATAACTTTTGATGATGGACTTGAAGTCGAAGGTGCTAGTCAAGAAGACGGAACAGCATATTTTTATGCACCAAGTGGTAGTACATTTATTGTAAGAATGAAAAAAGGTTGGAACTTGCGTATAATGAATTTATTAACAGATTCAACATACACAATTATAGAAACTAATATTGATAGCAAATTTGAATTAGAAAAAACATTACTTACAATTACTACACCTGATGATACTTTTGAAGTTGAAGATAATAATGAAGATGAAAGTGTGGATCCTACTGTAAGTGGTACTATTGAATATACAAACACTTCTTATTCAATTATTTTTACAAATAAAAATGTTGCTACTGAAGTAACTGTTACAAAAGAATGGATTGACGGCGATAATGCTGATGAAACTCGTCCAGATAGTATCACAGTATACTTAAATGACATCGAAGGTGAACTTAACGAAGAAAATGGTTGGTCATATACATTTGAAAACTTACCTGTATATGACGATGATGAAAATACAATTGAGTATTTACTATCTGAAGTTGAAGTAGATGATTACACAACTGAAATTGAAGGCGACCAAGTTAATGGTTATACAATTACAAACACTTTAGTAAAAGACATCATTGTAACAAAAGAATGGGTTGATGGTAATAATGCTGACGAAACAAGACCAGACAGTATTACTGTAATGTTAAATGATATTGAAGCAGAACTAAACGAAGATAATGATTGGTCATATACATTTGAAGATTTACCTATTTATGATGAAGATGGTAATGCAATTGAATATGAGTTATCTGAAGTATCAGTAGATAATTACACAACAGAAATCGAAGAAACCGAAGACGGTTACACAATTACAAATACATTAGTAAAAGACATCATTGTAACAAAAGAATGGGTTGATGGTGATAATGCTGACGAAACTCGTCCAGACAGTATCACAGTTTATCTAAATGACCTTGAAGCTGAACTAAACGAAGATAATGATTGGTCATATACATTTGAAAACTTACCTGTATATGACGAACAAGGTAACGAAATTGAATACGAACTTTCTGAAGTCGAAGTAGAAAATTACACAACAGAAATCGAAGAAACAGAAGATGGTTACACAATCACAAATACATTAGTAAAAGAAATCGTAGTAACTAAAGAATGGGTTGATGGTAATAATGCTGATGAAACTCGTCCAGATAGTATTACAGTAATGTTAAATGACCTTGAAGCTGAACTAAATGAAGACAACGATTGGTCATACACATTCGAAGACCTACCAGTTTACGATGAACAAGGTAATGAGATCGAATACGAACTATCAGAAGTCGAAGTAGAAAATTACACAACAGAGATTGAGAAGACTGAAGACGGTTATTTAATTACCAATACGCTTGGTAAAAATATCACAGTAACAAAAGAATGGGTTGATGGTAATAATGCAGATGAAACCCGTCCAGGTAGTATTACTGTAATGTTAAATGATTTAGAAGCAGAATTAAATGACGATAATAACTGGTCATATACATTTGAAGATTTACCTATTTACGATGAAGATGGTAATGCAATTGAATATGAGTTATCTGAAGTATCAGTAGAAGATTATATAACTGATATTGAAGAAACTGTAAACGGTTATATAATAACAAATACATTAGTAAAAGAAATCGTAGTAACAAAAGAATGGATCGATGGCAATAATGCTGATGAAACTCGTCCAGACAGCATCACCGTAATGTTAAATGACCTTGAAGCTGAACTAAATGAAGATAACGACTGGTCATTTACGTTTGAGAATCTTCCAGTTTACGATGAAGAAGGTAACGAAATTGAATACGAACTTTCAGAAGTCGAAGTAGATAATTACACAACAGAAATCGAAGAAACCGAAGATGGTTACACAGTTACAAACACTTTAGTAAAAGAAATCGTAGTAACTAAAGAATGGGTTGATAATGATAACGCTGATGAAACCCGTCCTGAAAGTATTACAGTAATGTTAAATGACCTTGAAGCTGAACTAAATGAAGATAACGACTGGTCATTTAC
>JAEEKI010000014.1 GCA_016282375.1 Caryophanales bacterium | reverse complement strand
CTCAAGGAGTTAATGATCGTCGTCAAGGACGTAGTAGATATGGTACTAAGAAACCAAAAAATTAATAGGTAAAGGAGGAAAAGAATAATGCGTAAAAGAAGAGCTGTTAAAAGAGACGTATTACCTGATACAATATATAATTCTAAAGTTGTTACTAAGTTAATCAACACAATTATGGTAGATGGTAAAAAAGGTACAGCTCAAACTATTTTATATGATGCATTTAAAATAATTGAAAAAGAAACAAAGAAACCAGCTATTGAAGTATATAATGAAGCATTAGAAAACATTAAACCAGCATTAGAGGTTAAATCTCGTCGTGTTGGTGGTAGTAACTATCAAGTTCCAATTGAAGTTTCTGATGACAGAAGTCAAGCATTAGCACTTCGTTGGCTAGTTAATTATGCAAAACTTAGAAATGGAAAGGGAATGGCTATCAATTTAGCTAATGAGATAATGGACGCTGCTAAAGGCGTTGGCGGAGCCGTTAAGAAAAGAGAAGATACTCATAAGATGGCTGAAGCTAATAAAGCATTTGCTCATTATAGATGGTAATGTGATATGGCAAGAGATGTTAGTCTAGATAAAACTAGAAATATTGGTATAATGGCTCACATAGATGCTGGTAAAACAACATTTACAGAAAGAGTTTTATATCATACTGGTAAAATCCATAAGATTGGTGAAACCCATGATGGTGAAAGCCAAATGGACTGGATGGACCAAGAAAAAGAAAGAGGTATTACAATTACTTCTGCTGCAACAACAGCACACTGGAAGGGATACCGTTTAAATATCATTGACACCCCAGGGCACGTAGACTTTACAATTGAAGTTGAAAGAAGTTTAAGAGTACTTGACGGTGCCGTTACGGTAATCGATGCTCAAAATGGTGTTGAACCTCAAACTGAAACAGTTTGGCGTCAAGCTACTGAGTTTAAAGTACCTAGAATGATCTTTGCAAATAAGATGGATAAAATGGGTGCTGATTATCAATATAGTTTAAATACTATTGATAAGAGATTAGGCGTTAATGCTAAAGCTATTGCTTGGCCTATTGGTGCTGAGTCAAACTTTAAAGGTATTGTTGATATCCTTGAAAGAAAAGCATATATTTTTGATGGTTCACCTGATGAAAATTACGAAGAAACTGAAGTACCTGCTGATTTAAAAGATTTAATCGAAGAAAAGAGAACAGAACTTATTGAAGCTGCTGCTGAATTCGATGATGAATTAATGGAAAAATATCTTGAAGGTGAAGATGTTCCTGTTGACCTAGTTAAAAAGGCTATTAGAAAAGGTACACTTGCTGTTGAATTTTTCCCAGTTATGCCAGGTAGTGCTAAAGCTAATATGGGTGTAAAATTTGCGTTAGATGCAGTTATTGATTATCTACCAAGCCCAACTGATATTGGTGCTGCTGAATGTGTAGATTTAAAAGGTAACGATGTTCATCGTAAAGCTGATGACAATGAACCATTTACAGCATTAGCATTTAAGGTTATGACAGATCCATTTGTTGGAACATTAACTTTCTTCAGAGTTTATTCTGGTAAACTTGAAAGTGGAAGTTATGTATTAAATTCAACAAAAGGTGAAAAAGAAAGAGTTGGACGTATTCTACAAATGCATGCCAACCAAAGAAAAGAAATTGATTGCGTTTATGCAGGTGAAATTGCTGCTGCTGTTGGTTTGAAAGATACAACAACTGCTGATACACTATGTGATGAGAAAAATCCAGTTATCTTAAAAGGTATGGAAATTCCCGATCCAGTTATCGATTTAGCAATTGAACCAAAGAGTAAAGCTGATCAAGATAAGATGGCTATTGCTCTATCTAAACTTGCTGGTGAAGACCCATCATTTAAATATCGTACTGATCATGAAACTGGTCAAACAGTTATCAGTGGTATGGGTGAACTTCACTTAGACGTTCTTGTTGAAAGAATGCGTCGTGAATTTAGCGTTGATTGTAATGTTGGTAAACCACAAGTTGCTTACCGTGAGACAATTACAGCTCCAGCTGAATGTGAAGGTAAGTATATTAAACAATCCGGTGGTCGTGGACAATATGGTCACGTTTGGGTTAAATTTGAACCAAATCCTGAAAAAGGTTATGAGTTCGTGGACGCTGTAGTAGGTGGTGTTGTTCCTCGTGAATACATTCCTGTTACAGATAAAGGATTGCAAGAGGCTATGGCTGGTGGTATGATTGCTGGCTATCCAGTAGTAGACGTTAAGGCTACATTATATGATGGTTCATACCATGATGTAGACTCATCAGAAATGGCTTTCAAAATTGCTGCATCATTAGCACTTAAAGAAGCTGCTAAAAAATGTAAACCAGTTTTACTAGAACCTATTATGAAGGTTGATGTAGTAGTTCCTGAAGAATATTTAGGAAATGTAATGGGTGATCTTACATCTCGTCGTGGTAAACCAATGGGTAATGAATCTAGAGGTAATGCTCTACAAATTACCGCTATGGTTCCATTAGCAGAAATGTTTGGTTATGCTACTTCTTTAAGAAGTAATTCCCAAGGTCGTGGTACATTTACAATGTTTATGGACCACTATGAAGAAGTGCCAAAATCTATCTCAGAAGATATCATCAAGAAAAATGGCGTTAACTAAAATAATACTTGAATTTTATTCAAGCATTAGATAAAATATAATAGTAATAAGGAAAGGAGAAAATATTATATGGCAAGAGAAAAATTTGATCGTTCAAAAGAACACGTTAATATTGGTACTATTGGTCACGTAGACCATGGTAAAACTACTTTAACTGCTGCGATCACTAAATACTTTGGACAATTTGTTGATTACGCTGATATCGATAAAGCTCCAGAAGAAAGAGAAAGAGGTATTACAATTAATACTGCTCACGTTGAGTATGAGACTGAAAAACGTCACTATGCTCACGTAGACTGCCCAGGACATGCCGATTATGTTAAAAACATGATTACAGGTGCTGCTCAAATGGACGGTGCTATTCTTGTAGTTTCAGCAGCTGATGGACCTATGCCACAAACTAGAGAGCATATTCTACTTTCTAGACAAGTTGGTGTACCTCGTATTGTTGTATACATGAATAAATGTGACCAAGTTGATGATCCTGAACTACTTGATTTAGTAGAAATGGAAATCAGAGAATTACTTGGCGAATATGGTTTTGATTCTGAATGCCCTATCATTAGAGGTAGTGCTCTTAAGGCTCTTGAAGGTGACGCTGATGCTGAACAAAGTATCCGTGACTTAATGAAAGCCGTAGATGAATATATTCCATCTCCAGAAAGAGATACAGATAAACCATTCTTAATGAGTATTGAAGACGTATTCACAATTTCAGGACGTGGTACTGTTGTTACAGGACGTGTTGAACGTGGTAAGTTAAATCTTAACGACGAAGTTGAAATCGTTGGTTTAAGACCTACTCAAAAATCTGTTGTTACAGGAATTGAAATGTTTAGAAAATCACTTGACTTTGCTCAAGCTGGTGATAATGCTGGAGTTTTACTTCGTGGTATCGCTAGAGAAGATGTTGAACGTGGACAAGTATTAGCTAAACCAGGAAGCGTTACACCTCATACTAAATTTAAAGCTAGTGTATACGTTCTATCTAAAGAAGAAGGCGGACGTCATACTCCATTCTTCTCAAATTATAGACCTCAATTCTATTTTAGAACAACAGATGTTACTGGTGTTATCGAATTACCTGCTGGTGTTGAAATGGTTATGCCTGGCGACAATGTTGACATGACTGTTGAATTAATCGCTCCAGTTGCACTTGAAAATGGTACTAAATTCTCAATTCGTGAGGGTGGCCGTACTGTTGGTGCTGGTGTAATTTCTGAAATAGTTAAGTAATTAAAAATAAAAAGCGCTTAGTCGCTTTTTTTTTGTCTTTTTTTATGTTATCATTATATAGATAATAGGAGAGTACCTACTATGCAAAATGATAGATACAATGAACTATATAATGATGTCGATGTGCTTGATGTAGTACCTGATAAAAATAATGGTATTAAGCAATACGATATTTACAGGAAAGTTAAAATCAGAAGATTCTTGTTCTTTTCTTCTGCTTTTTTCGTGCTTGTAGGAATTGCTGCTATAGTGATTAATAATCGAGCTAATGCATATCTTCTTAATAAAAGTACTCTTGAGGGAAATGCGAAGTATTGTGCCCAAGTACTATTTATGAAAGTAAATAATAATGAATGGGATTTTGATTTTAGAGAATGTAATTCAGTTGTATCCCAATTACCACTGGATAATGAATGGGTTGTTTTATATGAATTCGGTAAAGAATATTTAACTTTTCATCATAGGTATCATAATAACTTTAATGCTAATTATGATTATAATAAATCATTTATCTATTTCGAAGAGAATTTTACCAAATATGATGCTGCCTATACTACAGCTTTCAAAAACGATTTAACAAATATAAAAAATGATTATAACTTATATCAAAGTGTTTATTATGATTCTGTAGCTTTGCTCAAAGATTTAGAACTAGGTAATAAAACTGATGAAGAGTACGAATTTTCCTATAACAATGTTAAGTTTGCATATAGTCAATTGATGGATCTTGCTCAAAAAGAGGAATTGACCAGTAACATGAATAGCATTGATACTAAGATGGAGACTTTAAAAAACAGGGCCAGTCGTAAACAAGAGATGGTTTCTAATTCATGGACCATTTTATCTATACCATATATATCTCAAAATGAAAATCGAGTATATAATGGCTGTGAGGTTGCATGCTTATTAATGAGCCTACAGTATAAAGGATATAGTCTAGATAAGAAATTATCTGATTTTGCTAAAAGCATTCCTAAATCAGATAATCCAGAAGAAGGATTTTATTTAAGCATTTATAATCAAGATCCTACCGATGAAGCACATTGGATAGCGCCTGAAGCTCTTAAAAACTTTGGTAATAGTCAATCTGAAAGTAATAATGTCATCAATACTACTTCATGGGATTTGTCACAACTTGATGAGGAAGTTTTAAAAGGTAATCCAGTTATCATTTATTTAACTTCATCATTAGAAAATCCTCGTAATTTCAAAAATGGTGCTCCCCAAAATTTACATGTTTTAATTCTTGCAGGATATAATCCAGTTACTAGAGAACAACTTATTATTGATCCATGGAATTATTATATAGCTAGTTCATATTGGATTGTATCATACGATAAAGTAGAAAAAATATACGATGCGGTTGGTAAAAAATCCTTAGTTGTAAAATAAAAATAGTAATCGGTTGATTACTATTTTTTACTGAATTCTTTTTCTAGACTTCCTTTATTTAATAAACGATTATAAACTCTTTTATTAATAATTAAATCAAATTCTCCAACATATTCATATACTGAAGGCTTAAATCCTAACTTGAAATCATTTAATCCATGGTATTTATTATCTTTCGAAAAGTCTGCTGATATACCATTAAGGTCTAAATACTTAACTTCGTTTTTATAATAGTTACATATTGCATAATATAAGAAATAATTTGGTGAAAAAGTACCATATTTTTTGTTGTAACCACTGATGACTACTGTTGCCATATTCCCATATCTTACTACAAGCGCTCCAGCAATATATTCTTTTTGATTAGCATTCATTCGGTGAGTAGCTATAGCAATATCATTTTTATATGATATTAAAGCTTTATCAGAATTCATTTTGGTATTGACATTTTTTAGACCTGGTTTTTTTTGAAGTTTATCATTTAGTTTATTATTATTAAGAATTTCATGCTCATAAGCATCTCGAGAATTAATAATGTATTTATCATAATCGACGCTAATTAGAAAATAATCAATATAACTGCTTTTCTTAAAAATATTATAATAATCATTATAATAAAAGTCTGATTTATTAGTCTTTTTTTGAACAAATTCGTTTAAAAGGTGAATGTTATTGGTATTACCCAATTCAAGAGTTAAACCTTTACGTATAGCTTTGCGAATTTTGTTTTTAGTATTTTTACTGAGTTTTTCAATATCAAATTCATCTAAATCCACGATAGCATTAGTTTGCGGTAGCATAGATTCAAGATTAAGGGAATCATCTAGTTTCGTAAATCCACAATTTTCCAATAAGCCAATTACTTTGTAATTTTCATTATATTTTTTAGCATGCGTTTTAGGATTAATTTCTGCAATAGGGATAAGAGGATTTATCTTAATAAAGACTATGTCTTCTTTTTTATAATAATTATATAAAGCATCAGTGAACTCATGAACTATACCAGGATTATCAAAATCGGTTAAAAATCCAGCAGGAATATAGGCATAAAGATATCCATCAATTATTTTGACTAATACTAATGCCGCAGCATATATATTATTACTTTTATCGCAATAGCCAATTATCTCATATTCATATCCGTTTTCTGATTTTAGTAATGCATATTCAAGTGTTTGACGAAAATTACTATATTGGTTTTCTTTTGCATAATTGGTAAACTCAGAAATAGTTAGTTCTCTTATGAACATAATTTTTACTCCATATCTCCTTTTATCAAAAAGGTTATTATTATACCACAATGTATAATTAAATGTCACTAATTATTTGCATAAATATTAAAAAAGAATTATAATTATAATGAGGTTTTAATATGGGAAGATATGTTATACATAAATCAGCTGATGATTTTAACAAGATGTTAAATTTTTCTGTTGCGGCGTGTTTAATACAATTAATGGTAGGATGCTCTTTATTCTTTTTACCCGATATAAGTTTAAAAGTTCTTGGATATGTCTGCGGAATTGTTTTCTTTATCAGTGGTATTAATAGTGCATCTAAGTTCTTTAAAAGACAAGGAGCTAAATTATATCGTTTTAATCTCGTTTTTGGCCTAATTTTAATGATTCTAGGTTTACTTATTATTTTAGTTCCATATTCGGTAGCTTCATTTGTAACAGTTCTATTTGGTATTTATTTAATCACGATTGGTTGTAATAAAATAAATTATAGTATTTGGTTTAAATTTGCTGATGATTCTTCTTGGTTTCTAACTTTTGTTATTGGTCTAATGTTGGTTATTTTTGGTTTTATGGTAATGTTTAATCCCTTTGCTAAATTAACTCTTACTCGATTAATAGGAACCTTTATTATTTTTTCTAGTATTCTTGATTTAACAGATACTATTATGTTAAAAAGAAGAGCCGAAAAGGTTGTAAAAATATTTTGGTAAATAAGAGATAGATATATCTCTTTTTATTTGCAATCACCTATCAAAAAGAATTATAATAGTATTAGGAGGAAATATGAAAATAAAAGAAGTTAAAGCAAGAGAAATCTTAGATAGTCGTAGTAATCCAACTGTTGAGGTTAAAATGGTTTTGGAAAACGGTATTAGTGCGATTGCATCAGTTCCTTCTGGTGCATCTACTGGTTCAAGAGAGGCTATTGAGTTACGTGATAAAGATGAAAAACGTTATCATGGTAAAGGCGTTTTAAAAGCCGTAAATAATGTTAATGAGGTGATTGCCCCTAAAATAGTTGGCATGGATTTAGATCAAGAAAAAATAGATCAATTGTTACTTGATTTAGATGGAACAAGCAATAAATCATCTTTAGGAGCTAATGCTATCCTAGGTGTTTCACTTGCTAGTTTAAAATGTCTAGCTAAACTAGAAGGAAAAGAATTATACGAATATGTTAGCGATGGAGAATATACTTTACCAATTCCAATGATTAATGTCATTAATGGTGGTGCTCATGCCGATAATAATCTTGATATTCAAGAATTTATGATTGTACCTTTATTAGATACCGAAGAAAAAAGAGTACGTGCTGCTTCCGAAGTGTTTATTACTTTAAAAGGAATGCTAAAGAAGGATGGACTTTCTACAGGCGTTGGAGATGAAGGTGGTTTTGCTCCAAATCTTCCAAATAATGAAGAATGTTTCAAATATTTAGTAAAAGCGATTGAAACTTCTGGTTATGTTCCAGGTAAAGATATAGCTTTAGCTATTGATGCAGCAGCCTCAGAATTCTATAATGAAGATACGCAAAAGTATTCTTTAGATGGCAAAGAATTAACGGCGGAAGAACTTTGCAATTATTATTTAGATATTATTGAAAAATATCCAATTATCAGTATTGAAGATCCATTTAATGAAGATGATACTGAATATTTTGCTATTTTGACAGAAAAAGCCGGTGACAAAATCATGATTGTTGGTGATGATTTCTTTGTTTCTCAAGCTAGATACTTACAAAAAGGTATTGAGAATCATGCTGCCAATGCTATCTTACTTAAAGCAAATCAAGTTGGTTCTGTAACTGAGTTCTTAGAAACAATAAAACTTGCTCGAGATAATGATTATAAAATGATTATTTCTCATCGTAGTGGTGAAACTGAAGATACCTTTATTGCGGATTTGGCTGTTGGTTTAAAAATTCCTTATATTAAAACGGGTTCTGTATCCAGAGGAGAGAGAATCGCTAAATATAATAGACTTACTGGTATTGAATTAGAAATTAATGAAAACTAGCATTTTGCTAGTTTTTATTTTATAATGAGTATGGTGATGTAAATGAAAATCGTTGATGGAAATAAAGCTTGTAGTAGAATAGCTTATCTTTTTAGTGAAGTATGTGCAATTTATCCGATTACACCATCTTCACCAATGGCGGAAAATATCGATGCTTTATCCCATACAGACTTAAATAATTTATTTAATTTTAAACCAGAAATAGTGGAAATGGAATCAGAAATGGGGGCAGCGGGTGCTGTACATGGTGCTTTGATAAGTGGTTCGTTAGCTACTACGTTTACAGCTAGTCAAGGATTATTATTAATGATTCCTAATATGTATAAAATAGCTGGAGAAATGTGGCCAGGTGTTATTCATACAGCTTCTAGAAGTTTGGCAACTCATGCACTTTCCATTTTTGGAGATCATCAAGATATCTATGCGGTGAGACAAACAGGATGGTGTATGCTTGCTTCGACGAATGTTGAGGATGCAGGTAATTTAGCTGCCGTTGCTCATTTATCGGCTATTAAAGGTTCGCTTCCTTTTGTTCATTTCTTTGATGGATTTCGTACAAGTCATGAACTTAATACCATTAAAGAACTTAATGATACTGATTTATTAAAACTAGTGGATAAAGATGCTTTGAAAGAATTTAAAAGTAGAGCCTTAAATGTTAATAGTAATAAGCAATTTGGTACAAGTCAAACAGAAGATGTTTATTTTCAATGTATGGAAGCAAGAAATCCTAAGTATATTGAAATGCCTGATATTGTTAATGAATACATGCAAGAAATAAATAAGTTAACTGGTAAAGATTATAAACCTTTTAATTATTATGGTGCTGTCGATGCAACCGATATTATTGTGGCTATGGGTAGTGTTTGTGATACGACTAAATTAGTCATTGATAAGGAAAATGCCAAAGGTAGTAAACTAGGTTTAATTGAAGTTCATTTATATCGTCCATTTAGTGTCAAATATTTAAAAGATGTTTTACCTAAATCAGCCCAAAAAATTGCTGTTTTAGATCGCACTAAAGAAGCTGGTTCAATTGGCGAACCGCTTTATTTAGATGTCCTTGGTGCTCTTAAAGACATGAATTTAGAAATTGTCGGCGGAAGATATGGATTATCTTCGAAGAATACGACGCCAGATCAAATCATGGCTGTTTATAATATGTTAAGTAGTAAACCAATTCATAATTTTACGATTGGTATTAATGATGACATAACTTATTTAAGCTTGCCAACTTCTGATTATAATATTGACTTAGGAGTTAGTGAATTTAAAATCTATGGTTTTGGTTCCGATGGTATGGTAAGTGCTTCGAAAGATATTTTAACGCTTGTTAATAGCGCTCATGGTAAATTCGTTCAAGGCTATTTTGAATATGATTCTAAAAAGAGTGGTGGCGTAACTATTTCTCATCTAAGAATTGGGGATAAGCCAATTAATGCTCCATATTATGTTGAAAGACCAGAAATAATTGTTATTACCAAAGATGAGTACTTTAATCACTATGATATGCTTAGTGATGCCAAAGAGGGTGCTTATGTCTTAATTAATACAATTAAGAATCCTGAGGAATTAAATAGTTTTTTAACTAGTGAAGTGAAAGATATTATTCACAAAAAGAATTTGAAAATCAATATTATTAATGCCGAAAAAATTGCTTTTAAAAATAATATTAAAGGTAAAATTAATAAAATAATGGAAGTTAATATTCTAAAACTTTTAGGTATTGAAAATGCTAAAGAATTAGTTCTTGATTCTATCAAAAAAGTTTTTGCTACTAAAGGACAAGATATTATCGATAATAATACAAATGCTGTTAATGAATCATTAGATAGCATCGTGCCAGTTCAAATTGATCAAGCTGGTAATAAACATCAAACTAAAGAAGAAGATATTTTTGCTGTTATGGAAAATCGTAAAGGCGATTTATTATCAGTTAAGGATGTCTTGCCAATTGCGGATGGTTCCATCCCTTGTGGTTTAACAAAGAAAGAAAAACGAAATATTTCTTCACTTACACCAAGATGGGATAGTAAGACTTGTATTGAATGTGGGATGTGCGCTATGGTATGTCCTCATGCTGTTGTTCGTAACTTTGTAACGAAAGATAAAAACTTTGGTAAACCATTAACAGGTAAAGAAGATTATAATTTCTATGTTGGTATATCTAACTTAGATTGTACGGGCTGCGGTTTATGCGCAACTGTATGTCCAACAAAATCCCTTAAGATGGAAGAAAATGTTCAACCTACAACGGAACTGTTTGACAAACCAAGTGAAAATGTCTTTAATAAGTTTACAATTAAAGGTGCTAGTTTAGAACAACCAAAATTTGAATTTTCTGGTGCATGTGCCGGCTGTGGTGAAACTCCTTATATAAGATTATTAACACAGTTATATGGTAATAAACTAGTTATTGCCAATGCTACTGGATGTTCAAGTATCTATGGAGCAAGTAGTCCTAGTACACCATATTTAATTCCATGGGCTAATTCATTATTCGAAGATAATGCTGAATTTGCTTATGGTATTCATTTATCATATAAACAAAAAAGAAAACAAATTCGTAGTGTTATGGAGCACGCTATTGATGTTGTTGATAAGGATACTCAATCTTTATTTAAAGAATATTTGGATAATGAAAACGATGTTGATATTACAACCAAGGTAGCTAATAATTTAAAAGATGAAAATATTCCTAATGAACTAAAAGATTTAAAAGAATATCTTCCGGCTCGTACCGTTTGGGCTATTGGTGGCGATGGTTGGGCATATGATATTGGTTATAATGGTTTAGATCATATTTTACACTCTAATGAAAATATTAAGATATTAGTTTTAGATACGGAAGTTTATTCTAATACTGGTGGTCAAGCTAGTAAAGCAACGAATAAAGGTGCTGTTGCGGAATTTGCTGATTTTGGTAAAAAGACTAATAAAAAAGATTTATTTAGAATAGCTAGTTCAATTGAAAATTGCTATGTAGCAAGCGTTTGTCTAGGTGCTAATATGATGCATACCATTAAAGCCTTTAAAGAGGCCGAAGAACATCAAGGACCTGCTATTATTATTGCTTATTGTCCATGTAATGAACACGGTATTAAAAATGGCTTAGCATGTTCAATTAATGAGGAAAAACTAGCTGTTGAGTGCGGTTATACATTATTGATGCGCTCTGTTGATGAAAAAATATATTTAGATTCGCCCGAACCAGATTTTGATAAATATCAATCTTTCTTAGATAATGAAGTAAGATTTAAAGCCTTAAAGATTAAAGATAGTGAACTTGCTAATACGATTTTGGAAGAACAAAAACAAAATGCCATTAAAAGGTATAATTATTACAAAAATCTAACAAATAAAAACTGATCTTTTGATCAGTTTTTTTGTAAAAAAATACGAAGCCATCACGTTAATGATGGCTTCAAAGAATAAAAAGGGGTTGACTAGTGTGATACTAGCACCAAATCGCCTTCTCAAGTGATTTGGTATTTACTATACTAATTCAAAGTACCCTAAAAGTCAATTATATTTACATAAAATTTACATCTAATTTTGAACCATATTTTTTCATTGTCAATCATCGTAAAAAAGTATATAGTATTACTATGGAGGTAATATGGAATTAGATCAAATTAAAGGCATAGGTCCTAAAACATTAAAGTATTTAAAAAAGCTAAACATTAATAGTATTGATGATTTATTAACATATTATCCATATCGTTATAATATTTATGCCTTAAATGAATTAACGCAAACAGATGAGACAATTATTGTCAGTGGTATTATTGAATCTAATCCCGTAGCCTCTTATTTTAATCATAAGAATCGTTTATCTTTTAAATTTAATATTAATAACCGAATTGTCAATGTGGCTATCTTTGGAAGAGCCTTTCTAAAAAATAGTTTACAGATTGGTAAAAGTGTTGTCTTAATTGGTAAGTATAAAGGTAATACCTTTACAGCAAGTGATATCAAAACTAGTATTAAAGCTGGGGATATTGAGCCTGTCTACCATTTGACAAGTGGTATTACTAATAATGCTATTTCTAAACTTATTATTAATGCATTAGAATATGGTAATTATGTTGATAAAATACCTGAGCAAATTGTCAAGGATAATAATTTTATATCTTTGAAGGAAGCAATTAAAAAGATTCATTTTCCTAAGAATATGGAAGATATTAATTTAGCTAAGCAAAGATTAAAATACGAAGAACTATTTGAGTTTTCTTTTAAAATGAATTATTTAAATAAAAAGAATAAACAAGAAAATGGTGTTTTAAAAAAATTTGATAACAATAAAGTAACAAAGTTTATTGATAATCTACCATTTGAATTAACAAAAGATCAACAAAAAGTTGTGAAAGAGATAACCGAAGACTTAGCCTCTGACAAAAAAATGAATCGTTTATTACTAGGGGATGTTGGAAGTGGTAAAACGATTGTTTCAACAGTTGCTATTTATGCTAATCATCTCGCCGGCTTTCAATCAGCCTTAATGGCTCCGACCGAGATATTAGCTTTACAACATTATTTTTCAATAAAAAAGACATTAAGCCGTTATAAAATGACTGTTGATGTTATTACTGGCTCACTTACGGCTAAAGAAAAAACTGCTATTTATGAGAGAGTAGAAAATGGTGAGATAGATCTATTAATTGGAACGCATTCTATATTAAATGATAAATTAACATTTAATAAACTAGGTTTAGTTATTACGGATGAACAACATCGCTTTGGTGTTAATCAACGTAGTTGTTTACAAAAAAAGTCAATGAATCCGGATATTCTATATTTATCTGCAACCCCAATTCCCAGAACATATGCGATGACTATCTATGGCGATTTGGATATCTCCATGATTAAATCAAAACCCCATGGACGCAAGGAAATAATAACGAAAGTAAAAAAGGAAAATGAAATAAAAGACGTTTTAATAGCCATCCTTGAAGAAATAAAAAAAGGTCATCAAATTTATATTGTATCTCCCTTGGTAGATCAAAATGATGAACTAGATTTATCAAGTGTTAAACTTTTAAAAGAAAAATATGATATGGCTTTTAAAAATAAGATTAGAACGGAAATTATTCATGGTAAAATGAAACAAAATGAAAAAGATGCTATTATGAATGATTTTAAGAATAATGTTATTAAAATATTAATATCGACGACTGTTATCGAAGTTGGTATTGATGTTCCTAATGCTACGATGATTGTTATTTATAATGCTGAAAGATTTGGACTTGCATCACTTCATCAATTAAGAGGTCGGGTAGGTCGTAATGATTTACAAAGTTATTGTTATTTAATTAGTAATCAAGATAATGAAAGATTAAAAGTAATGGAAGAGAGTAATGATGGTTTTTATATTTCGGAAAGAGATTTTGAATTAAGAGGCCATGGTGATTTGTTTGGAACTAAACAACATGGAGATATGACATTTAAAATAGCTAATTTAAAAAATGATTATCAAATACTTGTCCAAGCCAAAAATGATGTCGAAGAATATATTAAAACAAGTAAATATCTAGAAAATGATTATTACAAAACAATTGCTAATAATCTAGATATTGTAGACTAGAGTGTAAAGTGTATTTGATATTATTGATTTTTAAAAAAAATTATAATATCATTAGATTAGTATAGTAGAGATGCTATACTAATCAATACACCTCTTTACGCATAATAATGTGAAGAGTGTGTACCAAAACCCCCTGAAGCTAAGGCGAAAGCCTTAGCATTTTTTGTGTTGTAAAATGTTCTCTTCCCCCTGAAGAGGCCGAAAGGCCTCATTTTTGTTTAAAAGTTGCAATAAATTCAAAGAAAATTGTATTTTTTTACAACTAAAATATAATTTAGATACGTTTTAGATACATTTTGATGTTTATCTAAAATGTATCTAATTTTAGTTTTACAAGATAAAATTTTAAAGAAATTGTAAAAAATTACAATAAAATAATAATGTTCTAATATTTTTAGAATGTTACGCTTACTTCTAGGAGTTTTGGTTGAGATAATCATTATTTTATGCTAGAATATACTTTAAGAAAGGGAGTTTTACAATGACTGAAAAAGTTTTAAGATTTTATTTAGTTGCTAATAAACTTAAAAATGTAATTCGTAATGGCTGGTCTGAGGTAGACATATCGAGTGATAGGATTGAATCTGTAGCTGAACATATTTATGGATGTATGATTTTAGCAATAGGATTAGATAGCGAAACTAATTTAGATTTAGATTTGTTAAAAGTTTTTAAAATGATAATTGTTAAGGAATTAGAAAAAGTAACTTTAAAAGAATTAACTACTAGAGATTGTCCTACTACTGATGAAAGAGAAAAGCAAGCAGTTGAAACATTAACTAGATTAACTGATGGATTAGTAAAACAAAGTGAACTATTATCATTGCTAAGTGAATACAATTTAAAAAATTCAAATGAATCTAATTTTGTTCATCAATTAGGTAAAATAGAATCTGATATTCAAGCTAAAATTTATGATTTAGAAGGAAATTTCGATTTAAATAAAGCGTTAGAAGATGCTAAACATTATGGCGAACCTTTATCAAGTGAAATAATTCCACGAATACATAATGCGAGTGATGGTTGGATTTTATATGACAGAAGGTATTATACAGATGATTCTTTTAAAGAACTATCAGAAAGTATTCAACAATTAAAGAGTTTATAATTAGGTGTGTGAATAACACACTTTTTTTGTTAAAATAATTATAGAGGTGAAACGTAGAATGAGAGTAACAATAAGTTCATCATCTAGTGAATCAATTAATGATGTTTATAAAGAAAGTGCAATTAAAATTTGTGATTATTTAGCTGAAAATGGATGGGATCTAAATTGGGGATCAGGATCTATTTCTATAATGGGAATTTGTTATAATGAATTTGTAAAATATAATAGACATATATACGGATATACCTCTTCAAAATATGCAGATGATATAGATAATTTACCAAGAGCTAGTCATAAAATATTTGATACAACTTTTGATTTAAAGAAAAATATTTTTAATGATGCTGATTTAGTATTATTATTACCTGGGGGTACAGGTACTATATCTGAATTTTTTGCTTATTTAGAAGAGGTAAGAAGCAACGATATTAACAAAACTTTAGTGGTGTATAATGAAAATCATCATTTTGATTCAACTTTAACATTGATAGATGATTTAATTAAACGGAGTTTTAACCGAGATACAATCTATAATTATTTTAAAGTTGCAAATAGTTTTGATGAATTTAAAATGATTATAGATGGATTTATCGACAAGTAACATTAATCTTAAGTAAGAAAAATCAAAATAAGGTAATAGAATATTAACATTTATGATAGATATGAATAATGACAATGAACTAATATTTGAAAAATCAAAGTACAAAACAAATTACATTTAGATACGTTTTTAGATACACTTTAGCCATTGTTTCAAATGTATTTCTGGTGGTGCCAAAAGGAAAATTATAGGATTTTAAAGGGCTTTAATGCATCACAAAACCTTCAAATAGCCAAAATTACGAACACCCTGAAGAGAGCAAACAGTAATAAATATTCAAACTTTCTTTATTTATGCTATACTTATCCTAGAGGTCCGTATGAAAAAGAAAACAATAATACTTATTATAATTTTCATTTTTATTCTAATGTTAATACCAATACCTATGCACTTAAAAGATGGCGGTTCAATTGAATATAAAGCTATCTTATATACATATACGAAAATTCATCGATTAAATAACAATTCCCCAACAGGATATGAGGATGGCTGGGGACTCAAGATTTTAGGAATAGATATTGCAAGTCATAATTTAGACATTATTTACGAACATGTAATTGATATTAAATCTAATAGTCAAACCATAAAGGCTATTACCGGATCTTTTTGCTATGAACAAGGTTCTTGTATCGATAAAATTGCTTTTGAAGATTTTAATTATGATGTAATATCATCACATCACAATGATAAACTATATATAGATAATTTAGATGGTATTATTAAAACAATTGAACTATTTGATTATAATTTAAAAGAAGATGTTGACATAGATATTGAATATACTAATGAATATATTATTATTCCTAATATTAAGGGATTATATATATTTAAAATAAATGCTACATATGAAGGTAAAAGTATATCGTATTATTTTATGTCAGACATTCAATAGAGATAAATACTTTAATAAAATACTAAATTAAAACTATTGCTATCATTTAATAAATATATTAAAATTAAGATAACATCTTATAAAGAGTGATGGAGGGACTAGCCCGATGAAGTCACACCAACCTATTGGATTAGGTGGTAATGCTAGATCTATAAGATAACTTTTTAATACTCAAGAGTTATCTTGAGTATTTTTTTTTATGAGATGTTAGAAAGGATAGTTTATGACTTAATAATATAACTATTATACTTTAAAACATCAATAAGAAAGGAAGTAATAAAATGTTTGAAAAAGTAAATCCAAGTCATCCAGACAAAATAGCTGATCGTATCGCGGGCGCTATTGTGGATCTTGGTTATGAAAAAAATGATAATCCAAAAATAGCTGTGGAGGTTTTAATAGGTCATGGTGTATGTCATATTATTATTGAAACATCGGAAAATTATACGAAAAAGGAAATTGAAAAAATTGTCCATCGAATTGCCGGCGATGTATCTGTGGATTTAAGGGTTGTTAAACAAGATATTCATTTAGCAAATAATCAAAATGATAAACTAAGATGTGGGGATAATGGTATTTTTAAAGGTGTACCTCTTCGTAAAGAAGAAAAACTACTATCCAAATATGCACGAGATATTTATGATAAATATCCATATGATGGTAAATATATTTTAGATGGTAAAAGATTTATTATTTGCCAAAGTAATGTCCAAAAAGAAGATTTATTAACTTTATATCCCGATGCATATATTAATCCCTTAGGATATTGGACGGGCGGAACAAACGTTGATTCAGGAGCTACAAATCGTAAACTAGGTTCTGATATGGGACAAAGCATTACAGGTGGCGGGTTACATGGCAAAGACTTATCCAAGGCAGATGTAGCAATTAATATTTATGCATTTAAAAAAGCCCAAGAAGAAAATAAAATAATTGAACTAAGCTGCGCTATAGGTGATGAAGTAATCGATGGTAAAGCATATAGTGAAATAGTTGCTGAAGCTAAAGAATATATTGAAAAAATAGGCGGTTTTGAAAAATTAGCAGAATGGGGATTAATATAATAATTTGCATTTTGAGGCTTTTTCGGTTATAATATCCAGTAATTTTGGGGGTTGAAATGAATTTATATAGTAAGTCTTTAAATAGATTAGATATTGATTTACGAAAAGTTGAAAGAATTAATCGACTAGTTATAACTAATGCATATATTTATCGTTATTTAGATCTCATTATAAAAAAGTACTGGGTTGGTACCCAATATGCTATTACCGATGAAGTATTTGAATTATTAAGCGCCATAAAAAATAAACATCTTATGGAATTATATGAAATATTTACTCTTTTATCGGATACTGATTATGAACAAAAACATAATGATTATTTAAGAGGCAAGAATTCTTTTGTTATGGATGGATATACAGCTAAGTTCTATCAAACGGATGATATAAATCCACTTTTAGAAAACTCTAGTTATTTACTTACAAATATTGAAGAATTGAAAGAACTTGTAGAAATAATATCCCATAAGCATATTATTATGGAAGATACGAAAATAGAAAATGCAATTATTCAAAGACAAGGAATTGTTTTAATTGATCCGGATTTTTATCATCTTTCTACCAAAAGTATCGAAGAGATTCGTAATAAAAATTATAGAGAATTATTTTGCCTTTTACGAAATATTTTTGAAGATTATGGCGAAGACTTACAATATTTTATGCATTTACGTGGGGATAATGCCTTAGAAAAAATAAATGCTATGGAACAAGAACTTAAAAGAGTAAGAAGACCTATTGATTTAAGAAAATAAATTCATCATCATCTTCTTTATCAATTGACTGTCTTATGTTATAATGATATACGTAGGATAGTATAGATGAAGAAAGTAGTAAAAAAGCATTATAAAAAGATAATACTATTAACGGGAGTGCTAGTCATTCTTCTTTCGTTTTGGTTTGCATCTAAAATTACTTATTCAGAAAAAAGAACTTCATCTATATGGGATGGAACAATTGCTAAATCTTTTGCTAGTGGTAATGGAACCAGTGATAATCCCTATATCATTAAAGATGGTAGTGAACTAGCATATTTCTTTCAACTTATAAATGGTGATAATTCATCTGATTACTTTAATAAGTATTATGAAATAGATAATAATATTGATCTTAATGGCCAAGAATTTTTCTTTGCGAGTGATAATAAACAATTCAGTGGGACACTAAATGGTGGAGGATATACCATATCTAATTTTAAGATTAGTAGTTATTACACTGATTTAGAAGATAAATCAGCTAGTTTTAGTTTACTATCTTCGTTATATAATGCTGAAATTAAAAACATTAATTTTAAAGATATTACTTTAGATGTTAATGATAAAATGCTTACTCCAAGTAATGAAGAAGTCAAAAAAGAAGACGAAAATGAAGAACCATCTGAAATAGAAAATGCTCTTGTTAATATTGATGCCAGTTTATTTAGAGAGGTTGAAGAAAGTAATCTTACAAATATTAATCTTAGCAATGTTGAAATAGCATATAATGGTGATAAAGATTTATTAAAATCATCTTTGTTTATTCTTAATGATAATGGTGCAAATAACATTGAAAATATTAATATTTCAGGTAATAGTAATATTGAAAGCACCAATATTTTATTAGATAAATTTAATGGTAGTAGTCTTAAAAATATTATGTTTGAATCAAGTAATCTTTCTTTAGTCGATGAATTTGATTATACACAAAAGTATGATATTTACGAATATAGTATTGAAAAAGATGATATTATTTTTAATAATCAAAGAGATTTAGAATATGTTGTTAAATCCTTTAATGATAACAGTGATTTAGTTTGGAAATATGACAACGGAGAATTTAGAATTATTAATAATGGTGTTGATGCTCAAAAAAAAGTTAATGCTCCGAAGGGTGGTACTAAACGAAGTACAATTAATGAACACGCTAGTGGTATAGCAAATAATATTGTCTATGTTAATGATTTAACAAGTGATTTAAATTATTTAACGGGTCTTAATTATACAGAAGTTAGAAATACTAGTCTTCCTAGTGGTAATAGCACACATTATTATGATCCAGAGTATTTAGTTAAAGTTGAACTAATATTTGATGGAACGGATATTAATAATTCATCCTTGGTAGGAAGAGTATCACCAATCAATAGTGAAAACTCTTATAAATATGTTTATTTTAAATATTATCCATTAGAAAGAAACAGTAATGGAACCCTTGCCACAGATAGTGATGGTAATAATTATATCAATATTGAACTTATTGATAATCCATTTAGCAAAAGACCTTATGTAAATCCTGTAGAATATGGTTTTAATGGCTGGGTATGTAATCAAGAAGAGGATACGACTACTGGTGTATGTGATGCAGCTAAGTTTAGTCTTAATACCGATGATTATACAAGATACATGCAAGTACCAATTGATGGTGGTAGTGAAGTCGTAATTCATTTAAATGCTACTTGGTATGAAGCGAATGTTGTAACTTCTTATTATGACATTACGGATTTAAATTCGATGACGATGGTATCAACAGGATATACAGTACCAGAAATAATAGTTCATCATGCGAGTTATTTTTGGCGACAAAACTATACGCAAATGGAATTTGTCCGTCAATATGTTAGAGGTGATGACCAAGATGGTTACATGCCTGCTGGTAGTTTTTATCGTACGAATCGAAACAGTGGAACATATTACTACAATTCTAGCCGAACAAGATGTAGGCGGAATACAACCTGTTATGTTTTTTCGCCTAATACTACGGCTATTGTTGCCGGAACAAAATATAACGGTGGGTCAGTAACCTTTATTGCTAATTTTCGACCTACTAACAGTAATACTGAAACAACGATTAATACTTATAATACGACTTACATGGAACTTTTAGATGATCCAGATGGTCAATATACATATAATGAAACTGTTCAAAGACAAAAATCATATATACCAACTGGTAATGATACCCAAGGCTATTTTTATAAAGTAAGTAATCCAACTTCCGCAATGATTCAAACGGGAATGTATTATAATGCATCTGGAACATTATGTACGAGTACAAGTGGTTGTACAACAGCTTATAAATTAATTCATTACAATGATGAAATGCTTAAAAGCAATGGTAATAGTATATCTATTATCGAGGAAGATGCTAATAATGAAGTAATAGGTGGAGAAAACTATTACTACTTAGTTACGAGAGACATGAATATCGTGCGGATAACTGGTACTGTAAGTTATTCAAATTTAAATACGAATAGACCATATACTCTCACAGGAACATCTATTAATGGTACAACAGCTAGTGGAACGATAACGATTAATACTTCAAGATGGACAATACCGGGTGATATTAGAATTGAAAACATTCGAATTGATGGACCAAATACTAATTTAAATAATGATGGCAATAAGAATTATGCGTTAGGTTATGATTCAACTAACTACACTAGTTATGGTGGCATATTTGTAAGTTCCCATAACTTTAAGATAGGTCGAAATGTTACTCCTTACGATGGGGCATCTTATCTTTCGGTTGGTGGTATCTATGGTGGTGCTTATGGCTCAAGTCCATCGGGATTATTTAGAGTAATTATTGAAAGCGGAAACTATTTTGCCTACCATAGTGGTAGGATGAGTAGTTCTACGACTAGTTATACTTTTAATGAAACAACTATTTTCGGTAGTGATTATGACCGGGTAGCCAATAGCAATAAGAAACTATTTTTTGGAATAGGTCTTGATGGTTATGCAGGTGGTAATAATACGGCTGGTAGTGCATCAATATTCATGTCATATAACATCGTAAAGAGTGGAACTTTTGGTTATAACTATGATGATACACCAAATACGGATGATACAGCCGGCCTATATATTGGGGCTAGAGCATCAACATATGCCAACTCAATTACCGGTGCGAAAATCGAAGGCGGAAATATCAACACGATTGTTGGTGGTTATGGATATAATGGTTCGGCAACGACAAACTCAACCTTTATAGGGATGAGTGGTGGAACGGTAAGATCAATTTATGGTGGTGCTGGTCACTCGACAACAAAAGGTAATCGTATAATATGTGTAACTGGCGGAACAGTAACTTATAGTGTTCTTGGCGGTTCAAATAGTTTTGAATCTGGATATACTGACGACGGTGTCCTTCAAGGATCAACTCTAGTATATGTTGGTGGAAATGTCACTGTTGGTGGCGGAACTGGTAAATTATATGGCGTTGAATCTGGAACGGTCTTTGGTGCTGGTGGTGGTGATACATCGTCAACTGAAAAAGGAACCGTTTATAATTCTCATGTTATTATCAATGGTGGAACTATTAATACTGCTGTTTATGGTGGTGGTAACTATGGTTCAACCGGAACAGTTTATAACAATACCTCAACTGCTAAAATTGAAGTTTTCTCAGGAAATGTTGGTAGTATCTATGGTGGAAGCCGCTCTGCTGATTTTGGCGTATCTAACTATCAAACTTCAAGTTTAATTGATATAGATGTAAGCGGTGGAACTATTGGTAATATCTATGGCGGTTCTAATCGGCATGGTACGATTTATGGCAATATTGATGTTGCTGTAACTGGTGGAACCATAACCGGTAATGTCTATGGTGGCGGTAAAGGTGGAGCTGAACCGGCTACACCTGATGACCCAGCGACAGATGGTACATTTACCACTAATGGTGTTACTGTCACAATTGGTGATGCCAGTACGGGACCGACAATCAATGGTAGTGTTTATGGTGGTAGTGCTTTTGGTAGTGTTAATGCTACCAATCGTGGCAATGTAAGTGTTACGGTTAATAAAGGAACCATAACCAATAGTGTCTTTGGTGGTGGTCAAGGAGAAAGTACCCATACACCTATCGTTAATGGAAATATTAATGTAACCGTTAATGGTGGAACCGTAGGTAAAGTCTTTGGTGGTCATGACCAAGCTGGTAGTCATACTAAGCAAAACGAAGTTCATCTAAATGGTGGAACTATAACTGATGTCTTTGGTGGTGGAAATAAATCTTCTGTTACAACGACACATGTTTATTTATCTGGTGCTACGACAACCAATGTTTATGGTGGTTCAAATACATCGGGTAGTGTAACAACGGCTAATGTTAATATATCTTCGGGTAGTGCCACGACCGTTTATGGTGGTAATAACGAAGGTGGTACTTGCGGTACAACTAATGTTGAAGTTACGGGTGGTTCAATCGGAACTATCTATGGCGGAGGTAACTTAGTTAGTACAACAACGACTAATATTGATGTATATAATCATACTGGCACCATTACAGCCATTTATGGTGGAGGTAATAATGCCGGTGCTACGACAACTAATGTCGATTTACATACAAGAAGTGGAAGCAACAATATCGTTGTTACAAATCTTTACGGTGGTTCAAATCAAAGTGGTAATGTTAGTACCTCTAATGTCACCGTTGATAAAGGTACTATTACGACATTATACGGTGGTAATAATGCTGGTGGTAAAACGGTTGAAACAAATATTATTGTCAATGGCGGAACAATTACAACCGCTTATGGTGGAGGTAATGTAGCTGTCAGTGACGATACAAATATTACAGTTAATGGTGGAACATTTAATACAATCTATGGTGGAGGTAACCAAGCTGCGATTACCAATGATACAAATGTTGAAATTAATAATGGAACAGTAACTAATACGGTTTTTGGCGGTGGAAATGCCGGTAATGTTGGTGGCGATGCTGATGTAACAATTAACGGTGGTACATTTAACACAATTTACGGTGGAGGTAACCAAGCCGCGATTGCCAATGATACAACTGTTGAAATAAATAACGGTACAATAAACGGTTCTGTCTTTGGTGGTGGAAACGCTGGTAACGTTAATGGTGATACATATGTAACTATTAATAATGTCTCTAATACTTTATCAGCAGTCTATGGTGGTGGAAATCAAGCCGGAGCTACAACGACACATATTACCGTTCCATCAACAGCCAATGTTGTTATAACAAATATCTATGGTGGATCTAACCAAAGTGGTAATGTAACGACAACTAACACAAATGTCGCTGGTGGAACTGTTACAAACGTTTATGGTGGTAATAATCAAGGTGGGGTATCATCCACAACCAACGTTACAATTGATGGTGGTTCTTTAACCAATATCTTCGGTGGTGGTAATTTAGCATCTGTTGGTGCGACTAACATAACTGTTAATGCCGGCACTGCTAGCAATATTTATGGTGGTGGTAATCGTGCTGGAGCTACAACAACAAACGTCACACTTCCTTCTTCTTCAACTGGAACTGTTACAAATATTTATGGTGGTTCAAATCAAAGTGGTAATGTAACTACAACAAATATCACTACTAACGGTGGAACCATTACGGATATTTATGGTGGCAATAATGCTGGTGGAGTATCATCCACAACCAATGTTACAGTTGGCGGTAGTACAGTTTCTAACGTTTATGGTGGAGGTAACTTAGCAGCGGTTGGTAGTACTAATGTCACTATTAATTCAGGAACTATTTCTAATAGTGTTTACGGTGGCGGTAATTTAGCGGCCGTTAACAACAATACTTCATTAAAAATCTTTGGTGGTACAATTAATGTTAATGCCTATGGTGGTGGAAATGATGGTGCCACTTCAGGTAATACCAATGTTGTAATAAATAATGGTACTATTCACGGTAGTGCCTATGGTGGTGGAAATGGATCTAACGCGACCGTTTTAGGAAATACCAACATCACTGTTGGTGGTACAACAACGATTGGAACTGCTAGCTGCGTAGTTAAATCACAATGTTCATTATTTGGTGGCGGAAATGCAGCCTTTACAGGTGATTCTGTTACTAATAATTCATATTCAAATGTTAAAGTACTTGGTGCAACAATCTATGGTAATGTTTATGGTGGAGCTAATACATCAGTTGTGTACGGCGGAACTACCGTTGATATTGGTGCTGATGTTGCTACGACTGCTGAATCTACAAGAGGGACTGTTGATATTCGTGGTACAGTCTTCGGTGGTGGTGAAGCAAACGCTTCCGGTTCAGAAAACTACGACTGGCACTTCGTCGGTGTAACATCCTCAATTGCTGTTAACATTAACGCCTTAAATTATAATAATTTTGATATTTTAGGTTCTATTTTTGGAAGTGGTAATGCTTCAACAACAACTGGTACAAGTACTATTAATATTAAAAACTATGGAACATTTAGTAATCCAAAACATAATGTTTCCATTCAAAGAACTGACCTTTTAGTTATTGATAACTCTGCTTTAACATTAAGTGGAGCAACCGATAGAACAAACGAATATAGTGATGTATTATTTACATTATCTATTATCGAAGAATTAGATTTAAAAAATAATTCAACATTATTCTTAGAAACTGGTGCTAATGCCCTTCAAAGCTATAAGAGTTTAACCTCAACAGGTGCTTTAGCAACTGTTGAAATTGATGATACTAATCATACTGTTCAAAAGAATGTTGATAATCGTATTTATATGTATGGTGCCAACAACAAAGTCTTAAACATTGCTAATGAAACATTATCATCATATGGTAATGTTTATGGAATGACTTTCTTTGGACTATTTAAATATGGTGCTAATAACTCGGTTGTTGTAGGTATTTATGATGATTATGACTATGGTGATCATGTTGACCTAAACAGTGGTATGTTTACAACTGGTTCTTATGTTCTAGGTGCACATAAAACGGATCATGATATTACGGCTGACGGATTCTATAGTAACTTTGTCGATGCTGAAGGTGTAAACACAGTTAAGTATATTGAACCAACACCAGCAGATGCTCCAATGTACATGTGGATTGTTGGTGAATATGTTCAAACATATGAAGTAAACTTAGTGGCATCTAAGTATTCTACTTTAGGTGCTGTGGAATTACCATTAATCGATTATACAGTACCAAATACTACTTTTGAAATCATGAGAGTAGACTTTACAGGTTTGGAAAGTGGTGTCCAAGTAATTAGTAAGAATTCTATTCCTAAAGTTTCATCAAATCTAGCAACTGTAGATAAAACAATTGGACTTTCTATGGAAACAAGTAACTCAGGTTGGTTAACAGTTGGATCAACCTCATTCTATAGTAATACCACTCCACAAATTCAAGGTTTACATAGTTATGTTGGTGAAAACAGTACCAATGTACCATCGTTACAATTTTATTTATATCACTCTAAAAACATTCAAACGGCGGGGTCAATTGGAACAATTCAAATAATGTTACGGGTTACTAGCCGAATTGATGATTTAACGACGGATCCTGAAACATTAATCATTAACGTAAATATTTCGCGTATCTTATTTACCACAAACGACTATGAAGCATCTTTAACAGCGGGTAGAAAATATGATTTATTTATTTCTTCACCAACAAAAATATCTTCAAAATCATCAATCAGTGCATATTTCTCACTATATGCTCAAGATCAAAATGTTTATGGTAATGGATATCATCGAGCTTTAGTATCAAATATTGCTTTGCCAGAAAATACAAAAATTACAATGATTGATTTAAGTATGGATGATGCTAAGTATTATTATCATGTTATAACTGCTGCTGAAGTAGCTAATGCTGAAAATCAAATATCATTCCATGGTGAAGCATCTTATAACTTGTCAATGTTTGAAGTCATGGGTGCTTTCAACAGTGGAGTCCTCTATAATGACGCCCTGAAAAATGCTGAGTATTACCGACAAATTGGTGACTATTGCCAGGAAGAGTTTATTTTTATTATTGATTTTGATGACACGGAATTCGAAGATGATTCTTTAGATAATTATCTTTTGTTCGAACTACAAGATGGTAATAATCAAACTATTGTCAGTGTTTTAGGTATTCAAGAAGCTAATATGTACTATGATGTCTATGATGGATTAGATGCCGTCATTGATATTAATGGAACTATCAGTAGTAATACTATATATAGTGGTGAAACTGTAACATTAAATTTACAAACTAATTATACTCAATCATCTGTTGGTACTAATGTTATTTATGATACACATATGTTTGATTCTAAAGTAGGATTAAAACTTACTTTATTCAATTCTCAAGGCAATGTTGTATCTGGGGTTTCTATGTTAGGGTTAACTTACGAAATAAATGAAGTTAATTATTCACCAAGTATTGATGGTACAACGAGAATTAAAATTGCTGATCACGTAGGTAATATTCAAACTTGGATTAAAGTAAAAACGGGAACATCAAGCTTTACAACTGGTAATTATGTTTTAAGAGTAGAGTCCTTTGGTTCACCAGATGGTATCTATTATGGTGTTGAAACATCTGATTATATTGATTTCCCAATTTACATTGTTAATGAAATCTATGGTTTAGATGTTGAAATTGCCAACAAAGATATGATTGTTTATAAAGACACAGGTTATACCTTAAATAATAGTAATAATGTAACATGTACAATTAGTTATAACTCTGGATTAACTAATCCATCTATAAGGATTAAAATGTTACGTCGAAAATATGATATGGAAACCACTACAGAGTATGAAGCAGTTGATATTACAGATTATGTAAGCAATACTTTCCTTGCAACGGCTAATGCCAATGAATATTTGATTTTAAATAATCCTACGGCTACAACTACATTAAATCTAACGATGAAAGATGATTTAACACCAGGTACATATCGTTTAGATTTCATGCTATATGATAATTCCTCATTGATTGGAACCGTAGAAAAATATATAATAATTAAGTAGGGAGTACATAATATGAAAGAACTAACAGATAAAGAACTAATTGATTTATATGAAACTATCTTACAGTTTGTAAAATCATTGGAAGATTTGAAAGCTGGTGTTAATAATGATAAATAAGATTCAAGAAGAAATTGATGCTATTAACAATAACCTTTCAATTCTTCCTACTGATACAAACAAGAAAAAGGAAGAATATGTTGCGTATATTGACAGTCAATTAAAAGTATATAATGCTAAATTAAAAGAAATAGCCGATGAAATTGAAGATAGATATCATACATATCGTAAAAAATACTCCAATGATTCAAATCCTAAAACATCTAGTAAAATAGATGTATCTTCAGTTAAATTTACCAGTGACTATTTAGAAAGTTACGAAAGAATGAATTTGCCTTATTATATTTATGAAATAGGGCATTATTATAAAGAGGATCTTAATAAGATAAATAAGATTATTCTTTATATTATTGCTGCTTTTGAAAAAGTAAGTATTAAATTAACTATTCAAGATTTTAATTACACCGAAGTTGTAAATAAATATATGGCAGCTTTATTAAATAAAGATGATGATATGCATACCGTATTTGAGTCATTATATTGGGAAAACTCTAATTTAATGAATCAAATCGAACTAAATTTTCGTTATTTATATTTTAAATATAAGAAAAAAATTGATGCATTTTTTAAGAATAATGTTGCGTCATCTAAAGAATTACTAGAGAAGTATAAACAAGATAATGAATATATTGATTATTGTAAACATAACAATATTAAGTATCTATCTTCCCAAGTGCTTGGAAAAAATGTTTCTGTAACAGAAATTTCGAGAAAGAGTATTGAATCAATAGCTACCGAATTATTACTAACAGATGATAGGGAAGCTAACTACAATAATTTATTAAAACTTAATGATACTTTACTAGAATATAAAGAACTATTACATTTTATGTTTGTTATTGATGATTTTAAAAAATTATTTGAGCATAAGCAAGAGTATAAAGATGTTTACAATAATAAATATAAAGAAATAGTTAAGAAAGAGAAAGAATTATTTAAATTAAATAAAAAACTTAACAGTCGTTTTGCTAATGGTGAAACAAAGTTAAATCGTAATAATTGTCTTATTGAATTATATAAGTTGTATCATGAATTAGATGATTTAAAGATTCAAAATACAATCTTTAAAGATGTAAACAATGATACTACTTATCATGAATTATTATTGATAGTTACGGCTGATTTTAATTACTTTGTTAAACTTCTTAAAGCGGAAAATGATAATTTAACTATGAAAGACATTGATGAAAATATTATTAGACTATTTAGATTTGTTTATTGTGGTGAGTTAAATATTATCAATAATATTAGTATTTCTGAAGATAAGAATATTCCTCAGATTATAAGTGATAGATATCGTTTAATTAACATTAATCTAAAAGAGGATAAAATAACTTTAGAATCTATCGATTCTTATCTAAAAAACATTAATAATCTAGTTATGCATTATGATTTTGTTCGTAATCGGATAAGTTTAGATGAATTAGAATTTATTATTTATGTTGAAAATATCTTAAGGAAGTAATAATGAAAAAGAAGTTGACTATTGTCATATGTATTATGCTTCTCATCATTTTAACCATTCTTGGTGTCGTAAGTAGTTATGAACCTTTTCATTTTACCAAGAAAATATTTTTTGGTCGTCAAAGTAGTAATACTATTCATGATGAAGAGTATGAAGATATAGATACAATATATATAGATGTTGATCAAGCTATTATTAATATAAAAAATAGTGAACCCGATGATGAAAAAATTAAAGTTGAAGTTTTATCAGAGCGTAAAAATATTGAAATAAAAGATTATAACAAAAAAATAACCATTAAAGTTAAGTATTATGATGGATGTTTATTTTGTAAAATGAATGTTATTAATATCACAGCTCCCGAGTCCTTTAAAGAATATATAACTGTTGTTAATAAATATGGCCCTGTAAATATTGAAAGTTTCGAAAATGCCACGATGGCTATTACGAATCGTTTTGGTAATGTCAAAGTTGATCAAGCCAAAGTTGTTAAAGTAGTTTCCAGAAGAAGTGGTATTGAGATTGGCAAAACGGCCAATGCCTCCATTTATAGTCTATGGGGAACACTAAAGGTTGATGAAGTAGATAATTTCTTTTCTAAGAGTACTTTATTAAATATTGATATTAATAAATTAAATCAGTTTATTAGTGTTAAAAATGATATTGGAGATATTAATATTAAAACAGCTGATATTGAAAGAGACTCTGAAATTAGTGTCAGCTTGGGTGATATTAACATTAAAAAACTTAATGAGACAGATGGAAAATTAACGAAAAAGAATTAACGATAATGTTAATTCTTTTTTTGTTGAAAAACGACTTGTCTAAAAATTATATTAATTATATACTTATTACAGTAGGAGTTCATATGAAAAAGAATAACATCGTTTTAATGATTGTTACTATACTGACTTTTTTAGTCTTAATTATAGGAGCAACATATGCCTTTTTTTCAACAGGTAATATGAATATAACTAATGTAGCTAATGCCAATACCGTAACAGAAAGAAATAATATGGTCTTTGTTACCCTAGGTGGAAACATGTCATTAGATATAACTGTAGCCAGCATGCAAAAAGCCAACAGTAATAATGTAGCCGCTGAAAACAGTACAACACTTACAGTTAATTTCACACCTAATACAGACTACAACATGGTATGTACCTATGACATTGTTTATGAATGGACCTCAAGTGATAAATATACAGCCCATACAAGTGGAGTAACAGCAAATGAATATACTATTCAAGGAATATTGGCAAGTAATGCCCATGCAGGTGATGGCACCAATTATATTTATATAGAAAGAGACTTATCAGTTTTTTCATATACTAATAATAGTACAACAGTCGTAAGTGGAGCAACGATAGATGGAACTAGTAGTACGACCACGACAGCTGTATGGACATTAACAAGTAAGTTCTATAATGTGAATCAAGATCAAAGTGCTTTATCTGGAAAGACGTATTCAGGAAAATTTAAAGTAGCAAATGTATCATGTAGTGCGGGTACAGCAATTATTATTGCTCATTTGCTTCCTGATACACCAGTAGATTATTGGTATTCTACCAGCTCATATTACTTTCCAAACCATCCAGGATCAGTAGAAGATAGCGGACCTGACACAGGGTATTTTGTGTATATAGGTCAAAATAGTACTCAATATTTTGTATGTGGGACATATACAACCGAAAGGCTAGATGATTGGGGTGTTTCATATGCTTTTGAGGGAAATTCGATAGAAATATGTTTAAGCCAACCATATACGCAATATGGATTGACAGGGCATGGTAGTAATTTATTTACAGAAGAAGAACAAAAAAGGATTATATTATCATTAGGTCAGGTGTTTATTGATTCTGGTATATTGATAAGCCCAATCCAAAGATGTCATTGTAATAGGAATAGGATTAGTTGTGAATGCACAATTGCTGGGCTTGAATATTATATCCATTATAGTGGACTTTTAAATATTGTAGATTGGGATGAAAATGAAGATGGTGACATTGAATGCTATCTCAATACATCTAGAGAAGCTTATTGTTAGTCTTAGTTTGGTTTATGTAGATTGATCTTTAAAATTATTTGTAGATGCTTTTTACATTGGCTTTTGTTTTACAATTGATTTTTTTTATGCTATCATAATATTGGTGAGAATATGAAGGCAATATTAAATTTTATTAAAGAAATACTTATTGGAGCATGGGTGATAATAGCTATTTTTACAACTATATGTTTATTATCTTTGAATGAATATGGATACAGTGAATTCGGTGATACATCTTTATTTGTAATTGATAATCGTTCACTTGAACAATATGGCTTTAATAAATATGATATTATTGTTGTAACCAAAGGCCTTGAATCAGAATACACCGAAGGTAGTGGTGCTTTCTTCCGTTATGGTAACAGAGAGACTAGAAGCTATATCAATTTTGGTGTTATTGAAAGTGCTGAAAGAGTAGATGGAGCTGAAGATTCTTTCTACTTTAATGATGCTCAAGTATCATATAATGATATTCTTGGTGTAGCTAATGGTGCTTTAAAAATTGAAAAACTAGGTTTAATTTTAGGCTTATTAGAATCTAAATGGGGTTTCATGTTCTTAATAATATTACCAACATTGTATGCATTTGTTTATGAAATATATACAATTGCTCTTGAAGTAAAGAAAAAATCTGCGAAAGAATTATCTGAAGTAGATAAAGATGAAGACGAAAATGAATAGATGAAAACAAAGGTAAAGACAATACTATATATAGGCGTATTTATTTCCATGGTCTTCTTGTTAAGTTTAATTTCTGATTCCTTTGCAGTCTATGAGACATTAGCTAATGGAACAGGAAATTTTAATATTGGTAATTGGACCATTAGGCTTAATGATATGGATATTTCTTCTGGACAGACTATATCGTTTGTAGCCAGTAATTTTAATTATAGTGTTAGTTCACATATTGAAAATGGTGTAATTGCACCTGGTAGAAGTGGGTATTTTGATGTAATCATTGATCCAGAAGATACAGATGTAGCAATCAGATATGACATAACTTTGGATATGGAACAAAATTATGGCGAAAATATTACATACTATGTTACTGATTTAAATGGTACCATGGTTAGAACTGGTGAAAGTACATATTCAGGCATTATTACTTTAGCCCAAATTGCTAATGGTGATACGGCAAGATTAAGAATTGTCGTAGAGTGGACCAATAATTCAACGTATGATCAAAGCGATACAAATTTAGGTTTAACATCGAATGCGAGCATAAGTATTCCAGCTCAGATTACTGTTATACAGTATTTAGGAGAAACGCTAGTGGAATATATTGATGAGTAAAAAGAGGTAAAATATGAGAAAGGTAGCAGAAATCATTATAAACATTTTAACTATTATTGTTTTTGTGGTTTTAGCAATTATGATCTTTGCTAAAGTCAAAATGATGATTAGTCAAAAAGATTATTTTGAAGTATTTGGATACTCAGTATTTAATGTGGCTACCGGAAGTATGGAACCTACCATAAAAAAGGAAGATATTATTCTTGTTAAGAAAATGGATGACTATAAAGAAGATGATATTATAACTTTTGTTAAAGAGGGTTCTTATATTACGCATCGTATTATGCAAATAAGTGATAATAACTATATTACTAGGGGAGACGCTAATAACACTGATGATCCTGCTATTCCAAAAGAAATAGTAATAGGTAAAGTAATCCATATTTTTCCTAGTGCGGGAATATGGCAAAAAATCTTAACATCTCCGAAAGTAATTATCATGATTTTTGTCACTTTAATATTGTTTGATTTTGCTTTTTCATATAAAGGCTTTAAAAGTGATAAAGCAACTGTTAAATCAGAAAAAATCGAAAATGACAGTAATAAAATTGATATTAATAATATAAGTAAAGAAGAACTTGAGGCTATCTATAAAAAAGTTATGTCTGCCGAAAGTGAAGAAGATAAGAAAAACTTAGAATATACCATCGGTTTAGATTTATCTAGTATTCAAAAAGAAATAGAATCCAAATTAGATAAAGGTGAATAATGACAGACACTTTTGCATCAAAATTTGATAAGAAGAGACTAAGTATTGCAATTCATATTACAATACTTGTTTTAGTTGTGGTCTTTATTATCAATCTTATTGATGTAACATATTCACGCTATGAGTCAACCGCTAATATGAATGTTCAAGCTAGTATAGCCGTTTTTTTAGTTGATCAAGGAACATCAACAGCCTCTATCGCACTAGAGGGATTAGAACCATCAAATCAAGTATATACATATGTTATAAATGTTCGCAATTATAAAGATTCTATCAGGACTAATGTTGATTTAGATTATCATATTAAATTTGAGACAACAACTAATTTGCCAATTACAATTAGTGTTTATCGAAACGAAGATTATAGTGCCAATGCTACCAATATTATTACTTCAACAAGTTCTCGGATGGATGATGATGTATATTACAAAATATATGATACATCTCAAGACTATCGTTTTCATTACACAACCAATGAACAAGATTATTATACAATAGCGGTTTATTACCCATTATCTAATCAAAATCATCCAGAGTACCAAGGCAAAATTGAATTACTAAGTGTTATTATTACTGCAGAACAAGTTGTTTAATTTTTGTAATTTTGATACAATTACAATAGGTGCAGTATGGGTAATAAGAAAACATATAAAATAAAGATGCGAAAAAAAGTAAGAATCTTATTAATAATGTTGTTATTATTAATACTTGTTCCTGTGGGAATAACTTTTTCTAAATATGTCCATGACTTTATTGGTGATTATTTAATTAAAACCAGTAATTTCTATTTTAACAGTGACAAACTTGGTAATCCTGCGATTACATACAATGTTAATAACTGGAGTGGAGTTAGTAATTTTAAAATTCAATTTTCTTTGAATAACCATAAAAATAACTTGTTAGTTAGTGATAGCGATATTGAGTATACAGTTAATGTTACTCATTCTTCGGGAGTAACTAGCTCCATTGATAATGTATCTGGTGTCATCTATGGTTCAGAAATGACAGATGATTATGAAATAATCATTACTCCCCAAAGAATCTTTAATACGGGTGACTCTGTAACTGTAACCATTACTGCTACTTCATCAACACCATATGTTAAAGTTTTAAGTGCAGTATTTGTTATTACGGTAGGTCGTCAAGGTATCGGATATGAAATTAGCGATGAAGTCAATCGTCCATACTTAGATCTTACTATTACTAATGCTCGTGACCAATATATAGCAGGTGAAGCCTTTGGTGATTATGAAATATATCATGATTTTACTCTTGCAGAATATATGGCGTTAAGTGCAGCTGATCAAGCAAAGTGTTTTTCAGCAAGAGTAACACTAACTTTTGATCCTAACGATGTGGTTATAGATTCCACTAGTAATTTATTAAATAGTGCAACATATACAACCACGACAGTTAATGGTGTAGCTTATGTTTCGTCGATTACTTTTGATGTTGAACCAATGAGTAGTAATGTCGTGCGTTTTTATAAAATAGATGTCTCGGAAGACTATACATATCCACATGACAATGATCCGTCGATCATTACTTTTAGTGCTATATAGGAGGAAAAATGATAGATAATTATATTAAATATTTTGAAAATTTTCTTATGAATTATTATCGAATCATTTTAGGTAATAATTATGATAAGAAATTACTAATGCCCTTTATTGAAAAGTATATTGACGTAAGATACTATAATAATAGTGTATATAGTCGGGGATATAGTTTTATTAATAAATTAAACACTGAATTAAAAAATCTTGCAAAAGAAATTATTAAGCAAGATATGCGTGTTGAAGAAGAAGTTAAAGAAATATTTACCTTATTTGGTTATATTTTATATATTGATGATTGCTGTGAATATGTAAGCTTAACATCTTTGATAAATACAATTGCAGAGGATATATCACTAAGAGAAGATAAAAAAGAAGAATTAAAAGATTTAGTTAGCAATTTCATTAAAGTAAGGAAGGATTTTTTAGCAGTTTTCGAAGATAAAAATTTCAATATAAGTTTTAAACGAGTTGCTAGAAATCTTAAGAAAGTAGATATTAATCAAAATTGTAAATTATCACCAATCTTTAGTGATTGGGCTATTGATAAAGCCTATAATACCGGTACCGTATTAGAAAATAAACAGTACTTATTATTTTTAATGCTATCAGGTTATATTTTAAAAAATACTATTGAACTTAATTTCAATGAAAACTATATTGTTGATTTCCCTGAATCTTTATTTGCTAAAGAGAAGAAGATTAACAAGTATATTTTAGTACTCGATAATAGGGTAGTTAAATCTCGAGTTCATTTTCGGATTAATTATGAAACTTACTTGAAATATCAAGAAAAAATTACTAATTTTATTAAAAACGGTTTTAATGTTGCTCTTATCTTAGATGAGAGTTTTGATAATAATATTCCTATACTTGATATCTTTTCATATGTTTTTGTATATGAAAAATATGAATATTATGATATAGTTATAGAGAATAGTGATAGGATAAAAGCAAAAATAGTTAGTCAATGAGGTGTTTATGAGCACATTTTTTACATTCTTATACGATTTTTTAGCCCAATTTTTTTCAGGAATTAAAGCTATTCTATTAGGAATTATTAATGGTTTTGCGAAAATGTTTGGCTTTAAGGACTATTTAAAAATTGTAGGGCAATATAAATCTGACTTCGGAATTGGGGAGTGGGTTCTTTTTGGCATTGCGGCGATTATTCTTGTTGTCCTTATTGGTGCTGTTATTTTATTTATTGTTTTCTTATTAAGAAAATATGTTCGTTTTAGAAAAACGCTTGTTGAACAAGAATCTATGTTAGAAGAAATATCTACTTTAAATAATAAAGTAGCTACTTTAGTTCAAGAAAAAGAAGAAATCTTAGCTATGAAAGTATCACATTTAGGATTAAAACCTAATGAAACAGACCAAGAAGAAGTAAGTGGAGAACCACAAGAAGGAGACTCTGTTGATCAAAATACAGATATTCGTTTCTCAAAACTTAATGATGTTGATATAGCATATGCTAATTATAAAATTCAAGAATATGGTAATAATTTTGAATTACCAGAGTTTGTAGAATTATTTAGAAATTTTGCTGCTAGTAAATTAGGTTTGTATTATACAACAGAAATGATTAGATTATATGTGGCAGCATTAGCCAGTACAAAACTTGTTATTCTACAAGGTATCTCTGGTACAGGTAAAACATCACTTGCTTATGCATGGGGAAAATTTTTGAAGCATGACTCTTGTGTTGCTTCCGTTCAACCATCATGGCGTGATCGTTCTGAACTATTTGGTTACTTTAACGAATTTACTAAGAAGTTCAATGAAACAGATATCTTAAAAGTATTATATGAAGCAGGTTATACAGATGATATTTATACCATTATCCTAGATGAAATGAACATCTCCAGAGTTGAGTATTATTTTGCCGAAATGCTATCCATTCTAGAAATGCCTAACAAAGATGAATGGATTATCGAAGTTGTTGCTTCTTCATGGAAGAGTGACCCTAAGAGACTTAAAAATGGTAAAATTAAAATTCCTGAAAATGTATGGTACATTGGTACAATCAATAACGATGACTCAACATTCATGGTAACTGATAAAGTTTATGACCGTGCTATGCCTATCGATATCAACGATAAAGGTAAAGTTTTCACACCTCAAGAAGTTGATGCTCAAGATGTTAATTTCACATATTTAAATAAGAAATTTAAAGAAGCAATGGAAGCCAATCCAATCAAAGAAGAAACTTTGAATAAAATTAATGAAATGGATGATTATGTAATATCTCATTTCCGTATCGCTTTTGGTAACCGTATTGTTGCTCATATGAGAAAGTTTGTTCCTGTCTTTGTTGCTTGCGGTGGTAGTGAATTAGATGGTGTCGATTACTTTATTGCTAAAAAGATTTTAAGAAAATTTGAACAATTAAACATTTCTTACATTAGAGATGAAATTGATGGCTTTATTGAATTTTTGGATAAAACGTTTGGAAAAGATACGATGCATGAATGTATCGAAACTCTTTTAAGACTTAAGAAGATGTCTTAGGGAGTAGACTATGGATCAAGAATTAAAGGTATTAGACTTATATACAAAAACCGATGCTAGAAAAATTGCTTCTTTCAACAATAGTGTTAAATCAGAATATACTGTAAGTACTAATGTTGAATCCTTTGAGGCTGATTTTGAATGGTTGGAATTAATGGAAGGTACCGTAATGTATATTGATAACATCTTAAGAAACCCCAACCGTTTCATTATTAATGAAGAAGAAGTTGTTAATGTTGAAAAAGCTCGAAGAGTAACCGTTGAAAGTATTAAACATTTAGCTCGTAATACAAGTATGATTCAAAAAATCGAGAAAAACGGTGATGTTAAACCTTCGAAGATTTTAAACATTAATAAAGATGAAAACTATAATACATACGAAAACAGAGTAATTTATACATTGATTAAAAACATGCAAATGTTTATTTCTATGAAGAAAAGGGATTTAATCACTAAATCCTTTGTTAAAGATAGTAAGAAAAGTGAATATCATGGCACATCAAGAGTGGGTTCGGAATTAGTCGATATTAATGTTTCGATGGCTTCGAAATCTAATACATCATCTGAATATGGACGTAATAATGATTTAACTGTCGAAGAAAGAATTGATAAACTTGAATTGCAAGTTTCAGACTTAACTAGAACTGATGTTTTTAAATTACTAGACAAAGCTAACGTAGCAAGAGTAACACCGCCAATTAAGAAAACAAATCTTATTTTAAAAAATACCAACTTTCAATATGCCATGAAATTATGGAATTATTTACAAGCATATATTGATAATGGTAATAAGACAACAAAAACAAGTAACACTATCAAAGAAAATGTTACTGTTAAAAATATGTTTGATGATGTATTCTTATTAAACTATTTAATTGTTAATAGTTTAGGAGATAATGCTAAAGCGGCTAAACAAGATAATAATAAAGAATTAGTTGAAACACTTACTAATAATATGATTACGAAAATCGTAGAAATCAATTCTGACTTACCACTTGAAGAGTTACAAAAGGTTATTGGCGATAAAATTGCGGTTATTCGTAATAAGAAGGAAGCCACAATCGAAGAAATTCAACAAAAACTTAATGTTAAAATTCAAAGTACCATTAGTAAAATTGTTAGTTTCGAGTTTAGGAGTTAAAATGAGAAAATTAAAAGAAATAAAAGATAAACTAGATAATAATAAAGCATTATATATATCATGGAAGGTAGTAAAGATTATCTTTTCTATCTTTTTATTCATTGCTTTATGTGTTGTCTTAATTCAAAAATTTTTCAACAATAAAGCTATTATGGGATATCGTGTCTTTAGCGTTGCATCAGAATCAATGAAAGAGGAATATTCTATCGGAGATATTATTGTTATTAAAGAAGTTCCTGCTTCCGAATTAAAAGTCGGAGATAATGTAACATATCTAGGTAAAAAGGGTAATCTAAATGATTTAATAATAACTCACAAAATATTATCCATTAGAAAAGATAATGATGATTATTATTACATTACCAAAGGTACTTCGAATGAATACGAAGATCCTGAAATATCTTATTCCCAAATATATGGAAAAGTTTTTTATAAAACAGTTGTCTTTAGTTACTTTGGTCGTTTAATGAGTAATAACTATTCATACTATACATTATTTACAATCGTAGGGTTATATGCATCTTATCAAATCGTAAAAATTAAATTTGAAGATGAGGAAGATGAAGATGAACAAGAACAAGAAGAAACTAAAGATAATTCTTAAAAACCTTAAGAAAGTACTTAAACCTCATCAAATAGTATTTTTAATAATATTATTGGTAGGAAATACTTATGCTTGGTTTGTTTATTCAAACAAAGTATCAAGTAGTATTGATGCTCACGTTCGAGCTTGGAATGTATTGTTCCAATCTGGTGAAACAGTTTTATCGGATTACTATAATGTAAACATTTCGGAAGTATATCCTGGTATGGGCAATTATGTTGATAATTTAACCATTGCTAATGAAAGTGAAATAGCGGCCAGTATTACATATAATATTTTGGAAGCGCGTATCTTTGATGAAGAATATGTTACTGAAGAGGGTAGAATTGATAATCATGAGCAAGTGCAACAAGATGACATGACATCCGCAGAATTAGAAACGATGTTGGCCACAGATTATCCCTTTACGATTACTTTTAGTCTTTCTCAAGCTAATCTTTCGGAGATCATTAATGATGTAACTAGTTCTTCGATTTTTACGGTAAATGTTCAATGGCCTTTTGAATCTGGTGATGATGAAGAAGATACCTACTGGGGCAATAAAGCCTATGAATATGCCACCGATTATCCTTTAGAGCCGAGTATTACTTTAAGAGTAAAAATATATGTTAGTCAAAGTAATAATAACCAGAATAATCAAAATAATCCTCCTGAACCTAATGAGCCTGAAGAACCTGAGGAACCATAAAAAAATATGTTAAATAAAACTTAACATATTTTTTTATTCTTTCTTTTCTTTATCCACTTGAACTCCTAGATAAAAGAATACTAAGGTTAAAGCCATAAATAAATGATAGATACCATTATAGTTTAAATAGTTTAGATGAACTCTCATTAGTAACAAAACACCACCAATAATTTGAACTATGTAACCAATAATAAAATATTTTTTATTATTTAATTTGCTTTTAAGAATTTTATAAAAACTTAGGATAATGATTAATAATACATAAAAAGTATAAACAAGTAAGAAATTCATATCCAAATAGTAAAGAACAATTAAAATGATGCTAGTTATGACAGATAAATACATAAAGTGTTTCATTTTAATATTCATAAAAATGCTTAAGAACAGATTAATAGTAAAGACAAAGAGGATTGAGAGTATATTCCATATAGCATCCTTTAAAACACTATTTAATTCAATACCATGGACAATGGTTCCTAGTAGGGAATTAATTGACATCAGAATAAAGAACAGTTTCCATTTTTTGTTTTTAATCATTAGTACTGAATATAAACTAACTATAAAAATGACTATATTAGTTAAAGAGGTGGTTAATTCATAACCTTTGGTAAAAGTAATCATAATAGTCTCCGTATTTATTATCTAACTTGAACAAAGTTAACACTTACATCAATAGCAGCTACACCACTTGTAGCAGCAGCGGTATCAGCAGCATTGTTCATGACAGCACCATCTTGAGCATCTTCAACCCATTCAACATTAAAGGTTACTGTTACAACACGATCAGTACTACTTAGTAATACACGATTAGTAATACTATTGGTATATTGAGTAGTAACATTATCAATGGTGTAACTTATAATTTTTAAATCGGTAACTGTATTACTGGATGATACAGCAGCAGAGATGGTATAATCTAAACTAACGTCAACATCAGTCATATCCAATTCAATATCAAATGAGCCTTGAGAAGTAGGTGCAATGACACCACTGCGAATATTAGTAGTTCCTGTAAAGTCTGGAAGAATAGTAGTACTAAAATTAGAATTATTAACAACATCTTGATCGTTAACTAGAATATTCCATCTTGCAAAGGTCATATTTGCTGTTCCAACAGCGCTTGTTACGTATTTAGCATAGGTGGATTGAATCAATGAGACACAATAAAACATGGCTATCAAAGCAGCGAATATAGCAATTTTTCTACCATATCTCATAGATACTCCTCCTTATTCATATATATTATATAATAATATACACTTAAAATGTAATTTCTTTGTCAAATTGACATTTGATATTTACAGTGGTAAATACACATCAAAAAAGGAAAAAAATTGTTGCAATCTAAAAAGCAATATATTATAATGGTAATGTATATGATAGGTGAGTCATATACTGTAGTTTAAAACCACGTTTTCTGAAGGGAGTGGTTATGTGGCTAAAGATGTCATTGTAACTGCCTCGAAAGTCAAATGGTGGCAGAGTTTTGGTAGAAAACTTAAACTAGCAATTTTACTTTTATTAATTCTGATGTTTGGTGTTTATATCGTACTAGGATTTAAAATGAACAATGGTAGTTTTTATGTTAGTATCAAAGACAACAAACAATTAGAAAGTGGTATGGCTATTTATGAATCCCAAAAAGATCCAACGCCTAAAAGAAGATTATCAGCGGAAAATCTCCAATTTATGGATAACATATCTATTCGTTGGATTCCTGATAATATCAATGATGAAGCAGAAGGTTCCCATAATGGTGATAATTACATAGCTTACACATTCTATGTTGAGAATCAAAGCGATACAGTCTTTAATTACTGGTATGAAATGATTGAAGATGATGTCGTTAAAGATGTTGATGAAGCAATAAGAGTAATGATTTTTGTTAACGATGATAAAAAGATTTATGCCAAAGTAAACCACATGGATGGACAGCCAGAAAAAGATACTATCGGTTTTAAACCTAAAGAGGACGGAACCATAATTAGCGAAGTGCGTAAGAATTTGGCTCCGGGTGAATTTGATAAAATTACTGTAGTTATATGGATTGAGGGTGATGACCCGGATTGTGTTGATGCTTTAGTTGGTGGTCAATTAAAGATGCACATGAAAGTCACTGAAGAACATATAAATACGAAATAGAATGAAATGGAGTGAATTAAATGAGTTCTAAAAAGAAAAATGGAAAGAAGAAAAGAAAATTAGGTTCTTTACTGCTACTGCTATTCCTGACAATAATTTTGTTAGCAACATCAACGTATGCATGGTTTACGGCAAATAGAAATGTTACTATTGATGCCATTAATGTAACCGTTGCTACGAGTAGTGGTATCCAAATTTCGACGGATGCAAATACATGGAAGACATTAATTTCTAATGGTGATATAACTACAGGATATTCATTTGATACAACTGATAACGATGATACAAATGACTTAGTTGATGAAAATATGTTCAGTTTAACTAATCTTGTACCAGTATCTACTGTAGGTGCCATATCAAGTGGAAAGATGGCAATGTTTAAAGGAACTATTGAAGATAAAAATAATGATGGCGTTTTAGGCTTAACAGCAGTTGCATCACCTGAAGCAAAATCAACAACAATTGGTGATTTTATCGCCTTCGATATTTTCTTAAAACTAGATGAAGCAGGAACCGTATACTTAGATGCAGGTTCTGGTGCTACTGTTACAGCTACGAAAGCTGATAAAGGTGCTCAATATGCTGCTAGGTATGCGTTTATCGTAGAAGGTAATAATACTGCAACAACTGATCCAAAAACATTAGCAGGTTATACTGGTGGAAGTAGTGCAATTATTGTTGAACCAAATTATGATGGACACAATGCATACGGTATTGAACAAGCTCGTTTGTATTATCAAGATTATACTTATGGTACCGTAGCTAATGCAACATATGCATCATTAACTGCTAATAGTAGTGGTAACGATTGGGTTTCATGGGATGGAGTTAAGACAACTATCTCAGATGCTAATGAAATAGCATGGCCTAATACAAATGCTACTGATAACAGTTCAGTATTTACTGCTATGACAGGTAGCAATATTAAGAGAACTAATACAGCATTCTCATCAGGAACAGGTGATCCAATGGATATTGGTTTATCATTAAGTGCTGGTGTAACAAAAATTCGGGTTTATATCTGGATAGAAGGACAAGATATCGACTGTGATACTTCTGCATCTGGTGCATTCTTAACATTCAACATTGGCTTCACATTAGATGGTCCATCAACTCCATAGTAATAAGAAATTAAAAACAAGTTATTAGGAAGTAACTTGTTTTTTTGTTACTTTACAAAAAAATAAAATAATTTTTCAAAAAGTGATTGACATCTTAGTTATGAATATGGTATAGTATAAACAGTTAATAGAGTAGTAGCAATAGCTATTAACAAATAGTTAAAATTAAGTTTAAAGAAATTTAAATTTAATTAAAAGAGTAAATTATTTAAATATATGTAACAGTATAAATAAATAATTGAAAAATTATAAATATTTAATAAAATAAGTATTTATAAGAAAAGCTACAATATTAATTTATAAAGTCATATTTATAGAATTATTTACTTAACTGTATTAATTAGATGAATGTGATAAAAAAATAAATTAATGGTTGAAAAATTTTATCAAGGCTATTAACTGGGTGTCACTCGCGGAATCTTGATAAGGGCTATGAGTTAAATGTCGATATACTCATAGTTGAAAAACTCCGCAGAAAAATATGCATGTCCGACATACTGCATATTTTTTTATGCCTTGAAATATACTTTTTTATTTATATGTATTTAATTATATGTTATGATATTTATAATAGGTGGTGTATATTATGATTAATGGTAGTACAGAAGAAGAGTTAATAAAAAAGATAAATGATTATTCTTATAGTTATACTATAGTTAAAAATATTATTAAAGAAGATCCTGGTGTAACACCCCTAGTACTTATTACCGCTGTTAAAAAGTGTAATAATGAGGATGTATATAATGCTGTTTTAAAAAGCCCTGTTTGTGATGAGAATGTTTTAAGCGTAGTCTTGGATAAGGTTACTAATTTAAATTCTATATATTTATATCCATCAATTATTAGCAATACACATTTTAATTCTCAATTATTGACTAAATTAATTCAATATGGTTTCCTTAATGATATATCAATTATTAAAGCTATTCTTGAATGTCCATATTTAACCGAAGAACATTTATTGTTAATAATTTCTTCTGTGAAGGCAAATCGTACACTTGAGTTCCTTCGAAATGTTTGTTTATTAATCCTTCAGAATAGTAAGTGTACATCAGTCGTTATTGATGCTATTATTAAAGCTAGGTCAAGTGTTGATGTTCTAACAGCTTGTATGAATAATCCAGCCTTTACATCCGATAATTTAAAAAGCGCATTAGAAGCCTGTCTTAGTACTTCTAGTTTGGCTTATGATTTTGTCGGTAAAGCTTTAAGTCACCCTAAAATGACTAAAGAGGTATTTGAAAGTTCTGTCATAGCAAACCTTGAAAGATTAAAAAATAGTTTTGGTGCTGAGATAATTAGTTCGCCATATTGTACGGAAGATACTTTATTAAAAATGGATGCTTATAAATATTGTCTAAATATATGTAGTGCTCCGAACGTTACTCCGAATGTATTATTAAGTATTATAAGGAATATGAGTCTTAGTATTGTTGGATATCCAGTATCTAGTACAACAACAAGATTCCTTAATATTATTAATAGTCCTGCTTTTAATGAAGCGGTAGCAACTGAACTTGTTAAATTATTATCTGCCTTTGAATATAGTATGTCTGATGTCTATTTTGCTATCATTAATCATCCATGTTGTACAGGAGCAATATTAGCGCAAATGGCTAAGAATAAAATTTCTGATGAAGTTGTTAGCAAAATAATTGCCAATCCTTTATCAGATAAAAAGGTTAGAATTAACTTGATGATTAATAAAGGTAGGTTTAGTAGTGAAGATATCGATGCCTTTTTTGCCATTGATGGACTAAATACAGATGATATCTGTCTATTGATTAGCGAAAATTTTTCTGATGAAGTATTGTCTAGAGCAATTGAATATCCTAATTTAGATACCAAATTAGCTTTAGCATTAGTCGAAGCAATATATAAATCTAATAATTATGAAAAACTTATTAATAAATTATTAGAGAATGATTTACATGAAGCAGTTTTAATAAGTATCGTTAATAAATCTTTCGATTTTAATGTATTAGATAATGTTATGAAACATCCAAATGCTGGTTATAAAGTAGCCTCAGCGGTTGTAACAGCGGCGGATAGATTTCAAGACAAGCAAAAGAAGACTTTGTTAGCTAATGCTAAAAAGTTAAAAGATAAAATTATTTCTCAAGTGTATACAATTGAGCATGAAGAAAATGTTACAGAGAAGTTACGTCTTAACATTGAAGATGGTTTATCAACCATGTTATGGGGACCATCTGGAGTAGGAAAAAGTAGTCGGGTTTTTGAAATAGACCCAACAGCAACATTATTAATCTTAAAAAATGGTATGTTATCAGAAGAAGTAATTGGTGGTAAAGAACCTAATGGTAATCCAGGAGAAATATATCCACCACATTGGTATGTTGTTTTATGTCAAAAGTGTCAGGCTGAACCTAATCGTAAGCATGTTTTGTTTATAGATGAATTTACAAATGTAAATGATACTATTAAAAATCTTGTTTGGGAGGTAATTGGAGCTCGATTAGTAAGCGGTCATGAAGAGTGGCCATTACCAGATAACTGTTCTATCGTAGTTGCTGGTAATAGACCAGAAGAATCTTCAGCAGTTAGAGTTGATCGAAGTGGTGGTATTATGCCTAAACCTCTTCATAACCGGGTTGATTCCATGTTAGAGATAGAATTTGATATTGATGAATGGGCCACTTGGGCATTAGAGACTAATCCTTTGACAGGAAAATTACGTATCCATCCAACTGTTTTTTCTTTTTGCTATGCTCATCCCGATAAAGTAATGTTTAGTCAATATGATCCTGAAAACGTTACAAGTAAATTTTTAACACCTCGAACTTGGGAACAAGTATCCAAAGTGATATATGCAGCCGAAGCAAGAGGTGGAGTTAGAAATAAGGCAAGTTTTGGAAGAATTCAATCCGTTTTGGGAGGCCAAAAAATTAAAGCCGTAGATGAACAAACTATCGCCGAGATTTTTTATGAACATTACACAAAACCTTTTATTGTGGAGATGGATAAAATAAAAAATGGCGAGTATACTGCTTATGATTTTCCAAGCATTGAAGATAAATATTATGCTTTAGGTATTATTATTTCCGAATATGATGGTGATGAAATAACAATCGAGAGCTTTATTTGTGAGTGTTTAGGCGATGAATTCTTATCCGTTTATCAATCTATGAAAAAACATCGAAATAATGTCTTAAAGGCAGCTTCAGAAACGGTTACAGTAAGTGCCCCAGTAAGATAAGGAGGAATTAAATGAAAAGTGATGAAGTTTTAGCTATTATTAAAGAAAGTTTACTTGATTATGTTATTCCCATTTATGTTTCAGGGACAATGGATATTAAAGATAATGATTATATTACGAAGATATCTGCGACTATTCCTAAGAAAGATTTAATTATTAATGGTAATAATTATCCATTATGGTATTTAAGAGTATTAAAAAATGGGTATGAAACTACTAATATTTTATGTATAACTGATTTTGATAAAATATCTCTTGAAGAACAAAAATTGTTTATGGATATTATTTGTCGTAATTGTATTTCTAGTGAAAAACTACCAAGTAATCTAAGGATTATCATCAATGCCAATACTAAATGTCCAATTCTTCCTGAAATAATGGAAGCAGTACAATACATAGAAATTCAGGAATAATTATGACTGTCGAAGAATTAGAAAAAGTTAAAAAATCCGTTGTCAGAAGATATCAACTTACGGCTGGTCTTGCTTTACATGGCGTAGATATAGAACTTGATAAAAGTATCGATACGGCGGCTGTGGTCGGTGAAAAAAATGATAAAGGCATTATTGAAATAAAAAAAATCGTTGTTAATCCTGATTTTTTTGATCGCTTATCTTTTAGTGAGCGAGTTTTTGTTTTGGCTCATGAAGCAATGCACATTGCTTTAAAACACTTTGCTAGGTCTTTAGACAAACCAGAAAAAGATGAACAAAGAAAATATGATGAGTATTGTCAAATAGAAACGGATGAGGCAAAAAGACAAGCTAAAAGAGCACAGTTACATATGCATTATCAAAGAGTTTGGAATATAGCTACAGATGCTTGTATTAATGCTTTCTTAAAAAAAGATGGATTTTCTTTCCCAACAAATGTTACAAATCCAAAGACTGGTCAAAAAATGCAGTTTGTGGAATTAGCAGATGGTTTAGTTAAAAGTGCCGAAAAAATATATGATCAATTAGTTCAAAAAGAAGAGGAAGAAGCAAAGAAAAAACAAGAAGAACAAAAAAATCAAGAGCATAATAATCAAGGTAATCAACAATCTTCAGGTAACAATCAAAATTCCCAAAATCAAAATAATTCACAAGAACAAAGTGATGGTCAAAAACAAAGTAGTGATCAAAATAGTCAAGATAATGAAAATGATAATAAGCAAGAACAAGGAAATAATAATTCATCATCGATTGATAACATAAACCCTGATGAGTATGATGGATTTGATTCCCATGAACAATGGACAGGTAAATCAAAAGATAATAGTAAAGAAGAAGACAAAAAGGATTCACAAAGACAGTCAACAACTGAGAGTCAAGAAGAACATATTGATGATGAAGACATCTTTAATAAAGAATTAGAAAATCGTGAAAAACAAAGTCAAAAAGATGCCCAAAGTTCATTATCAAAAATTAGAGCTCAAAATGGAATCGGTAAAGCTGAACCAACAAAGCCAATTCTATCTTGGAAAATGTTATTAACAGGTATCTTAGAAAAAACGGAAGAAGTTTGGAGTACAAGAAGATCTTCTAGAAGTTATCCTAATCCACGGGTGGAAGAAAGAATTATCGAAGGATTATGTTCTATTGAAGTACGACTAGATGTTTCAAGCTCTATATCAATGAGTTTATTAAGAGGATTTTTATTACAATTATATGAAATCTTTGAAGAAATATATGATGAAGAAGATTTAACTATGAAAGTAGGCACTTTTTCTGATACTGTTACTGATTTTCAAGTTATAAGAAGTAAAAAAGAAATAGCTGAATATCGACCAGTAATAGGTGGTGGTACTAATTTTGAATTAGCAGCGACATCATTTTCACCCGATCCTGGAAAGGAAATGGTCAAAATTGTCTTTACTGATGGATGTTTAGGAAGACCTCAAGTAACAAGAGTACCAGATATTATATGGATTGTTTTTGGCGATAAAATGGACTTTACTCCAGTTGGAGGAAGAATTATTCATGTCAGTGAAAAAGACTATAAAGATATGTTATCAACAGAATTAACTTATACCGAAGAAGACAATTATGGTCGAGGCCGTAGATAGTAAAAGGAGACAATAAAATGGAAGAAAAAAAGATAAAAGAAATAGATATAGTTGATAACTATATGGAACCAAGAGAGTTTAGAAATTATGTTAATACCATGTTTTATAAAAAACATTATGATTATCTTAAGATTGATGATGTAAGAGTATGTGATGGTGATAAAATTAATGATAATGACCAAATAGTTACTAAAGATGGAGTTAGATATACAGCTCAGTCATTTTTAAATACCAAGATTAAAGAAAAGCATATTAAAGAAACTCTTAAAGATATGGAAAAAGAAAATGTTAACCATGGCTTAATCATAACTAATTTTTATACTGATATGGAAATGAAAGATTTAGCTTTAGAACATAATATTACTATTCTTGATCGAGCTGAATTTGAAGATGGTATCTACGATAAATATATTTAAGACTACTATGTAGTCTTTTTTAATTGGAGTAATATGGTATAATGTTATTATAGGTAGGAAGTATGGATAGTCAGTTTGTTAGTAAATATAAGAATAATGAGTATATCTCAAAGTATTTATATGATTATATCAAAGAAAATGAAAGTAGTTTAATACCTTCAGGATTTGATTTAGATGCATATAATACCAAGATACTAGATAGACTATATTTAGAGAATAAAGACTACTTTGCTAACATGTACAAAGGTATTGATGATAATATTCATTTAGATGAAGAACAATGTAAGGCTATTTTAGCTGATGAAAAATACTCTTTAATAATCGCCGGAGCAGGTACTGGTAAAACAACAACCATGGTATCTAAGGTTAAATACTTAGTCGATAAAAAACATGCTGATCCTGAACGTATTTTAGTTATGAGTTATACTAGAAAAGCAACTGAAGAGATTGCTCGTAAAATCGAAGAGAGTTTTGAACTACCTGTTCATATTACAACCTTTCATTCTTTAGGTTATGAATATATTAAAGAAATTTTTAATGATTGTAAATGTGTCATTATGGATCGCAATAAGAAAAATGAAATATTCTTAGATTACTTTAGAAATATATTTAAAGATAAAAGACATATTGAAGAAATAATTAATAATTTTGATATTGTTAAAGAAAAATCAGGGTTTATTTTTGGCAATTTCTTTTTAAATAATTATAAAAGATTTGATTCATATGATGATTTAGTGGATGGATATGTTAAATATAAACTTGAGGAAGCTAAGAATAAAGATATAAAGACTTTAATCGAAGAAAAGGTTAATAAACAATTATTAAAAGATACTGATATTCGTTCTTTAAAAGGAGAATATGTTAAATCAGCAGGTGAGATGGTTATAGCTAATTTCCTATATACTCATGGACTTGATTATTATTATGAAGAAGTATATGAAGAATTATTAGAAAATAGAGCTATTTATAAACCGGATTTTACAATTGATTATGCTGGTGAAAAAATATATATTGAGTATTTCGGTTTAGATGATCAAGAGTATAATAAAATAAGAAAGTATAAAAGAGATTTTCATAAAAAAAGAGGTAATAAGTTTATTGAGATAGACCGTTTACCTTTAGAAAACATAGTGGATGTACTAGATAAAAAATTAAAAGATTTAGGTATTGTATATCATGAATTATCAGATGAAGAAGTTTATGAACATCTTTTGAGACTTAATCCAACATCCCAAGTATATCCATTCTTATATTTTTTATATGATTGTTTAATTACTCGTAAAGAGTCTTTTTATCGCAGTGATTATGATCGAGCAAAAGAATATGTCGATAATTGTGATGATGAAAAGATAGCTATTCAGTATAAGTATTTAATTAATTTTACTAACTTTTATTCCGAAGCCGCTTTTGGGGGAGATTATTACTATTTTGATTTTGCGGATTTATTATATTTCTCAGTAAAGTATTTGGAAAAACTAACTATTGATACAAAATTACGTTTTGATTATATTATTATTGATGAATATCAAGATATATCTCAAATTAAATATGAATTAACATATAAAACGGCAAAAAAGAACGATGCTAAAGTATATGCAGTCGGAGATGATTGGCAAAGTATCTATGCTTTCAGTGGTTCAAGAATCGAGTATATATATAATTTTGAGAAATTCTTTCAAGGTTCTAAAAGTTTTAATATTTCTAGGACATATCGTAATAGTCAAGAATTAATAGATTATTCAGGTACTTTTATTATGCGTAACCCAGATCAATTAAGAAAAAAATTAATATCTAGTAAACATCTTGATAATCCAATTATTTATAAAAAGTTTGATAGTTCATCAAATAATCTAGCGGAAATAGATTGTTTAAAGAAAACAATACTAGAAATACATGATAATTATCCAGATCATAATATCCTAGTTTTAGGCAGAACTAATAGAATGATTAATCGTATCCTCGAAGATGAAGAATTACTTGATGATATAGGTTCAAAAATTACATTCAAAGGTAATGAAGATATTCAAATTGATAGTATGACTATGCATAAATCAAAAGGTTTAACTTATGATGAAGTAATTATTATTGGTTTAAATAAAACATTTCCATCAGTTCATACAAATATTTATTGGTATGAAGAGTTATATAAAAATAAACCTATTGAAGAGCATATTCCTTTTGCCGAAGAAAGAAGATTATTTTATGTAGCTCTTACAAGAACTAAGAATAGGGTATACTTATTAATTGATGAAAATGCAAAAAACAGAAGTGAATTTATACGCGAGATTGATGATATTATTAATGAAGCAAAAGAAGACTACTGAGTAGTCTTTTTTACTTGAAGTAATCTTTTGTGTGATATAATGAAATTGGTGATATAAATGGGACTAATAGATAGTGTAATAGATTCAGCATTTGATGCCTTTAGATTTAAAGATACTGTTTTTTATAAAGAAGATAGTGATTTACAAAGTAAGTATGATGCATTAAAAAAATTAAATGAAGAATATCCTAATAACGAAGACTTAATGAGTGAACTTTATATTGTTAAAAAAGGCTTAGATGGAGAAAATGAGATAGCTTATCAACTAAAGAAAGCTCATATAGGCATGTATGTTTTAAGAGATATTAAATTAAAATATGAGGATTTAACTGCCCAAATAGACTATGTAATAATTACGCCTGTTTATATTTATTATATTGAATGTAAAAATCTAGTAGGTAATATTACAGTTACTGATAAAGGCGATTTTATAAGAGAATATGTTATTAATGGTAAGAAAATAAAAAAGGGAATGTATTCTCCTTTAAGACAAGTTGAAGCACAAAGAGAAGTAGTAAGAAAAATATGGGAAAGTAATACTTCCAGAATAAGAAAGTTTTTTGCTTCCAAGAATTTTGATTACTATCGAAGAGTTTTAGTAGTAGCCGCTAATCAAGATACGATTTTAAATACTAATCGTGCTCCAAAAGATATTAAATATAAAGTTTTAAGAGCTGATGCTTTAGTAAGACAAATGGAATACGACATAAACCATCGAGGTAATGATGAATCATTTGATTCAAGAAAATCCATGGAAGAACTAGCAAAATCATATTTAGAATTATCTATTAAAGAAGATATTAATTATTATGACTATTATAAGAATAAATATTGTCAAAATAGTGTACCTGTTAATGATAATTTAAAAGAACGATTAATTGAACTACGTAAAAATAGGTCAACTGAAATGGGAATACCAGCTTATTATGTATTTACTAATGATGAACTAGATAAGTTAGTAGAACTAAGACCTAAAACCATTGAAGAACTTAAGATTGCTAATATCTTAACTCCAGTTAAGATTAAAACTCATGGAGAGAGTATTATAAAAGAGATAAATGTTAAATAATTATAAAATGTATATATGTTAATTTAAGTAATAAAAATCCTTATAAAACAAGGCTTTTTATTGAACTATTATTTATATAATAGATATGTTATACTTATTATAGTAAGGGAAATAAGTAGTAAATGTGTGTAAGAATAAAACTAGCTGACATCCAAATTAATTATGAAATAATCAAGATGTATGATAGATGTAATAATTTGGTATATTCTAACGCTAATTATAAGGTGACAAAAACGAAATTTGTTAAAAGCAAAGATAAGTCAGTATTTGGATGGATCATGGAAAAATAAGCAATTATCACGGATTCAAAAAGTGGATTTTTAAATAAGTTAAATGGTTGGTGTAAAGAGGTCAATGATTAAAGATATATATTTCCTAAGAGTTATCAATGTTTCGGTTCAGATAAATGACACTACCATTATTAGATTTTAAATAGAGGTATTTATGATTTATGTATTAATAATAGTAATAATAATTTTAACAATAATAATTTATCAAAAAAATCAAGATATAGGAAATTTGCAAAATGATATCAAATCAATGAATGATTTAATAAAAAATATTAAATCTGATTTAAATAATAAAAATAAAATAATTGAATCAAATAATGCTAAGATAGAAGAATTAAAGCGACAAAATGATAAATTGCTAGAAGAATTAAGTAATTATACAGAAATTAAGAATGACTCTTTAACTCTAAATGTATTGGATGAAGCGCTTGAATTAATAGAAAAAACTAAGACAGAAGATAAGCCAACTGATGAGATAAAAGCGCAACCAAAAGAAGTTCATGATTTAGAAGATTTAAACAAAGAAAAAAGTGAAATATTCAAAATAATGGAAAATACTAACACAAACATATTTATAACAGGAAAGGCTGGTACTGGTAAAAGCTACTTATTGAAATACTTTCGTGCAAAGACAAAGAAAAAAGTATTGTATTGTGCGCCAACTGGAATAGCAGCTTTAAATATAAATGGCGTTACATTACATTCAGCATTCGGATGGAATAATTTAATTGATGAAAGTGAAATAAAGTTATCTTCTAATAACCTATCATTATTTAAAAGCATTGATACATTAGTTATTGATGAAATTTCAATGGTTAGGGTGGATGTTTTTAATCAGGTCGATAAGATTTTAAAAGTAGCGAATAGAAATGAGCGACCATTTGGTGGGAAACAAATAATACTGTTTGGAGATTTATTTCAATTACCTCCAGTTGCAAAAAAAGAAGAGGTTGAATTCTTTACAGATAAATATGGTGGAGTATTTTTCTTTAATTCTCCCGCATATAAAAATGGCAATTTTAAGTTTAGGGAAATTGAAGAAATATTTAGGCAAAAAGATCAAGAGTTTATTGAAATTTTAAATGACATAAGAATAGGAAATATCAATGAGCAGCAAATAAAATCATTAAATAGGCATTATGTAAAAGATGTACCCAGAAGAGTAGTTCAGGTTGTGCCTAAGAAAAATGAAGCTAATAGTATTAATATGGAAAATCTTGATAAACTTGGAAGTCAACTATTTGAGTATCAAGCTAATATACTAGTAGGAGATAATAACTTAAAAGAAACCGATTTTCCTTGTGATTTTGATTTGAAATTAAAAGTTGGTGCGTTAGTCATGATGATTACAAATGATCAAGAGAATAAGAGGTGGGTTAATGGAACGTTAGGAATTATATCTTCATTATCGCCAACACTTATAAAGGTTACTATTAATGGAACAGATTACGAGATTTCTCCAGTAACATTTAATAAATATAAATGTGAATATGATAGGGATGAAGGAAAATTAGAATATATAGTTGAATCAAGTGTAAGTCAATTTCCCTTAATTCTTGCTTATGCAATTACAATCCATAAATCTCAAGGAATGACTTATCAACAAATTGCTTGCAATTTGGATAGTTGTTTTGCACCTGGCCAAGCATATGTTGCTTTATCACGTTGTGCAAATTATGACAAATTATATTTAACTGAAAAAATCAATGCTGGTTCTATAATTACTGATAATGTAGTTGCTAATTTTTATAAGAAAATAAAGGAAAAAGAAAAAAGTTAAGCCTCTACATAAAATTTTACATGCATTATCTAATTAAAATATCTAAAAAACAACGATATATTTGAGACCAAAACGATAGTTAGTTATGTAATTGATAACGTTGATTATGATGATATCGATACATATATGTTTGATAATTATTTTCATAAAAAAAGATATTATAAAGATAATCCGATTATTTTTAATAATATATGAAAAGTGAAGAATTAATGATATAATTAACATGAGTACACCTTGGAGGTTGATAACGATGATAAAAGGAAAACCATTTGTCAAATGGGCGGGCGGTAAAAGGCAAATAATTGAAAAATTATTAGAATACGTCCCTGCTGATTTTGACACATACTATGAGCCATTTGTAGGTGGTGGAGCTTTATTGTTTGAATTATCACCAAAGAAAGCCGTAATAAACGATTACAATAAAGAGTTAATAAATGTTTATAATGTTTTATGTAATGAAAATAAATTTAAAAAGATGTGCAATGTTTTAAATGGTTATGAAGCAAATCATAGTGAAGAATTCTATTATGAAATAAGAAATAAAGATAGAAATAAAGCATCATTTAATAGACTATCAGATTATACAAGGGCAGGAAGAACTATTTATTTAAATAAATCGTGTTTCAATGGATTGTACAGAGTAAATAGTAAGAATGAGTTTAATGTTCCATTTGGTAAGAAAGCAAAAGTTAATACCTATGATGGTGAAAATTTGATAACAGTAAGCAATTATTTAACAATGAACGATGTAAAAATATTGAGCGTAGATTTTGAAGAAGCTGTGAAGGATGCTAAAAAAGAGGACTTTATCTACTTCGATCCACCTTATGATTCGGATACAACAACATTTAATAGTTATACAGAATACGGATTTGGAAAAGAGGAACAAAAAAAACTTGCAAAAGTATATAAAAAACTTGCTGATAAAGGATGCTATGTAATGCTTTCAAATCACAATACTTCATTAATCAATGAATTATATAAAGATTTTAATATTCATGTTATTGAAGCTAAAAGAAATATAAATGCAAATGGCAAAAAGAGAGGAAAAGTAGAAGAAGTAATTATAACAAATTACTAAGGAGGTATTTAGTGTGATTTCAGAAAAATCGTTAAAATCAATGTGTAATGATGCGGGAGTAAAAAAAGGAATATATGAAAATCCTAGGTTTTTATTTACTATTCAACAGGTAAGTAGCTTTTATTTTTCTGACAATATTGGAGTTAACGATATTTCAGAAGGGTTTGTTGATGGTTGTGGGGATGGTGGAATAGATTATATTTATAAAAATGATGATGGTGAACTTTTTTTAATACAGGGCAAAACCCAAAATTCTATTTTAAGAAATGGTATTCATAACGTGTTTGATAATATAATTAGAACCATTGAGGAAATAAAGAAAAATGATTTTTCAAATATAAAGCCTTCTTTGGCAGAGAAGATGTTAGATGTCATGGATGATGTTTCAAAGATATACTTGGTTCTTTTTTATAAGAATAAATTAAAACCTGAATTAAAAGATACTAATGAATATCAAAGAAAAGGATATGAAATAGTAATCTATGATAAAGAAGACATTGAAAATCAAGTTTTTATGAATGATCCAAATAAGAAAGTTGATGATTATACACTTGATATAGACTCACATAATAATGTCTTAAGATACAGTAAAAACGGTTTTATTGTGAATGTTTCTGCTAATTCAATAAAAAAGCTATATAATCAAAAGAAGTTTAAAGGTTTATTTAGTTATAACCTACGTGAAAAGATAAATGGTATCAAAGTTGATAAATCGATAAATGAAACAATAGATAACGATTCTAAAAACTTTTGGTATAAAAACAACGGGTTGACAATTGGATGCGAAAAATGTGAGATAAAAAATAATACTATTCATTTAAAAAATTTTTCTATTATCAATGGAGCTCAAACAACAACAAACATTGGAATGTCAAAAAAAATTGTTGATGGCTACGATTTTTATGTTCTTTGTAAGGTAGTAGTTGCCCCGTATAAAAAAATGGAGTTAGCTAAGAAATATTTACAAGATATTTCAATTGCAACAAATTATCAGAAATCTATAAATTTACGAGATACACGTGCAAATTCAGAGGAACAACAAAAATTACGGAACGGTGCTTTAGCAAACGATTTAAAACTGGATATTAAAATAAAAAGAAGTACAGAAATTCGTCCTGATTCTTTAAGCAAATGGCAGCATATTGATAACTTAACTTTGGGACAAATCATATTATCCTGTATTTTTCAAAATCCTGGTTCTGCCAAAGCCTCAAAAAATAGTTTAATGGATACATATTATGATAAAGTTTATAATACAGAACACAATTATAATCTTTATTATGACTTAGTAATGCTGTATAACAAATATTTAAATTTTAGAAATGATTTTAAAAAGAACTACAATAGCATTGAAAATGGTGGGATAGATATAAATGGCGAATTATATTCAATTATACAAGAAGGAATGTGGAGTATTTTAGCTAGTGTATGCTTGTTACTCAAAATTAAAGGATTAGCAACTAATCCTAAAGAGGATAAAGTTGGAGAATGCAGATTTAAAAATAGAATTTTTTCTGTAAATAGTATTAATGAGATTAGTCCTAAAATTGATGAATTATTTAAGTATATTGCTGAAACAATAAATCAAACATTTAAAGACGCAAAGGAAGATGGTAATGTTCAAACTAATTATTCATCGTACTTTTTAAAGAATAATACAAATTACACTACTTATATTAAAGAGAGATTAAAAAACGTATATAATTCAACTACAGTTGGCAAACAACTTCGTGATTATTTAGATATATTTAAAAGTTAATATCAATAATGGAGGTGCATTACATGAGTAATAATTATTACTACGAAGATGATGATTTTAAATTACTACATGGAGATGCACTTTTATTATTGAAAAAATTTAAGCCACAAAGTGTAGATATGATATTTGCTGATCCACCTTACTTTTTATCTGGTAATGGTATTTCTTGCAGTGGTGGAAAGATGGTTTCTGTTAATAAAGGAAAATGGGATAAGAAAATAGGAATTGAAGAAAAACATAAGTTTAATAGAGAATGGATAAGGTTATGTTATAACATCTTAAAAGATGAAGGAACTATATGGATAAGTGGAACACTTCATAATATTTATTCAATTGGTATGGCTTTAGAACAAGAAGGTTTTAAAATTATAAATAATATAACATGGAAAAAACTGAATCCACCACCAAATATTAGTTGTAGGTATTTTGTTCATTCAACAGAAACAATATTGTGGGCAAAAAAAGATATAAAAAAAGCAAAACATAAATTTAATTATCAATTGATGAAAGAATTGAATGGTGGAAAGCAAGCAAAAGATGTTTGGGAATCATCATTAACAAAGCCTAGTGAAAAGAAATGCGGTAAACATCCTACCCAAAAACCAATGGTAATATTAGAAAAATTAATTTTAGCATCAACCGATGAGGGCGATTTGATATTAGATCCTTTTAATGGAAGTGGAACAACTGGAATTGTTGCAAATAAACTTAAAAGAAAATATATAGGTATAGATTTAGAAAAAGAATATCTGGACTTAACTATTAAAAGAAAGGAAGAGAAAAATGAATAGAGATTTTAATATATGGTTTAACAATTTAAAAACAAGTATTTCAAATTATGGGTATTATGTAGATTTTGAAAAAATATATAAATCTGCTGAAAAATACAAAGTAGAGCTTAATATTTTAAACTCATTAATTGGAAGTAAAACTATTGAAAAGGATTTTGAAAATATTATTTTAAAGTATCCAGAAACATTAGAAGTTATACCTCTTTTATTAGCTGTAAGGTCAAATGAAATATTCGTTAAAGACAGTACAAATGAATATTTATTTAAATTTAATAAAATGATATATTCTGTTGGAGATTATATTAAATTTATGAGAGAGACTGGGCTATTTGAATTGTTACAAAATCATATTATAAACAATCTATATGACTATCTACTTGGGGTTGAAGTAGGACTTGATTCAAATGGTAGAAAAAATCGTGGTGGACATCTGATGGAGAATTTGGTTGAAGAATATATTATTAAAGCAGGTTATAAAAAGAATGAAACATATTTCAAGGAAATGTATTTATCAGAAATTGAAAAGAAATGGAATATGGATTTATCAGCTATGTCTGGAAATAATGTTTCAACCAAAAGATTTGATTTTGTAATAAAGACTGATAAAAATGTATATGTTATTGAAACTAATTTTTACTCATCTGGAGGTTCTAAATTAAATGAGACAGCAAGAAGTTATAAAATGTTAGCTGAAGAATCAAAAAAAGTAAATGGCGTAACATTTATTTGGTTTACTGACGGTTTAGGATGGAAAGGTGCAAAAAAGAATTTAGAAGAAACATTTAATGAGCTTGAAACATTATATAATATAGAAGATTTGGATAATGGTGTGTTGGAGCACTTAAAATAAGGAGGTACAAATGAAAGCAGTAGATGAAAAAGTTGGAAGATTTATAGGAAATAGTGATACTGTTTTTATTATCCCACCATTTCAAAGAAATTACTCATGGGATGAAGAACAATGTTGTGAATTATTTGATGATATATTAGATTCTATAAAAAAGGACAAAAGTCATTATATTGGAAATATTGTATATTATGTCGGTGAAAATGATCGTGCTGGATTTAATGAATACATCTTAGTTGACGGTCAGCAAAGGATAACAACTATTTTACTGTTGCTATGTGCTATAAGAAGTAAGCTTTCCGCCGAAGAAGCTAAAAGATTAGAAAAAAAGTTTTTGATAAATGAAGATGAAACTGACGAAAAATATAGAGTTAAATTAAAACAAACTGACAATGATTTAAGAGTGTTTGAAAAAATTATTACCAATAGTGTTCTTTCTAGCGAAGAAAGAGAAAATAAACTTTTCAAAAACTATAACTATTTCATTGATAGGCTTGCTGATTTTGATGAAGAAACGGCAGTAAAGTTTTATAATGCAACAGCAAATCTTGATATAGTTGATTTAAATTTAAAAATTGAAAAAGATCTTGAAGCAGTTCAAAAAATATTCGAGAAGATTAATTCTACCGGAAAGGAATTAAGTGTAGCTGATTTAATAAGAAATTATTTACTTATATCAAATAATTCAGATGAACAAAAAAGATTATATGATAATTATTGGGTTAAAATTGAAAATCTTTACCAGGATAAAGAAAAGATATCCGAATTTGCAAAACACTACTTAATAACAAAAAGAGGTATTTGGGCTGAAGAAAAGAAAATGTACAATACATTTAAACTATATTTTGATAATACAAATATTTCAAAAGAAGATATTTTAAGTGAGATTCTAAAGTATTCACAATATTATAACTGGTTTATAGACGAAAATTGTCCAGATGATAAGATTAATATAATCATGAAAGAATTAAATGTTTTAAAGTCTGATGATATGTATAGTTTACTATTAATTCTATTCGATACTCTGTATGAGAACAATAAAGAAACATTGAGAAAAATACTAGATTTATTATCTGATTTTATGATTAGATATCGTATTGTGTCACCTACGAATGGTAGTGGCGATATCAGAAAAACTTTATTTACTTTATTGTCAAAAATAACAAAAAATGATATAACTTTAGATTATGATTCAATACTATATGAGTTATCTAATAGTCCATCACCTGGTGGAAGATTTCCAGATGATGAAGAATTTAGGAATTCATTAAGTAAATATGTTAATACCGCATATGCCAAAGCATTATTATACAAACTTGAATACAAAGAAGTAAGAAATATCGAGGTTGATATAAGAAAAGTAACAGTTGAACATCTAATGCCACAAACATTGTCCGATGAATGGAAAGAATATTTAGGTGGAGAAGCTAAGGCATCATTAATTTATAATACTTATATTAATAATATTGGTAATTTAGCATTGTTATCAAGACCGCTTAATTCAGAAAATTCTAATGATATTTGGGACAACAAAAAGAAAAACATACAGGATGCCCAATTTGTTTTAACCAATTCAATTGATAAGAATTGCAAATGGGATGATAATGCAATTACAAATAGATGTGAAACTATTACAAGACTTGCTTTAAGACATATAGTAGGGCCATTACAACGAGATAGAGATTTTGAATCTATGGAAGTAACTGAAGATTTTGCTTCTGGAATTTATAAAGCAAATGATATTAATTTTAAAGTTACTGGGAGAACAATTAAGTCAATTATTTTTGAAAATGTACCTTATACTATAAGAGGATGGTTTGAGCTTGTAGCTATCACTTGTAAAGTACTTTATGATTTAGATAAAGATAAATTTACTGAAATATTAAAACAAAACAAAATTCATAAATCTACATTTAAATATTCATATTATTTTGGTAATGACCCAATAATATGTAATGAAGAAAAATATCTTGTTAGTCCATACTACTTAGAAAATGCTAATTGTTATGTTGAATCAACTTTAAGTGCAAATAGAGCAATGTATTACGCTTTAGAATTAATAAAAGAGTATGGATTATTAGATAAGTTTAAAATTGAAATTGAGTAATTAAATTTGATTTTAAAAAGATTATTATTGTGATATAATAATCATAACTAGATATCATTATTATGATATCTTTTTGCTTTAGTGGGGGTTTAAATGAAAGATATATTTAATTTTATTAATAATAATGCGGTTGTTGCTTCACTAATAACTTTAGCTATTACGACAATCATACAGATTATATTTAGAAAAAGTGATAGGAAATATAATGAAAAACAAGAAAATAAAAAGGAAAGAAAACAGCAATTTTTAAACAAAGCAGAATTACATATTGAAGATAAACAATGGGATTCCAAAGAAAAACCAGACATTTCTTTATTTATGACTGATTTTAAAACATCAATTAATGATAAAAAAGATGTAGAGTTTCATTATAGTAAAGATGTACTAAAGAAGGATAAATATAAGCATTTAAGATTTTACATCAAGAATATAGGTAATGCTGATATAAATCAATTAGATATATGTGCTACAGCTCAAAAATATACAATGCTTTGTGATATTGAATCTATAAAGTATATAGTTGATAGCAAATTTGTTAATTATAGTTATTGTTATGATAGAAAAATATTAAAAAATGATATTATTCTAATTGATATAGCATATTTAGAAGGCAGCAAAATATACAATACTTTTAGTAGTGAATTAGCATTGTTGTTTAGAGATTCGTATGGCAATTTATATGAGCAACCATTTTTTATCCACCAAAAAGATTTATATGAACCATATACTATATCAAATAAAGATTATAGATTATATACTTTACCTGATACTGCACTAGAGTGTTTTAAAAAGCCATGGATGTGGTAAAAGGAGGAATAATTTATGAAAATAGATTTACATTGTCATACAAAAAAGACAAAATCATTTGAGAGTGAATCTAGGAATGTAAAAATAAACTTATTTAGAGAAAAAGTTGAAGAAGCAGAAGTAAAAATGTTAGGAATCACAAATCATAATTATTTTAATAAAGAGGAGTATTTATCATTTAAAGAATCTGTAAAAGATATATGTTATGTAATGCCTGGAATTGAACTAGATGTTGAAGGAAATATCGAAAAAACAAGAGGTCATATTATACTAGTCGCTAGTCCAGAAAAAATCGATTTATTTAATGAAAAAATTAATAATATGTTAGGCAATAAAAAGCCAGATGACTTTTATATTAACAGCCATCTATTATATAGTACTTTTAAGGATATGGACATAATTTATATAGCACATTTTTTAAAAGATAAACAACTATCTGATGCAGATTTAAATGATTTAGCGTCGATTATGGAACATCCCTTAAGATTGCTAAAAGAGGCATCTAATATTGTTTCTATAGGAGTTTTACAAAGCAATAATCATAGAGCAATGATCGGATCTGATGTAACAGATTGGAATGAATATGAAAAATGCTTTTTTGCAGAATTAAAATTTGATGTAAAAGATTTTTCACATCTTTTAAGATTTGTTGACAAAGATACTTTATTAATATCAGATTTGATTAATGAGAATTTTAATGAAAATGTAAAGGTATATGGTATAAGTGATAAAAAAGAATATCCATTTAATATTCCAATTTATGATGATGTGAATATCATATTTGGTGATAAAGGAAGTGGCAAGACAGAAATTTTAAATTCACTAAAAAATTATTACGATTTAAAAGGATTAAAATATACAATTTTCTTTGGCGGTGATAAACAAGAATGGTATGAGCAAAAGATTAAATTAAATGATATAGATTATACATATACTAATTTAAAGTTAGAATCGGACTATAAAACAGAAATATCAAAAATAAAGGCGTTTACTGATACTAACCCAATTTCACTAAAGAATTATTATAAATATTATAAAAACGCTTCTACAAATAAAAAAAGAAAGAAAATGTTATGTTTGGAAATTAATAAATTACATTCATATACGGATAAAATATACAAAGGATTATTTGAAGATATTAATAATATAGATGATTTTATAAATAAGGCAAATGCTTTTGAATATAAAAAGATTAATGAAAAAGAAATAACAGATTTAATAAAGCAGTTGCAAAATACAAAATCACATATATATGAAAAATATAAAGAAATATGGATAGAGGAAAACTCAGTAAGATTGTTAGATGATTTTGTAGAAAAAATGAATAATTTTGTATCGCAAAATATTGGAAGCCCTTCAATGCCAACAGAAACAGGATTATGTGAGTTTATAAAAAATAGAATTGAATTAAAGGAAAATGTGAGTACCATATTAAGTATTCTAAATAATACTGAAAATTCAAACAGTATCTTTATTGGAAAACTTGGCTTAAAGGGAGAAGTCAAACTAACAACAAAGTATTCCTTTATAAATAGTAGCAATAAAAAAACAATTGATTCAAAATCCCTAAAAACAAATAAAACAGAATTAAGTATTATTGTTTCTGAATTAGAAAAAATAAATAGTGATATTGCTTCAGACAAAATACCAAATAATATAAAATTAATAAAAGAAAATATAGCAAAGATTAAGCTTACTGATATAAATGAATTTATCTCAATAACAAAATCATTTACCATCAATGAGGTTCAATATAAGCCATCAAAAGGAGAATTAGCCATACTATCACTTCAACATAATCTTCTATCCAAGAAGGATTATGATATTTTCCTAATTGATGAACCTGAAGCAAATCTTGGAAGTACATATATAAATGAAGAAATAGTTCCATTAATAAAGGATTTAGCGACGGCAAAAAAAGTATTGGTTATAGCTACACATGATGCTAATATAGCAATTAGAACTAGGCCATCATGCTCTATTCTTAAAACCGTTGATAATGATAAGTATAAAACATATATAGGAAATATGTTTACTGATGAGCTTAAAGAAATATCGACTGGAGAAAAACTAAGTTGGAAAGAAGAAAGCATTAAATACTTAGAAGGTGGAAAAGAAGCATTTGAAGAAAGAGGAGATTTATATGAATAATAAAATTGAAGTGTTAATTACTGAGGATAAAGATAAAGCGTATTTGGTTTTTAATTTTGATGAGCCAGTAAAAATAGAAATAACATCTGATGATCAAGGAAATACAAAAAAGATGTTTTATAAGATTTTAGAAAAATTTGTTGATAATCAGGACATCAGTTTTAACTTCAACAAGAAAAAAGAAGATTTATATTCAGAGATTGCTGAAAAATATATTAACCATCTAAATACTGAATTAGAAACATTAAAAAACAATTTTAGTGATCCAATTAATAACGAATATTTAGAACAATAAAAGATAGAAATCAGATATAGACAAAAATATATCTGATTTTTACTTTTACATTAACTTTTACATTAACGCCTATACAAATGTTGATAAACTATGATAAATTGATGAGCCTCATAAAACCTTATTTTATGGGAAATTTAAACTTTTGTATAAGAGATAAGTCGTATAAATTATCGCCCTCTGAAGAGTGCAAATGTGTATTAATTATAATGGTCAAGACAAGAATAGTTAATTAAAGACAATAAGATATTACTAAAAAGGAATAAGCAAAAACTTATTCCTTTTCTATCTAATAATAGTTCCAATATTAATACCTTTAACTGCTTTAGAAAGATTACCTTTTTTATTGATATCAAATACTAGAATAGGGATGTTATTATCCATACATAGTGATGTTGCTGTTGAGTCCATTACTTGTAATTTTTTATTTAAGACATCTATATAGGATATTTCTTTAAAACGTTTAACATCTGGGTATTTCTTAGGATCTTTATCATAGACACCATCGACATTCGTGGCTTTGAATATTACATCAGCATTTATCTCAGCTGCTCTTAAAGCAGCTGCCGTATCGGTTGAAAAGAAGGGACTTCCAGTTCCACATCCAAAGATTACAATTCGATTCTTTTCTAAATGTCTTGTTGCCCGATTACGGATATAAAACTCGGCTATTTGACGCATTTCAATACCAGTTTGAACTCTTGCTTCGACACCAATTTGTCGAAATCCATCTTGAAGGGCTAGGGCATTCATCGTTGTGGCAAGCATGCCAATATGATCTGATGTACATTTATCCATGTAGGTATTACTTCTTCCACGCCAGAAGTTACCACCACCGACGACAATAGCAAATTCCGTATCTTCTTTCTTAGCTTTCTTAATCTCGTTACAAATATCTAAGACAGCATTAAAATCTATGCCTTTACCATCTTTTCCTGCTAGGGTTTCACCACTTAATTTAATTAAAATTCTTTTAAATTCCATAAGTATCCTCCTTATTGTTTATTATTTTAACAAAAGAGTTATTATTTAGCAAATATGATATAATTATATCTAGGAGTAAATTATGACAATAGCAATCATATTTGGAATCTTAGCTTCTTTATTTTGGGCTATAACAAATCATATTGATAAATATTTACTAACTAGTTTTGAAAGTAAGAGTAATATTAAAGTATTACTTATTTTTTCAACCTTTATTGCTGGTATTATCATAAGTCCTATTTGGTTAATCTTAAGTAGGTTTAATGTTGGTATCAGTTCTATTTCATTAATAAGTGTCTTAATGGCTTCCTGTGTATATATTATTGCTACAATATTTTATTATAAAGCGATTGAGAAAAATGATACTTCGATGATCGTTATCATGTTTCAAATGTTACCGGTATTTAGTTATTTCTTAGCATTATTATTCTTTAAAGAAACTTTAACTATTAAGCAAATAATTGGTTCTTTAATTATCTTAGTATCTTCGATTATGATATCGGTTGATTTTAATGAAAAGAGTCATAATCAAAAATATAAAGCATTGTTATTTATTACTTTAGCATGTCTATGTTATGCATCATATTATATTTTGTTTGACATTGGTATCAGAAATAGTTCTTATTATGCCTGTGCTTTTTGGCATCAAATAGGTTTTCTTCTTATTGGTATTATATTATTATGTATTAAGTCATTTAGAGAACCCTTTATTAAAATAATCAAAGATAATGGTAAAAAATATTTTGCTTTAAATGCTTCGAATGAAGCTATTAATCTAATGGCTAGTTTAATGGTAAATTTTGCTAATGTAACTATACCTTTAGCCTTAGCTAATATCCTAAGTGGTTTTCAAGGAACATTTGCCTTTATAATTGGTGTGATTGGAACGATGTTATTCCCTAAATATATTCAAGAAAATCTAAGTAAGAGGGTAGTTATTAAGAAAATATTATGTATTATAATTGGTATTATTGGTTTAATAATATTAGTGTATTAAAAAAAGAAGTTTATAACTTCTTTTTTTATGCACCAATTAATGGTAATTTACCCATAACATTTAAAATATTAGGCATAACATCTTTACCTTCAATAACGCCCAGACTACCTTTAGAGCATTCTCTTTCACCAAATTTAGTTAAGTTATCATTACGAATACCTTTAGCATGGAATAAAATAGGTACAGGATCAGCGCTATGAGCTTTTAGTTCACAAGCAGTAGAGTGATCTGCTGTAATAACGATAAGTGTTTCATCATCAACTTCATTTAATTTAGACACATATTTATCAATTTTTTCAATAAACTCTTTTTTTCCTAAATAATTTCCATCTTCGGCAAGAGAGTCGGTTGGTTTAACATGTAGAAAGACAAAGTCATATTCTTTAAGAGCCCTAAGGGCTGCATCAAATTTACCTTCAAGATTAGTATCAACTTGAGCATTAGCACCAGGAACATCAATCAAATCCATACCAAGGAATGCTCCGACACCTTTATATAGGCCGCCACCTGCGATACAACAAGCTTTTTCAAATCCCCATTTTTCGGTAAACTTAGGTAGTTTAGGATAAACACCCGCACCTCTTAGTAATAAGAAATTGGCTTGTAATTCACCTTGTTCTTTTCTTTTTTTATTCTCTTCGAGATTATTAAGAATCTCATAAGATTTTTTCATAAATTTGTTTAATACTTCAGCAGTAAATTTTGCTTCTTTAGTATTATCTAAAGGTTCAACTTGATGAATAGCATCCCCAGCGTTGTGAGAGTCAGCACTACTGACATTACTAGATAAACCTTTACCACGCATTACAACACCAGCTCGATAAGCAGAACCAGGTTTAACAATAAATTTAACGCCATCAATTTCTAGGCCATCAAGGGCTTGAGCAAAAACAGTTACATCTTTAATTCTTCCGGCCCGACGATCTAAAACATTCCACTTTTCATCAACAGTACCAAAGTTACCACGGAAAGCAACATCGCCATGTTCAAGTTTAATACCAACTCCAGCAGCTTCGATAGGACCTCTTCCTGTATAATATTCTTCGATAGGATAACCAAAGATTGACATATGAGCAGTATCACTACCAGGTCTTTTACCACGACCTAGAGTGTACATTAAACCACATTGGCTTTCCGCACATAGTTTATTAAAATTTGGTGTATTTGCATATTCTAAAGGGGTTTTATTATCAAACTCCTCGATAGGACGATCACCAAGTCCGTCCATAATAAATACTAATGCTTTCTTTATCATAATCCTCCTTAGAATTAGACAAATCATCTAATCCTCATAACCTAATTATATCATAGAATTCTTGTTTTTTATTTGTTATAATAAAATTACTTAATAACCAGAGGTGACTATTATGGATGATATTACAGTACCTGAATGTGAATTTAATGATTATTTTGATGAATTAGCCAAATGGCGTGGTTATGAATACTTTAAAGAAGGGCGTGTAAAAACAATCGAAGTTAAAGACAATACATATCATGCCACGGTACAAGGAAGTAAAATATACAATGTATCATTTAAATATGAAAATAATGATATTACACAAATGAAGTGTAGTTGTCCATTCTTTGAAAAAGGAATTAACTGTAAGCATTTATACGCTGTCATTTTTAAAGAATTTGGCCATGAAAGACAAATAAAAAAATCTGATTATGAACAAGAGGTATGTCCTAAAAAGGAAAGTATTTTTGATATATCAAGTAAGGAAGATGATGAACCAAAAGTGAGATTAGTTGATAAAGTAAGAGGCTTCTTAGGGGCCATTCAAGATATTACCGGATATCATGAAGTATCTGATGAAGAAAGAAAAGAGCAAGACCTTGAAGAAGAAATGGATATATTGGGACTTGATGAAGATGAAAAAGAAATTGTTCGGGAAGGTGAATGGGAACCATGGCAATTTGAAACTGACCCTGATGATTTTGACGAAGAAGATTATTATCATGAGGATGATTTTTAAGATAATTTGTGATAACATTATAGTAGGTGATTATTATGAAAAATAGTTTAAGTAAGATTTTGATGGTATGTGCTATAGCTATGTTATTCATAGGGATTATATCTTTTTTAACTTTAAAAACGGAATATCATATAACATATGTTGATGAAATCAATACTTATGATATTACTCAACTAAAGAACAACAAAGTATATGTTGAGTTTGAGGATCATGTTGTTTGCGATACCGCTCCATGTCCACCAATACACACTAAAAATGAGATAGACTTTAGTAACTCAAATATGAAAACTGTTAATAATTTTATTGCTTCATTATTCAATGATACTAATCAAACAAGTATTTCATTAACACCAGATGACTTAAATGAAGAACAATTAAAGATTATGCAAAGTATTATTCATAATCATGAAGAATTCTTAACGACAAAATAAAAAAAGTAACTTATTAGTTACTTTTTTCTTTCTTTAAGATAATTAATTAAGTCGATTAATATTAATTTATGTTCTTCTTGTAACCAATCAATTTTATTAAGTACTTTTAAACTTTTATTATATAATTTATTAGTTTCTTTAAGAGCATAGTCTTTAGCACCACATTCTTCGAAAATACTTTGGACCTTTTTAATATCATAATGAGGATTACCATATTCTTTTAGTAAATCATTATAATATGGTGTCTTTTTGGTATAAGCATAAAGAATTGTTTGTTTAAACTCTTTAATATCACTACCAACTTGTTTACCAATATTATCGGTTTGAGCATATATTCCTAGCAAATCATCTTGAATTTGAAAAGCAATGCCAAGTGGTAAAGCAAAATTAGTTACATCCTTAATTTTATTATCATCCATTTTAGCGAGAATCATGCCTAAGATAAGAGGACCAACGATGGAGTACCAAGCTGTTTTAAGGGTATAAATATCCATAACACTTTTTTCAATATCATCTTTGAACAAATGATGTTTTTCTTCGAAAGGCATAATAACATCTAGTGTTTCTCCCCGAATAGTATTAATAACAATATCATTATATTGTTTAAATAGTTTAGCAAATACTTTATCATCACCATAATTATTTATGATTATATCATTAGCCTTATATAAACCCAAATCTCCAAGACAAATAGCAATCGAATTTGCAAGATGCTCATCTTTAAATTGATGATATTTCTCCTTATTAAAGGCATTTATAGTTTTAATACCACGTCTTAAATCATCATTATCGATAATATCATCATGAACTAATATAGAGGTTTCAAATACTTCATAAGCACAAGCTAGAGGTAAAGCATAATTAATATCGTCATTATGAAAACTATAACCTAATATAATTAGGGTTCCACGAATCATTTTACCAGCTTCGTTTAATTGACAAAAAACATCAATACTTTCTTTGATAGACAACTTTTTTTCTTTTTTTAACTGTTGATTAAACTTGTGTATTTCTTTTTGAATTTGGGGTTTAATATTTTGATAAAAGTCAATAAATCTATTCATAAAACACCTCATAAAGGTATTATATCATATTTAAAATTGGCAATTATTTAAATAGATGTTATAATAAAAAAGATATATATGAATCAAGAAAAGATAGGAAAAATAATCAAAAAGATAAGAATGGATAATAATTTAACGCAAGAACAATTTGCGAATCTTTTTGGTGTGACCTATCAAGCCGTTTCTAAATGGGAAAATGGGAAAAATGTACCTGATATTGCCATTTTAAAAGAAATTAGTTCGAAGTATAACATTTCTTTAGAAAATTTACTTTCTGGCGAGGCAGAACATAAAAAACCAAAAAATATTATTATTTTTATAATAATTATCATCGTAGTTATTGCAAGCATTATAGGAATAATCTTTGGTATTAAAAAAGCAAATCATCATGATTTTGAATTTAAGCAAATTAGTACATCATGTAAGAATTTTGATTTAACTGGTAGTATGGCTTATAGTAAAGATAAAACTTCCATTTATATATCTAATATTAATTATTGTGGTCAAGAAAATAGTGAAGTATATGATAAAATTGTTTGCAATTTATATGAAACATCAGATAATGTTAGTAGTTTAATTACTTCGTGTCAAGAAAATAGTTCCATAACTATCAAAGAATATTTAAAAAATGTTAATATTGGGGTTAATAACTATACTTCGATATGTCGTCAGTATGATGATACATCTTTATATCTTGAAGTTGAAGCCTATAAAGATGAAGAAATTACTACTTATAAAATACCAATCACTTTAGAAGACAATTGTGTTAAATAAGATGGCAAAAGCAAGTGTCAAGTCGATACTTGTTTTTTTGCTACATATATAGATAAAAAGCCTGAAAATATGCCTGAATTGACATTTTACGTAAAGAGTGTTAAAATACGTGTCAATAAATGGGGGAGATTGGGTATGCTATTTAATGAGGCACTCATTAAGCACTATCATGAAAGTATAGTGCCAATTGAGAAATTAAAGGAACTAGTTAATATAAATCCAGACTATTTAAAAGAAAAGCCTACATGGTATAAGTTAGAAAATGGGGACTTAGTCTATTTTAAAGCACGTAATGACTTACGTCTTTTTAGTGAGTTATTCTTTAGTGAATTCGCTAGAGAAATTGTTGGTTTAGATACCGTTCAATTTGATGTCATTCATATGCGTACACAAGATGCATTGGTTAAACCAAGTGATGAGGAACGTAAGATAGGGTTAATATCAAAAAACTTTCAAACATCTGATAATAACTATTATTTAGTTAGTGAATTAGAAAATCCAGAAATATCTTCTTTAATTGGTTATGGAGATTATTCTTTAGAAACCTTATTACGTTTTTTTAAAGATTTATTATCAAAAGAAAGTTATGAAAAGAATAAAGAATTCTTATTAAAGTTATTTTTAGTAGATGGATTTACTTTACAAGTGGATCGTAACCACCATAATATGAGTTTTCAAATTCCTAAAATCAAAGGAGTTAATTATAAACAAAGATTAAACCCATATTATTTATCTAAAGTAGCTAATTCAACTGGTGCTGTTGTCGAGGAAGACTTTATGTCTAAGATTACGGGATTAGTACCTAGTATTGTTTATGATAATGAACGTATATATGGCATTGATCATAAGAATCAATTTGTTCATGAGCCAGGTGATGTTTGGACACCTTTATTTCCATATTCTTGTGATTTATTATTTGACAGTCAAGAGTATGCTCATGAGATTCAAGATTTATATGATGGTTGTGATCCTAATTTATATGAACTATTTAGTAATTATCCTGAAGTAATTCCTATTGCCGAACGATTAGCCTTTGATGATGAATATCGTAGAATATTAGAAAAATATCGTGATGTTTCCGAGCCAGTTACTTTAAGTGATGAAGAATATGAAATAATAAGTAATACTATCGAAGAAAGACGCGATGTCTTTAAGCGAGTATTAAAAATGTAAAAGCCTTTTAAGGCTTTTTTTGTTCTTGCCAACTTTCGTAAAACAACGTATAATTAAATTATAGGAGTTTGTTTATACAAATAACTAAATAAGAAAGTGGAGGATTAAAATGGAATTAACAAAAACTTCCATTTTGACTCTTATTATTGGACTAATCGTTGGCGCAGTTATTGTATTTGTAATATTTATTATCATAAATAAAAAGCGTGTCAAGAAAGCTAATAAACTTATTGATGAGGCTAAAAAAGAAGCCGATAAGCAAAAAAGAGATACTCTTCTTGAATTAAAGGAAGAGTCTTTCCGTCTAAAACAACAAACAGATGCAGAAATTAAAGAGAAGAAGGCGGAGCTTAAGCAAAATGAAGAGCGATTAATTAGTCGTGAGAATAATCTCGATAAGAGAGAAGAAATGCTTCAAAAGAGAGATGCATCTTTAGATGAAAAAGAAAATAGTTTATTAACAAAAACTCAAGCACTCCAAGAAAAAGAGGAAAAAATGGATGCTCTTTTAAAGAGCGAAATGGAACAACTAGAGAAAATATCAGGATTTAGTAAAGATAAGGCTAAATCATTAATTATGAGCCGTGTCGAAGAAGATATGAGCAAAGAAATAGCTGAGTACATTCAAGATGAAATGGCTAAAGCTAAACTAGAGGCATCAGAAAAAGCTAAGCAATTAATTATTAATGCGATGGAAAGATATTCTGATGATGTTGTAGGACTTCAAACAGTTAGTACTGTTGATTTACCAAATGATGATATGAAAGGCCGTTTAATTGGTCGAGAAGGAAGAAATATTCGAACAATTGAATCTATTACGGGTGTTGATTTAATTATTGATGATACCCCTGAAGCAATTGTAATTTCTTCATTTGATCCATTAAGAAGAGAGATGGCTAAAATTACGCTAGATACTCTTATTAAAGATGGTCGTATTCATCCAGCTCGTATCGAAGAAGTTTATGATAAAACGGTTAAAGATATTAACAACAAGATTCAAGAATTAGGTAATAAAACCGTTAATGATTTAGGTCTTACCAAGGTTGATCCTGAATTATTAACATTAATTGGTAAACTCAATTATCGAACTAGTTATGGTCAAAATGCTTTAAAGCATTCAATTGAAGTAGCAAACCTATGTGGTTTAATGGCTGCTGAACTAGGCGAAAATGTATCACTTGCAAAAAGAGCAGGTCTATTACACGATATTGGCAAAGCAATTGATTTTGAAGTAGAAGGTAGTCATGTTGAAATAGGTTATGATGTTGCTAAAAAATATCATGAGAATTCTACTGTATTAGATGCGATTGCATCTCATCACGGTGATATTGAACCTAAGACAGTGATTGCTGTTTTAGTAGCCGTAGCCGATACTCTAAGTGCTGCTCGTCCGGGCGCTCGTAATGATTCATTAGAAAATTACATTAAACGTCTAGAACAACTTGAGGAAATTGGTAATTCTTACGAAGGTGTTGAAAAAACATATGCAATGCAAGCAGGACGTGAAGTACGGGTAATGGTTAAATCTGATATTGTTGATGATGCTCAAAGTTATAAGATTGCTCGGGATATGAAAGAAAAGATTGAAAAAGAAATGCAATATCCTGGTACAATTAAGATTACTGTTATTAGAGAAACAAGAGCTCAAGAAGAAGCTAAATAAAGCTTCTTTTTTTATGCTTTAATAGTTATCTATTATGTGTTAGAATAGAGATAGTTAAATGGAGTAAGATATAGATGAGCATTAGAGAACTTAAAGAAATTCAAAATGAGATTATTAGAAAAAACAAAAAGATTAATACGATTTTTACTGTACTAGCAGTGATAGCTATACCTATAACTATCATATTAAGTAATAACACACGTTTGGATTTTAGAATGATGGCATTCTTTTTATTTTTCGAACTAATATTCTGTTTTGCCGTTTGTGCTATTACTAAAACAGTAGTAAATGGTCGAGATATGGTTAAATTTAGAGAAATCTTTAAAAATGTTTTTGTTGTTACAGCCTTGAAAAAAACTTTTGATGAAATAGAGTACAATGTTAATCAAGGATTCTCTGAAAGTGATATAGATAATTATGGCTTTCTTGATACTGCCGATTCTTTTTCCTCTAATGACTATATATCAGGAAAATATAAAAACATTAGTTTTGAACAATCTGATCTTGAAATCGAAGAAAGACATGAAACTACAGATTCAGATGGTCATAAAACAGTTACTTATATTCCCATCTTTGTAGGGAGATATATGATATTTGATTTCAATAAATCTTTTAAAGCTAATGTTCAGGTAGCTAGTAAGAACTTTTGTGCAAATCGATTACCATGGGGTCAAAAGTATTCTAAAGTTAAGATGGAAGACATGGAGTTTAATAAATTGTTTTCGGTATATACTAGTATGGAACATGATGCCTTTTATCTTTTGACACCTCATTTTATTGATAAAATTAAAACTCTACGTAATCAGTTGAATTCAAATATGATGTTAGGTTTTTTAGATAACCGTTTACACGTTGCCATAGATAACGGAAAAGATTCTTTTGAATGGAATGTCCTAAAACCGATTGATGAAAAAGAAATCAGCGATTTAATTACTAAAGATATAAAAATCATCACTGATTTTGTTGATGAATTAAATCTAGATAATGATTTGTTTAAGAAGGAGTAATATTTATGAATTATGGAATTATTATATTAATAATTATTATTTTAATCATCGTTTTATGGTGTATATCTACATCTAATAAGATGAAAAGAATGATCATTAAAATTGAAGAATCACTTTCAGGAATTGATATAGCATTAACGAAAAGATATGATGTATTAACTAAAATGATTGAAGTAGTAAAGGGCTACACTAAGCATGAAAAAGAAACTCTTTTTGAGGTAGTTAGACTTCGTAAGGAGATGACTTTACAAGATAAAGTTGCTGAAAATGAAAAAATGGATAGTAACTTACAAAAAATAAATGCTTTAGTGGAAAACTATCCAGACTTGAAAGCTAGTACTAATTTCTTAGAATTACAAAAGGCAATCGTGGATGTCGAAGAACATTTACAAGCTTCTCGAAGACTTTATAACTCCAATGTAACTTTATACAACAACTTAATTATGACTTTTCCTTCGAATATCATTGCTAAAGCAACTCATATGACCACTAAAGACTTTTTCAGAGCTAATGATGAGCAAAAAGAATATGTTAAAGTAGATTTATAAATCTACTTTTTTTAGGCATAAAAAAAGGAAGTTAAGATTGATTAACTTCCATAATAACTGGTAAGATAATTGGTCTTCGACCAGTAAGTTCATTAATAAATGGTAATAGTTCAAAAATAATTTGATTTTTTAGATCCGTATAACTATAAATAGATTTCGTTAAATTATTGTTAACAATTTCAGATATTTTATTTTCTATTTTATTCATTAATTCTTGATTTTCATTAACCATAACAAAGCCTCTAGCTGTAACATTAGGTTTAATTAATAATTTCCTTGTTAATGTATTAATATTTAATATAGCAATTAAGATACCATCATGACTCATTAATTTACGATCTTTGATAACAACTGAACCAACATCGCCAATTCTTGAGCCATCAACATAAACATCCCCGGCTTGAACCATACCACTTTTTTCAACTTTGCCATCTTTCATACGAATGATATCACCGTTTTCGGCAATAATGATATTATTTTCATTAACACCACATGATACAGCTATTTCACCATGTTTTTTTAACATTCGATATTCACCATGCATTGGCATAAAGTATTCTGGTTGAATAATTCTAAGCATCCATTTTAATTCTTCTTCTTTAGCATGTCCTGATGTATGGATATCACTAAATTCAGAATTGGTAAATACACGAACACCTTTTAAGTATAATTGATTAATTATCTTATTAATACTATTAGCATTACCAGGAATAGCACTTGATGAGAAGATAACTAAGTCATCATTTAATAGAGAAATTTGTTTATGAACACCATTAGCAATTCTTGATAGAGCCGCAAGAGGTTCACCTTGGGTACCTGTACAAAGAATACATACTTCATTTCTTTTTAAATTCTTTGATTGAAATGCATCAATAAATTGGCTTCTATCATCGATTAGATTGTTATTTAAAGCAAGTTCAATGGCATTTTCCATACTTCTTCCGAAAACAACAATTTTTCGGCCATATTGCTTACATGTTTCCACAATATGTTTAATACGGTAAATATTTGAAGCAAAGGTTGCAATAATTACTCGACCATGATGACGAGATATAATATCATTTAACGTTCCATCAACAGAGGTTTCACTTTTTGAATATCCTTCGGATAAAGCATTTGTCGAATCACTTAGTAAAACTTTAACACCTTTAGACCCTAATTCAGCCATTTTATGAATGTCGGCTACTGGTCCAATCGGAGTTAAGTCAAATTTAAAGTCACCAGTTTCAAATATGATACCATTTGGTGTATGGACGGCAATGGCATAACTATCAGGAATAGAGTGGGTAGTATTTACAAATTCTACTTCAAAGTGTTTATATTTTAATACTAAGTCACTCGTAATAATCTCCATATTATCATAAGGCATATTTCTTTCGGTTAATTTCTTGTTGATTAAATCAGCTGCAATCTTCGGAGCATATATTTTTGGAATCTTAACTGTTTGAAGTAAGAAGGGTATACCGCCAATATGATCTTCATGTCCATGCGTTATAATAAGAGCCTTTATTTTATCTTCATTTTGTTTTAAATAGGTAACATCTTGGATAACATAGTCGATACCAAGTAGGTCTTCCTCAGGGAATAATACTCCAGCATCTATAATTAATATTTCATCTTCATGGGTGATTACATACATATTTTTACCAACTTCACCAAGGCCACCTAAAGCAATAATAGACGTTTCGCCTAATTCTGTTTTCATAATTTCCTTCTTTCTTGATAAAAGTTCTTTAAAACTATTAAGCATTATAGCATAATCTTATGTTTTTGTCTACTTTTAAAGAACAATGAATATTGCACATTTTATTGAAGAATGATATACTCATTATAGTAAAATAATAAAGGAGTGTATATGAAAAAGAATAACATTATCTTAATAACAATAGCCATAATAACATTATTGGCCTTAGTAATTGGAGCAACGTATGCATACTTTTCCACAGGTAATATGAATATAACTAATGTAGCAAATGCCAACACAGTTACTGAAAGAAATAATATGGTATTTGATACCCTAGGTGGAGGAATGTCTCTTAATATAACAGCAGCGAATATGGTACAAGCCAATAATGGAACCGTAGCGGCCAATAACTCTACTACACTAACGGTTAATTTTACCGCCAACACTGACTATAGTATGGTGTGTACCTATGATATAGTATATGAATGGACAAGTACCGATAAATACACATCTCATACAAGTGGAGTAACTGATAATGAGTTTGTAATTCAAGGAACACTTGCCTCAAATGCCCATGTAACTGAAGGCACAAACAATATCAGTAATGAAACTGATTTATCAACTTTGTCATATACAAATTATAGTGCCACAGTTGTAAGTGGAGCTGAGATTGATGGAACCGGAAATACAATGAGTACAGCCGTATGGACTTTATCAAGTAAGTTTTATAATGTAAGTCAAGATCAAAGTGCTTTATCAGGTAAGACATATGCTGGTAGATTTAAAGTAGCGAATGTATCATGTACAGCAGGTACAGTAACAATACCAGGTCCAACAGGATATTGGTTTTCAACGACATTATCGACATGGGATAGTAGTACAAGTCAGCAGTTACCAAATTATACCCATCCAGCGACAGGAGGAACATTACAAAGTAGTGGAACAGCAACTGGTCATAATGCCTACATAGGCCAAGATAGTAGTAAATATTATGCATGTGGAAATGATGGTAATGGCCATGAAGTATGTTTAAGCCAACCATATACGCAATATGGTCTCGATGGACATACACCAAATGTTGATTTTACCAATGCACAACAAGCAAGTGCTAAGCAAGCAATCTACCAAGCCTTTATCGATGTAGGAATAACAATTGATATCAATAATAATTGCGTCGCGCGTGAATACGGCGTTAGCTGCATTGTAGGTTCTTACTTCGGCTGTCAAGTAGATAGCTATGGCAATGTCGAGTGTTACGATAGAACTGAGAATGTGTCCTGTGCAGTTGATCTACTTGGTCGTGCCTTTTGTCGAAATCGTTAGTTGTAGTTTGTTTGGTTTGTTCGTTAGTCGGTCCCGATACATCTTAATATCTTAAATCTAATTTTGCCGATAGGCAAGATTGGAATAGCTGAATGTGTTCACAGGCCTGAGTGTAGGCACACCGAAAAAAGGAAGAGTTTTTGTTTTTAGAATAAAAATTCTTTTTTAAAAAAATAGTTGCTTGAATATATATAGTATAATAGGAAATAATAATGGTGATAAGATATGAATAAAAAGAATACAATATTAATTATTGTAGTAGCTGTTACATTGATTACGGTAATAGGTATAGCTACATATGCATATTTTGCCACAGGATTATTAAATATAAGCAATGTAGTTAATGCCAATACCGTAACAGAAAGAAATAATATGTTCTTTGTTACCCTAGGTGGAAACATGTCATTAGATATAACTGTAGCCAGCATGCAAAAAGCCAACAGTAATAATGTAGCCGCCGAGAATAATACAACTTTAACAGTTAATTTCACGGCCAATACAGAATATAGTATGGTATGCAGTTATGATATAGTTTATGAATGGACATCGACTGATAAATATCAAGCCCATTCCAGTGGGGTAACGGGAAATGAATTTACGATTCAAGCTGCACTTGCAAGTAATGAACATGTATCTGAAGGAACAAATAATATTCATAATGAAACAGATCTAAGCGTAGCAGTCGGAAATCAAAACAGTGCCACCATTATTCAAGGAGCGCAAATAGATAGTACAGGAACAAGTACATCGACAGCGGTATGGACATTAACAAGTAAGTTTTATAATGTAAATGCCGATCAAAGTACATTGTCAGGAAAAACATATGCAGGAAGATTTAAAGTTGCTAATGTCTCATGTGTAGCAGGAACAGCATCTGGTTCTAGTACATCAGCAATGTCATATTGGTTTGATACAAGTGTATGTACATCTTCAAATCCATGTACATATCCTGCATATGGAGGCACATTACAAACGAACGGAAGCGCAACAGGACATAATGTATATATAGGACAAGATAGTAGTAAGTACTATGTATGTGCAACAATCCAAGGACATGAAGTATGTTTATCTCAACCTTATACACAATATACAACGTCATTATTTGGTGGTACAATAAATGCAGATCAGCAAATAGCTGGTAAACAATCAATTTATCAAGTATTTACTGATGCAGGAGTAATTATAGATATGGATGATAACTGTACCGCAAGCGACTTTGTTATTAGATGCAGTGTAGGTGACTTTGGTTGCGACATCAATTATATTGGTAATGTCGTTTGCTGGGATGATGATATAGAAGATACATGCTATGTTAATTCTGGAGGCAAGGCTTACTGTAGGCAGTAGTGTGTCTTAGGCTAGTGCTCGTTTTGTTTGTAGCTATCTAACAAAATTAAATTTTGTCTTTTATTAAATATAAAAACACTTGACTATTTATTAATAATATAGTACATTATTAGTGAACACAAAGGTGTTTTTTTTATTGGGAGGAACTATGGAAAAAACTTCAAAAAAGACAAAAGTAAATACTAAAGTTAAAAAAGATAGTTATCTTAAAAGTGTAGGTAAAGAACTAAAACTAGTTAAATGGCCAACTTGGAAAGAAGTATTAAAAAATACCATTGCTACGGTTGTGTTAATCGTTATTGTTGTAGGATTCTTCTTATTACTTAACTTATTATTAGCGGTTGTTAAAGGATGGTTTATTTAATATGTATAATGATGGAGAAAAACTATGGTATGTAGTTAATACATATTCTGGTCATGAATTAAATGTTAAAGAAAAACTTGAAATGCGTACTGAATCAATGGGTATGCAAGATTACATCTTTCGTGTAATTATTCCTGAAACTACGGAAGTTGAAGTAAAAGATGGTGTAAAAAAAGAAAAAGTTAAAAAGATGTTTCCTGGTTATGTTCTAGTTGAAATGATTATGACTGATGAAGCTTGGTATATTGTACGTAATACTCCAGGAGTAACCGGTTTTATTGGTTCATCAGGAAAAGGAGCTAAACCAACACCTTTATTACCTCAAGAGATAGATAAAATCTTAGCTAATATGGGTATGAGCCGCGTTAATATTGAATCTGAACTTGCTATTGGTGATACTGTTAATATTATTGATGGTCCATTCAATGGTATGAGTGGTAAAGTCGATCAAATTGATTTAGAAAACAATCGTCTTACTATTATTATCGACTTATTTGGTCAAGAAACCTCTGTTGATGTTGAAACATATCAAGTTAGTAAAATATAATTAAAAAACTCGTAAATTTATTTTTTACGAGTTTTTTTAATCTTCCGATAAACGTTAATCATAATAGGGAGTACTTTATACCAAAACTTATCTATTATTAAATCAAATTCACCAATAAACTCTGTATATGTTCCACCAAGATTACTTTTATATTCGTGAATACCCGCATAGTTATGTTCTTTTGTATGAGGTTCACCAACGGTTCCAAATAAGTCTAAGAATTCTAAATTATTTTCTGATGCATATTTAACAGCTTCATAATAGTCGCGATTAACAGCAAAAGTGTAGGTAGCTAAATCATTGTTTCCAATATATACCATCCACATTCCTTTGGAGGTCTTAGGACAAACTTGAATAAGAGAGATGATACCTTCAGGATATTTACCAGCATATGGTTCAAATTTAGCAATATCTTTTTCTAGACGTGGAATTTTATCTTTGGCATCATTTAATTTAGCTTGGGATAGAGTACCACTTTCGATATCATGATTTAACTCTTTTAATTCTTTTTTTACTTTATCTAGAATCTTATCGGGATAGATTTTGATAGTAAAATATTCAACCATATTTGCTTTACTAAATACTTTATCAAATGTTTCGTGCATCTTTTTGGAATTACCAGAAAAGTTATCCTTATTAGCAATATTAGTCATTAATTCATAAAACTTATCATTATCATATTCATGACTTATTTCTAGTTCATAATAATAACTTTTTTTAACCTTTTTTAAAAAAGATTTATTCATATTTTTTTCTAATTCATCAAAACTCTTAGTGGTATCAATACGAAAGGTATATCTTGGTTGGTTATTTTCAAACATTTTATTAAATCCTTTATGGTGATAACCTAAACTGATTAGTTGTTCATATAATGGATAATTGTTATGACCGTTTTCAATAGGATTAGCTTCTTGATCGATATCTTCATAAACAATCGCAGGATCCATTTTAAAATAAATAGAGTGATTTTCTTTTAGATAATCTTTAAGAGAAATTGTAAATTCTCTTAGAGTGTCAAAGTCATTATAATCCATTAAAACACCACGAGGAGAGTAGTAATAATTCTTATTAATAAAGGGTACATGTTTGCGAAGAGCTAGACATGCAGCTTTGATATTACCTTTATCATCTTTTAAACCAAGATATAATGGTTCTTGTTTTCTTTCTTGGGCAACTTGTCCCCATTCATAACTTTGTAAAAAGTGATTATATTTAACTTTCTTAAAGAAAGTACGATATTCATCTTCGGAAAGTATTTCGATTCTGCTCATTTTAATTCACCATCTATATTATAAGCAAATTATTGCTAAAAAAAAAGATTCGTTTTATTTTTTTAGAATCTTTTTTACTTTTCTAGCAATGCTTAATGAATTGAATAACAATTTATCAACAGGTAAAACAAATTCACCAAGAAGTTGCATGACATGACCACCAAAACCACGTTTAAATTCATAAATACCATATTGATCATCATTCTTATCCAGTTTATTGATAATAGCATAGAAATTATAGCGTTTATAGCCATTTTCAAGCCCATATTTAATCATTTCATAATGAATGGTATAAAATGGTTGATAATCTCTAAATTCATCAAAGCAACCACCTAAAAGGGAAGCTACTTCATTTTCATATATAACATATAAGATGCCGCCAAGTGGAATTCTTTTACCATGTTTTTGTTCAAGATTATTCAGTTCTTCTTCTTTTTTAACTATTTTTTCTAGTTGAACTTTTTCTTCTTGTTCTTTAATTGCTGCTTTTTTTTCATTACATGTTCCATTCTTACGATTTATTTCTCTTTCTTTTTGCGCTTTAGCAATTTCATCTTTATCTTTTTGAAGATTTTCGCGAGCTAAATCTATGTCTAATTCGGCAAAGACTAGAGAAATCATCTTATCTTTTTCGAAACATTCATACATATCGGTATAGAACTTTTCTCCACGTTCGACAAAGCCACGTCTTTCACCGGTTTTTTCCATGATTTCTGTAAATAGGGGAATATCCTTTTTATCTCCCACGCGAATGACAACACCATTTTTTTCATTTTTACGTATCATTTGTCTTGTTTTAGATTCCATATCTTTCATGATATCATCGATGGTTCCATTTAAATCGATAACATACATAAACTTTGCTTGGTTAGTGTCTAACATCTTTTCGGCTTTAGTTTCAATAAATCCATGACTCTTTAAAATATCTTTAAGGTCTGTATTGTCAAATTCACCTGTCGGTTGACCATCTTTATCCACCGCTAATTCTTCGATATATGGATCAATTTTTAACATGTAACCACCATGTGTTTTGACAAATTCTTTTAAATTATTAATGAAAAAATCTAATACTTTAGCATCGCGAAAATCCACAAGTGGTCCACGCATAGCATAGAATTCTTTCTTAATATGTCTTTTTTTAGCCAAAAGGAGAGTTGCAGCAATTAATCTATCGTTTTCTTTGACGCCTAGATAATAGGCTTCCCAGCCACTTCTTTTGCGCAAATTACCAACATTAGTGCTTTGTAAATAACATTTATGTTCGTGATTCCTTGCAAATTCTTCAAATTCTTTTTCATTTATTTCTTCGAAAATCATTTTTTCATCTTCTTTCTTATTTTTTGAAGGTAATAGTACCATGATATTGGTAAATAAAAATCACCAATATACTCAATAACATTACCATTAAATCCTTTTTTAAATAAGTATACACCATAATCAGGATCATTTTTATCAAAATTACCTTTAATACCATAAAAATTATATATTTTTTTTTGTAATCTTAAGGCCTTTTTTATCATTTCCCATTGAATGAGATATTGACCAAAGAAACTCATATATTCTTTATAACCACCAGCATGATAATACATAACTTCATCACCATAAAGCATATACATCGCCGTTGCTAAATATAAATGATTACCATTACTTTCTATGATGCCTTCTATTTCTTTAATTCTTTTATTTAAATCCTCAATCTGACTTGTAAATTCTTTTATTTGACCTGCTTTATTATGTTCAATAGCTCTTTGTTTTGATTCTTGAAGTTTTTCTAAATCATCATCTAGGACCTTTAATGTATCTTTTAAATCAACTTCTGCGATGACATATTCAATTTCTTGCGTAGGATTAAATAAATCATACATTTTATAATAATACTCAAGAGGTCTTTCACGAAAATGTCTTCTTTCGCTTGTTTTATCACAAATCTCTTTAAAAATAGGAATCTCTTCGCGGGATAGGGTTCGTACCTTAACTTGTAGGTGTTCAGCTTTTTGAATGGAACGCCTTGTATTACCATTCATTTCTTTAAGTAAGGTATTTTCATCTTTTTCTTCAAGAGATAACTCAAATGACCATCTTACTTGTTTGGTAACATCATAATGAGTAATAAAGCCATCATGTTTGAACCCCAAAACTTTTAAAGAATCTACAACTTTTTCATTATTAAATCCATCTTCGATAATATCACCATTAATATCTCGTTGTTTATACATCACAATCGGATCTATATGAAGAGTATAACCATTTTGCTTTTTTATGTAATTTTTTAGATTATTAATATAAAACTTTAATAATTCATCATTATGATAATCTAACAGCAAACCTCTTGGCGAATAAAAGATTTTTTGATTAAAGCGGGTAGTTGTATACATAATTCGTGAACCGGCAATCACTTTGTTATCTTTTTTTACACCTAGATAAATAGAATCCCATTTTTCCATTTGACCAATTTCGGCCATCCTTGGATCTTGGAAGAAGGTTTTTAAAGGACAGTCTTTTAAATAATTAATAAATTCTTGAGTAGTTAATTCGGTAAATTCCATTATTTCCTCCTTAAAATCATTTTCACAAATGAAATTGGTGAAACCCCAAAGATGCTATTAAATAATCCCATTTTGACAGTAACTAGTAAATAAATTAAACCACCAACACAAGCATTGACCGCTACGATAATACATGAATACATTCTGCCACCAGTAAGGGATACAAATTGTTTCATTACTAATAGTACTAGATACATAATTAGACAAGAAATAATTAATTTTAAGACTTTATTTAATGTGTCTTTAAAAGATAAATGTAAGTTCTTATGTAAATCCATTAGACAGATGGTAATAGCGACAATATAAGATAAGATAGTGGCACTTACAGATCCATAATATGGTTTTAAGAAACTAATCGTGGAGAATAATTTTATTAAAGGTACAGTTAAAAGATATTTGGTTGCTAAGGCCGAAATAATAGCAATAGCCGCCGTTTTTTGTCTGGATAAAGATTGCATAATAGTATGGATATTTAAGAATAAGGAATAGAATATTGCTGTAAAAATACTATAAGCAAAAACCGAAGAGGCTAAAAGATTTTTTCCATAAAAGATTGTCCAAACCGGTTTAGATAAAAAAGATAATCCTAATACCATGGGCATAACAAAGTATAAAACCATTTGAATTGTTTTGTTAGCTTTTTCATTAATAGCTGTAAAATCCTTATTGACATAATCACTTGTAATATTAGGAAGGACCGCTACCACAATTCCAGCTGCGATAGAGGTTACAATACTATTTAATTTTGCTCCCCATGTTGAAATAATCGATAAAATCATTTCAGCTTCTTGAGCTGTAAACTTACCATACTTTACAAGTGGCTTGACAATGTTTAACATATCAATAGTGTTAAATAATGATACCGCTACTGATACCACTACAAAGGGAATCGTGTAGGTAATTAATTGTTTTAAAAGATACTTATTCGTTAATTTCTGTTCTTCTTCGGTTAAATTATGTTTGTAAACTTTCTTTCGTTCCTTGATCATCAAGATTTCAAGGAAGATAAGGGCAGCGATACTACCGGCAGTTGCTCCAAAGACGGCAATACCTACAGCTTCTTTCGTACCCCATAATTTCATAGCAATAAAACTACCAACGATAATGACAATAACTCTAATAAATTGTTCAATAACTTGACTAATCGAAGAAGCTGTAATGTATTTATGACCTTGAAGATATCCTCGTAAACCACTTAACATGGTAACAAATAAAATAGCACTTGCCGAGATTCTTAAAACAAAGATTATATCTTCGATAGTATTTCCACCTTCAATGTCGCCAATAATCTCTTGGGCAATTATTGGTGCCAAAACCACTAGAGCAACGGTGGAAATAATCGCCATAATGAAGGTTAACTGAAGGGCAATATGATAAGTTCGTTTTTTGGCATCCTCGTAACCTAAAGAATGGTATTCACTAACAAGTTTACTAATGGCAAGGGGAATACCTACGGTGGAAAAATTTAAAAAAAGTGTGTACATATTATAAGCATAACTATATAAAGCTCGACCGTTAGTATCAATAATCGAGTGAAAAGGAATAACATAAATAATTCCAAGTATCTTACTAAATACGATACATAGAGTAGCAACCATTGCTCCCTTTATAAAAGAATCTTTTTTCATTCATTCACCTGTCTTATTCTATTATTATACCTATTTTCCATGCGTTTAACAAGTTAAGATAGCATAAAAAAAGATTATTTATGGCATAATCTCTTTTCTAAAACAATAACTAATTTATAAATAATAAAAGATATAATTAATAAGATAAATATTCCTGACATAACTAAATTTAGATTAAAAACTTGGGTTCCATAAATAATTAAGTAACCAATTCCTTTTTGACTAACTAAAAATTCACCTGTAATAACTCCAATCAAGGTCATTGAAATATTTATTTTAAGACTTGATATTATAAATTGATAAGAACTAGGAATAATTAAATATTTTAAAGTTTGCAATTTAGTTGCCTGATAAGATTTAAATAATTTGATTTTTGTTTCGTCGATGGCAATAAAACCATTATAGATAGTTGTTATACTGATAATTAAATTGATTAATAAAGCCATTAAAATAATACTTTTAGTATTAGCTCCAGCAATGATAATTATAATAGGGCCTAAGGCGACTTTGGGTAGAGAGTTTAAAATTGTTAAAAAGGGATCAAGTATTTTACTAATGATGGGATAGATATAAAAGATAATTGATATAATAAAACCTAAAATAGTTCCTAACATAAAAGCAATTAATACTTCATATAAAGTGGTTAAGATATGTGGCCATAGATTATGTGTTTCGATTAAACTTCTGATTGTCATAATTATTTTGGAAGGACTTGAATATATAAAACTATTGATAATTCCTTTTTGAGAAAGTACTTCCCAACCAATAATTAATATCAATGTCAAAAATAACTGACTAAATAGAATAATTATTTTTGTTTGTTTATATTTTCTAATAAATAGTTTTTGCTTCTTAGATGGATACATCTAAATCCCTCCATATTTTTTCATAATAATTAACAAATTCTGGATTTTGACGTTTTTCAATCGGTGAAGTATTTGAAAGACTAATTTGATATTTCTTTTTAACAGTAGCAGGCCTTTTAGAAAAAACATAGATGGTATCACTTAAACTAATAGCTTCCGCTATATCATGTGTAATCATAATAGCACTCTTTTGTTCATTTTTAATAATCTTATAAACATCTTCAGAGACTTTTAAACGGGACTGATAATCTAATGCACAAAAGGGTTCATCTAAAAGAAGTAAATCTGGTTTAGTGGCTAGTGTTCTGATTAAAGCCACTCCTTGAATATTATCAAGACACTAAAAATTCCAGATTATTTTAATTGTTTTATCCTTAAAAAGATAAATTTTATCCACAAATTCATCAACAATTATTTTATTTAAAGATTTAAATGGGTGATAAGTATAAATAGTATCTATTTTTTTACGATAATTATTAATTTTTTGATAAAGATTCTGTAGTTCTTTTTCATATAATTGTTTTTCTTCATTATACTGAGTAATAAGAATTCTAAATTGTTCTGTATCTATTAACTTTTGAACTTTATCTTCATAAAGGCTTTGTAAATAAAAATCACTCTTGTTTATCTTTTTTTTAATAAGTAATATTTGCTGTTCTAAAATATTTATTTCTTTTGAATGAGACTCAATTTCTAATATTATATTTTTATCATAATATTTTTTAACTAGTTTATTAATAGATAAAAGAACAATAGAAGATAGTTCATCATAACGTATAGATAACTTATGATATTCACAAGTTAAATAAGTGTATTTTGAAGAATTCTTTTTCCGTAAGAGATGATTATTTTCACAATAGACTTTACCAGAGAAAAGATGAACCATTCCTGTCTTTTTAAGGGGCTTTGTCCTTTCATGAATAAGTTTTTGAACACTTATAAAAGTACTTTCATCAATTATATTATCATGAGTATTTAATACTCGTATCCATTTTTGGGAATCTTTTTTATATATATGATGATTTTTATAACTAACTGTAGTTCTTTTTCCTTGAACTAAGTTACCGATATAAACCTCATTTTGGAGTATATTTTTAATAGCATTAGGGTTCCATTTAATTAATTCACGAGGTTTAGTGCTAACGACATTTAATTTAATCTTTTTTTGATATTTATATTTTGATGGACATGGGATATCTTGTTTATTTAAGTAATTAGCTATATTAGTATAACCAAAACCTTTTAGATAAAGATTAAATATTTGTTTAACAATTTGGGAAGCAATGGGATCAATAACTAATTTATTGTTGTTTTCTTTAGAAATATCATAGCCAAATGGGGCAAAGGGAGCAATTAATTCACCTTGTTGCATTTTGGAAGATAAAGCACTACGAATATTATTAGAAACATCCTCTAAAAACCATTCATTAACTAAGCCATTAATCTGGCGGGCTTTTTTATTACCAATGCTATTTGTATCAGCATTATCAGCAAGTCCAATAAAACGAATATGCCATTCTTTAAACTTATTATGAAGATATTTCTCAATAATCTCCATATCTCTGGAAAACCTTGACTGACTTTTACATAATACGACATCTATTTTATGCTTTTCACAGTCTTTGATTAATCTTTCAAATTCAGGACGATAAGTTCCTGCTCCGGATAAATCCTCATCACAATATTCATCAAATAGGATAAATTCTGGATGATTATTAAGATATTGTTTTAACATATTTCTTTGATTTTTTATTGATTCACTGCAATTGTCTTTTTTATCACTATCTTCGTTAGATAGTCTTAAATAAATGCCAACTTTTTGCATTGATAGGCTCCTTGTTAGTCATCCAAAGACTCATGAATAATCCGATATATTTTTTGATTAATAATCATTTTTAAGTCTTTTTCGTTTATATTACTATCTATTTTATCAATAACTTGGTATTTCATAATTCTTTAAAATTCTATTTTTTAAATACTAAATGTATGCTAAAAAATATGCCTTAGGTTGCTTTTTTAGCCAAAATAATGTATGATATTAGGCATTTGAGGGGGGATTAATATGGCATTAGAAAATGAATGTGACACAAAGGCAGCTTTTCGGAATGGTATATGGTGTTTAGTAAATGATGAGTCAGAGAAGGCACGTTATTGGTTTAATATTGCCATAAACGATGAAGAGTATCGTGAAGCCGTAATAGCAAAACTAATTAAACTCGACATTAAAGAAGGAAAGTATGACCAAGCGCGTGAATTAGTTAATACTTATGTTACTGACCAAAGTGGTGCTTTATTATTTCAAGCCAAAGGCCTTTTAGATACAGTTGAGAGCAATTTTGAACATAGTAAGATGAGTTATGGTATTTGTATGGACGATGTTTCTATGCAATATAAATCCCTTTTAGCACTTGCTAAGTTAAACTTTCAAACTGGAGACTATGCTATAGCTAAAAAGATGTTTCAAACATTACAATTTAATCCAGATACATACATTCAAGCAACATTTGGTTTAATATTTATGAATATTTATCAAAAAAACTATGAAGAAGCATTAAGACTATTAAAATCATTTGATAAAAGTAATGCCACGCCAGAATTACTTCAACACTATAAAGTTAATTTAAATTATGTTGAATATTTGTTAGGAATATCCAATCTTGAAATTCAAGATGGTATCTATCTTGATGGCTATATTTTCCAAGTTTTATGCTCTAATGATCGTGCGCTTCTTGAACATATCGACCGGCATAAAAACCAAGGAGATCGCTATACAACAGGTTGTTTTTTCAAAGATCTTAATACAAGAAGATTACTTGCTGATGCTCGAGATATTATTAAGGAAATGAACGGCAATCACTTTGAACTATCCGATATGTATCGCTTCCGTTTAGATCGACCAGTTGGTTATAAGAATGATGAAGTAACAAATGATGTATGTGTTACTACCATGATTGGTACAAATAATATTATTACCATGTATCCTGTGAAATTATCTGATGAGTTTAATAAAGAAGGATTAAATACCAGTGAAGAACTAAAATTAAAAAGAAGTAAGGGGGTGTAATAGGTGATTAATAAAGTAGTGTTAAATAATCTTTATTCAGGAGTTTTAATTGGTGATATTTTAACCACTAAAAAACTTTGTGAATATGGTTTTAATTTACAAGACATATCTTCTCTTGTTGAAAATGGTGTAATTGAACAACACCCAAGCGGATTTTATACATTTAAGGATGTTGAAAACTTGTATTTTTATGGTAAAAAATTAATCGCGGAAAGACGTTTTAATGAATCCGATATCTGCTTTGAAAAATGCCATGAATTAGATCCAAATCATTTAGGTGCAACCTTTCAACTTTTTTTACGAAGCATTCAAGCAGAAGATTACACTCGGGCTTTTGAACTATATGATTCATTAGTTCAATCTGATAATGTTTATTATAATCAAGACTATAATTTTTATTTATATCTTTTAAGTATAATTACTTATGTTCCAGAAAAATATCAAGAATATGTTAAATTTGTTAGTTATGATGATATATATATTTTGGATAATGATACACGTTATCAAGATATACCACTTCAAAATAAAGCAAGATTATTAGCTTTACAAAAAAAGTTTTCTTTTGCTTTAAAACAAATAAGAGATTTAATAAAACAACGTGGTAATGCTAAACTTCAAGATATTATTATAACAACCCTTTTAAAACAAGCAATTGAAATTGAAAATATTCGTAAGAATAATATACTAGAATTAATTGAACAACAAGATTATGAAGAAGTAATTAATTGTTTATTAGATAAAAAAGAACATCAAAATTTAGGTTTGATGGATGAATATACATTAAGATTATGTGATATTTATCTAGATATATATGAAACATCTAAAATACCAATCATGATTCAAAGTCCTAGTTTGGACATATTTAGAACTATTGATAATAATGACTTTGAAACTGCTTTGAAAATGAGTATCGATTATAATAAAACTAATAATGTTGATAATAATAGTAATGCAATTTATTTAATGCTAAATGCCATTTGTAATCTTATTCAAAATATTAAAAAGCAACAATCGTTTGTAAATGAAGGTTTAATTAATAATGAGGATAATGAAGAAGTATTATTCTCTGAGATAACTACGTTATTAACAAATAAAGATTATCAACAAGCTATAAAAACTATAAGAAACTATCTTGCAAGTGTGCAAAGAAGTGAGTATGAATTTTTAGTTGTTGATTTAATTAAAATTAGTCTATTAGAAAATGATAATGATTTTGTTAAAACTATGTCCGTTTTATCAATGCTAAGTAATGGTAGCGCTAAAATTGAATTTTCAAGTTTTCTTTATAGTTTTTATTCCTATTTAGTTCAAGGTAAATTTGCTCAAGCTAGAATTTATTTAGATATTTTTAGTAATATCAAAAAGATAGGCCAAGAATGTATTATTACTGGTGCATTAAGAAAAATCCTTGATGACGTCGAAGAGGCCATCGGCAAAGAACCAGAAAATACCATTTTAAAGACATTTGAAGAAACTATTAATCAAGCTTCTGTTCCTTCGAAGGAAGTTGAAATGCTTGATGAAGAAGATGAATTAGAAGAGGCTAAAGAACCATTAAGTGATGAAGAGATATTAGCATCATATCACGAGAAACTATATCAAAATGGAGGAATTATCCTCTTAGAACCCATGTCTGAAGAGAGAATTAATCAATTAATTGAACTGAATGAATACCAAGATATAGCAATGTCTATTATTGAAGATGATGGTCAAAAACGTTTGGTTTTAAGATTTAATCCTACGATTGAAAAATGGGTTAATGTTAATAAAATAATGGATAATGGCAATAACGCTTATGCAAATGGTAATTATGATGAAAGCATTAAGAACAATTTATTCCTTTTGGGTCTTTTTAAAGAACCACGTTCAATTGTTTATGCTAAATTAGGGCTTGCTTATATGAAAAAGGGTATGCTTGAATTAGCGGTTGATTACTTAACGATAGCTAATTATCTATCTAAACAAAATAATAGTGATTTTGACTATACAGAATTGATTATAAAAATCAAGGGTCAAATAATTGGTGATGATCGTAGTGCATATGCATATAAAGATGTTAATGATAATTATGGTATTGACAATTTCGAAGAAATTAATGATTTTATTTTAGCATCAGGTTTGGATGTGGAGAGTGCTTGCCAAGCTTTGGAATTATCTGATGAACAAATTTATTTAGTAAAACTTATTTATGCAAGAGGTTTTTATATACAAGGTGATCTTGAAAAGGGCGATACTTTCTTAAAATCTGTTGAAAAAAGTCCAAATAAAACCAAAGAAGTTATTAAAATATATGAAATGATTAAAAAAAATAAAATGTTTTTCCAAAATCGTCAACCAGAAGATATTAAACCATTAAATTTGTGTTTGGTACCTAATCGCAAAAAATAATTTATAGACCATTAACTTGGTCTTTTTTTTGCCTTGATAAAATACAAGCAACTTTTTGTTTCATACCACCAGATAATTCATTAGGATATTTATTTTTGAAATTATCTAAACCATATTCCTTTAAAAGATGATTTACATAATTAGTATTTTCTTGTGAAAGATTATTAGATAGTTTGAGACCAAGTATGGCATTTTCATAAACGGTTAAGTAGGAAAGCAAAGCATCATCTTGAAACATATAACCAATTTTGATTTTTCCTTTAGTAATAATTTGGCCATCATCTTGCTTATCTAAACTGGCAATGATATTTAATAGGGTTGATTTACCACATCCTGATGAACCAACGATAGATGTAAAAGAACCTTCTTTTACATCTATATTAATCTTCTTAAGAACTTCAATTTCTCCATGCAGAGTATTATAAGATTTTGCTAGATTTTTTACTTGAATTATATTATTCATAATTTTTAACTAAGTCAGTGTAGGGAACATACTTATCTAAAAGATTATTATCTATCATTAAATCCTCAAGATTTTGTAATAATTTTTCTTCGACGATGCTATTATCAAGCCAAGTATCATTTTCTTTATAGCGATCAATAATTTTGACTAAATCATTTAATGATGTATCAGGAAATTGAGGAAGAATTATTTGCGCAATGGTTTTACTATCATTTTCCTTAGTAAATTTTAGACCTTGATTAATGGCCTTAACAAAGATTTGGATAACATCTTCATGTTCTTGAATATAACTCTTACGGGTATAAAAAGTTGTGTATGGCATATCACCAGATAATTGGCCAATACTTGCTACTACATGACCATATCCTTCTTGTTCTAGTTTTAGAGCGTTAGGCTCTCTTAGAGCAACAATAATAAATATCTTCGTTATAAATTACATATTTTTTAATGGTGATGGTATGCAAAGAGTCTATTTAGAATTGGCTTTAGTATTAAATAAACAAATGCATTTAAATAAATATATATCTGATGCAGAATATTATTATGCTTTAAATACACTTGAGGAAATGCTTGATGAACTTAAATGATATCCGTAAGAATTTAGCTTTAGGCATTCCTTTAACGATGTTGAATCTAAGGGTAACTTATTATTCAAGAGTATCAACCGAACATCTTGACCAACAAAATTCTTTACAAAATCAAATTTCTTATTTCGAGGATATGATTCATAACAATTATCATTGGACTTTTGTAAGTGGTTATGTAGATGATGGCATAACAGGAATAAGTGCTTTAAAAAGAACTCATTTTTTACAAATGATTAATGATGCTAAACAAGGTAAATTTGATTTAATTTTAACAAAAGAAATATCACGGTTTTCGCGTAATACCCTAGATAGTATTAAATATACACGAGAGTTACTTGAAAGTGGGGTAGCTGTTTTATTTATTAATGATAATATTAACACGGCTTTGCCGGATGCGGAATTACGCTTAACGATTATGGCCTCATTAGCTCAAGAGGAAATACGTCGTCTTTCTGAAAGAGTTAAATTTGGCATGCAAAGAGCGATTAAAAAAGGGATTATTTTAGGAAATAATCAATTATATGGCTATTATAAAAATCATGAAACGGGTAATTTAGTCATTAACGATTTGGAAGCTAAAATAGTTCAAAAAATCTTTTATCTTTATGGCATAGAAAAGTATTCGCTAGCGCAAATAGTTAAGTATTTAAACTCTTTAAAGATCAAAACTAGCCATCATCATGAATGGTGTTCTGCGACTGTGATGCGAATGCTTAAAAATCCTAAATACAAAGGATATTACTGTGGAAGAAAAAGCGAGGTTGTCGATTATATGACTAAAAAAGAGAGACTATTACCAAAAGAAAATTGGTTAATCTATCCAGACTTTCAGAAAATACCACCTATTGTTGAAGAATCATTATGGAATAAAGCTAATAATCGTTTTAATATTAATCCTCAAAGAAAAACAACTAATCAATATGCTTTATCTTCCAAAATTATTTGTCATCATGATGGACATTTTTACCACGCTCGAAAATTAAAAAATAATGATATTGCCTGGTCATGTTCGAAGTATTTAACCGAAGGCAAAAAACAATGTTTGTCACCCCATCTTAGAGAAAGCGAACTAAATGTTATTTTGGATAATTATTTTTCTTCTTTAAATATTCAATATGATGAAGTTAACAAAATATTGCTAGATATTTATCAACAGTATTTTAATAGTCATCATAATCTAAGTGAATTAACGAATAGGGAGCATAATTTGCAGTCAAAAAAACAAAAACTAATTGAATTATATACTGATAATCTCATAACTAAAGATGATTTTAGTTTAAATATACAAGAATGTAATAAACTACTAAAAGAAGTCAATAATGAAATTATTAGTTTAACATCTCAAAATCATTTTCAAACAATAGAAAATCATCTTGAATACTTACTTAATGAATTAATTAACAGTTTTCTGTTTAAAGAAACATTAATTAAAGTCCTTATTTCCAAAATAGATGTTTTTCAATTAACTCTTAATGAGATAAAACTGGATATATTTACAATTAATAAATTAAGTTTAGAAAGGATTTTTGTTTTTAAAAGACAAAACAGCAAAGAAAAACTAATTAAATATATCATTAATTTTTTTGTTGTTCGTGATGCGTAAATATGTTATAATTAAACCATAGCATAGATAGGATATTGTTTGTAGTTTCTATAATGTTTTTTTAAGCAGTATAGTAGCAACTAAAATATGCTATATATTAATTATAAAAAATAGGAGGTGAAAAAATGGAAAAGGGAAACAATAGTAAAGTTATTTCTATTTTGGCTTTGATAATTGCTGTAGCAGGTTTATCTATTGGTTTTGCAGCATATACAAGTACACTTAATATTTCTGCGAGTGCTAATGTGGAAACTGTTGGTACAACTGATTGGAATGTTGGCTTTGCTTTAGCAAATGGTACAATGGCTAATTTAACAGGAACACCAAATTCAGTAGCAGGAACTGGTGTTACAAACCCTGGTACAATTAACATGTACAAGTATACAATTTCACAAGGTGTTGCTGCCACTTTAGCAAATTCTACTGGTTCTTCTGTATCATATGCATTTAAAATTAAAAATGAGGGTTCAATTGATGCTGCTTTAACAAGCATTACAACTTCAGGCATTTCATGTGCATATAATTCAACTGCTGGTAATAGAACAATTGAACAAGACCCAGAAAATATTGGGGCAGTTATTACAGCTGAAAGCGGTAATATTGATCAAACAGACTGTGAAACAATGTTTAATGTTACATTAACTATTGATGGCCATGATTTTAACTTAAAATCATTAGGAACACCTAGTTATACAGGTATGACTATTGCTCATGGTTCTTCTGTTGATGCTACATTAACTATTGCAGCGACTGGCGTTGCTCCTGCTAATACAATATTAGGAGATTTCATTGTAACGTTGGGCGCAACAACTGTTGTATATGGTTCAACTAGTGGTAGTTAGAATAACAAAGTATATTAATTTTTTAATATACTTTAACAAAATTATTTGGGAGAGTTGTGAGAATGAAAAAGGGATACATTAGATTATTAGCTTTTGAACTAATCATTTTTGTCTTACTTTTACTAAATAGTTTTGTACTAAGTATATTAAATAGATACTGGGGTTTATTATTTTTAGTTATCATATCAGGTTTATTTAAAGTATTCTTTGGGTTTGAAAAAGACCGTAATCGTTATTGGAAAACGGTGTGTTTGGATGTCACAATCTTTTTACTAGCATTTTTCCTTGCATATTATCTTATCGGAATACCAATTGGTTTTTACAAAACAATTAACTATTATACGTTGAGTAACCTAAAAAAAATTTTTATTCCTTTAATAGGAGTTGTGGTTCTTAAAGAACTATTGCGTTATATGATGCTAAAAAAATCAGAGGGATCTAGATTATTAATTGTAACAACTTGTTTTTTATTTATACTATTTGATTTAAATGTAATAGTAAGTATCCCAAAATTTCATAGTTTTTACGATGTTTTTATCTTTATTGCACTTTATGTATTACCATATACTAGTAAAAATATTGTATGTACATATATATCCATTAAAGATGGATATAAACCAACTATTTTATATATTTTAGTAATGGAATTATATATTTATTTAATACCAATAATTCCAAATCCTAATCAATATATCTACTCATTAATTCATTTGTTAGCTCCATTTGTTTTGCTATTTCGTTTACATACATTTTATAAAAAAGACCGTGACGAACAAATTGAATATAGTAAACAAAAAAAGGAGATATTGAGTTTAATTCCTTGTATTGTTATCATTAGCATCTTAGTATATTTCACCAGTGGTTATTTTCGTTTTCATGCGATTGTCATTGGTAGCGGTAGTATGGAACCTCACATGCATAAAGGCGATGTTGTAGTGGTTGATAAAGGAAAAGCCAATATTGATAAGTTAGAAATTGGCCAAGTTATTGCCGTAAAACATCAAGGGATAATTGTTGTTCACCGGATAGTTAAAAAAATCGCTGTTAATGAACAATACGTTATTTATACCAAAGGGGATGCTAATAATGATATCGATAGTTATAAAGTAACTAAAGATATGATTTACGGAACAGTTGATATTAAAATACCATTTATAGGTTATTTACCAGTATGGTTAAGAGATTTATAGAAGGGATAAAATGGAGAAGAAAGGAAGCAATAGGACTAGTACTGTAGATACTACTTCTAAGTCAAAAAAGAGTTCTAAAGTAACTGCTCCCAAACCAAAAGAAAAACCAAAAAATGGTTTTTGGGAAAAGTTAATTATTAACTCAATGCTTTTCATAGGATTAGCGGCCTATTGTTTTTTTGCTGCAACAAAAACTATTGAGAGAGAAGAAACCAAACCCATTTCTTATTCTGATGAAAATCAAATAGCATACCGAGTATATTTAAAGGCTAATGACTTTTATAAAGAAGAATACTTAGGTATGAATCGCGCTTATGTTGCTAGTCTTATTGATCATATCGATATTGATTATAGTTATTTATTCAATATTGAACGTTTAACGAAAATGGACTTTAATTATCGTGTTATTGCGCAATTAATTCTAGAAAATAATCAAGGAGTTAGTTTCGTTGATGAAAAATATGTTATTAAGGATACAACCAGTGATCATATAGACAATACAAATATTTATAATATTAACCAACATGTTGTAGTAGACTATGGTTATTATAATTATTTAGCTAATAGATTTAAGAATGAAACCGGCGTTGATATAAATGGCTATTTAAATGTATATTTAGAAGTTGATAAAAAGACCGATGAAGATTTGAATTATGTTATTAACGAAACAACTAAGTCCAATATTAAGATTCCTTTATCTGAAAGATCATTACAAATAAATTTTGATGCTAATAATCTTGAAGCAACTAAGCATGTTTCTCCTGAAACAATTGTTACATTTAATCCAGAATATTTAGTTATTGAAATAATCCTCTTTTTTATAGCATCTATTTTCCTTTATAGAACTATTTGTGGAATAACATCCTTTATTAAAGAAAAGTCAGCATATGATAAATATGTTGATAAATTGTTAAAAGAATATGATCGTTTAATTGTTGAAACTAAAACTAAAATTGATTTATCTAAGTGTCATATAGCAGATGTTAAGAGTTTCACAGAATTATTAGATGTACGAGATAATTTAAAAATGCCAATAATGTATTACAATACTGTTGAGCATCAAGAAGGTATCTTTTATATCAAAAATAATACGGATGTATTTAGATTTGTCGTTAAAGGCATCGATTTGAAAAAATAGGTGATATAAGATGACAAAAAAAAAGAAACGTTCTCATTATATTCGATTAATTTCCATTTGTTTAATTATAGTAACACTCTTCTTAAGCATTGGATGGTCAGCATATGGTTCGACCATGACCATGGAGAGTTATGCCTATGTAAGAATACCTAGTGAGATAAGAGTCACTGGTTTTTCTATATCTAGCACTAGTAATGGTGGGGTTGGTCTTTACGAAGATTATAATGTTCATTTAGTGACAGCTAATGCGTCTTTACCTAATGCCAATTCAACGATAACTTATGCAGTACAAGTTACAAATGTTCAAATCCCCAGTGGAACCTCAATGGGGATTCTTTCGGCTACAGGGTTACCTAATAATTTAGAAATTGTTTCCTGGAGTGGGTATAATTTAAAAGAAAAAATTTGTGATGATTATGATCCGACTGATTGTGGTAGTGGGGCTCAAAAAACTTTTTATATCACCGTAGGATATAAAGATGCCAATTCATATGATTCTACCGACACGAGTTTTGTCTTTGATATTGTCTTTGATTTTCGCGAATATCATGATATTACTTATTCGGGAATATCTGGTAACTATCCAGCCGGTGTTTTGGATGGCGATGATTTAGAAATAACACTTTCAAATATTGATCCTTTATTATTACAAGTAATGGGTAGTTATGAATACTTACAAAATACAGATTATACTTATGCTAATGGTGATTTATTAATCGAAGATGTTCAAGAGAGTTTAATAATTAGAAATCTTCCTACGTATACGATTACTTATGATGCCAATGGCGGTTCATATAGCGGTAATCAAACAACTAATGCTGTAACTTATGTATGGCGTTATAATCAAAACAACATTGTTGCCGGTGCTGAAATAATGCCAACGAATAGTAATAAAACTTTCTATAAATGGTATCTTGATACTGGCTTTAATACCGAATTTGATATAACACAACAAATAACTCAAAGTAGAAATGTTTATGCAAGATGGGTTAATGCTGTTGCTGAAATGAACGGAACTTTCTATACAAGTATTGATGCTGCTTTAAATGCCATTGTTGATAACACTAATTATACAACTATTACTTTACTTAAAGATACTAGTGAACATATTACTATTGATACTCCTCAAAAAGTTATTTTTGATATGCAAAATCATACTTTGAGTAATAGTAGTGGATTAGCAGTTATAACAGTTGATGGAAAGTTGAAAGTACTTAATGGAACCATTACATATAATCAAAATGCCAATGGTGTTATTAATGTAAATAGTGGTTCAGAACTAACTTTAACTAATACCAATGTCTACATGACAAAAAATAATGGCAAACAATGTTTATATATTGCGGGAAAGGTTTTAGTCGAAGGAACTAGCGAATTGAGTGCTAATTCAAACCAAAGAGCTACCGTTCAAACTATTTCAGGAGGCCAATTTACAATAACCGGTGGAAGTATTATATCCACAGGAACGAAAAGTGCCATTGTTGTATATGGAGATCAATATGTAACAATTGGTAGTCATGATGGCGTTGTTGATAATAGTTCTATTCTTATCCAAGGTATAAATTATGGTATTGAAGGTAAATTTTATCTATATGATGGCATTATAAAGGGTAAAAATGGTGTATCTACAGTTACTGACCCTGTGCTTGGCCATGAAGACAATCTAGGATATATATATGGTACAGAGTCCATTAATGGAACTAATTATGAAACATTACAATTAGGATTAGGTAGTGTAACTATTTCATTTGACACTAACGGTGGTGAAATGCTTGACGGTTCATTACATCTTTTAAGAGGCGATCCAATAGGTACGCTTCCACGTCCATCAAGAGCAGGTTATGTCTTTATGGGATGGTATGATGAGGACAATCAATTGATGGATGATCCTGATTATTTAGTATATGATGACATGCTACTTACAGCTAGTTGGTCTCAAGCATATGCTGCTGCTATCGATAATACTTATTATTATTCTGTTCAAGATGCTGTTAATGCGGCAACCAATCGTACTTGGACTAATGTTACATTAGTTCGCGATGCTAGTGAAAATGTTGCCATTAATTCAACGAAATATATTAATTTTGATATGCAGGGTTATACATTAAGCTTTAATGGAGCAGCCGCTGTTCTTGAAGTATATGGCAAATTAAATGTTACTAACGGTTCTGTTACATCGGCTTCTCAAACTAATTCGGCTTTCAATATCCGTCAAGGTGGTGAAGCTCATATTAATAGTGTTAATATTATGGCGACTGGTACAAGACAAGCGGTTTATAACTATGGTGGAGGATATGCCGAGATATCTGGAACCGCCTATATAAGTTCTAAAACGACAGGTACACCTGCTGGTTCTTCGATGGATAGAGGTACCGTTCAAAATTTAGCGAATGCTACGTTAGTCATCCGAGGTGGCACTATTGTTGGGATTAATCAACAAGGTGTATCCAATGATGGAACTTTAACTATTGGTGATGACGATGGAATTGTTGATAACTCCAATATTAATATTCGGGGTGCTACATACGGGGTTAAGAGTTCAACAGCATTTGATTTCTATGATGGCATTTTAAAAGGTAAAAATGGTGCCGTCTCGGGTACCATCGGAAACTGGGATACCAATTATAATCTGACCGATGGCTTAGAAACTATTGAGGGATATCCTTATTACACGAAATATTTAGCTCCATAAATTTAAACTTCTTACTTTTCAGTAAGGAGTTTTTTTGATGATAAAAATGTGGTATATTATAATAGATGGGAGCATAGCAAATGGAAAAAGTAATAATAAGATTAGAAAATGTTAGCAAAAAATATGACAAAGATTATGTCATTAAAAATTTATCTTTAGATATTTACGATGGAGAATTTTTAACTCTTCTTGGCCCAAGCGGTTGTGGTAAAACGACAGTATTAAGAATGATATCTGGTCTTGAAGCCGTAACTGAAGGTAAAATATATCTTGAAGGTGAAGATATCACTGATGTGTCTCCGATTTATCGTGCTGTTAATACTATCTTCCAAAACTTTGCTTTATTTCCTCATATGACAGTTTGGGATAATATTAATTTTGGTTTAAAAATGAAAAAAGTTCCAGTTGATATTGCTCAAAAAAGAATTAAAGATGCTATATCGTTAGTTAAATTAGATGGTTATGAAAAAAGATATCCTAGCGAATTATCTGGTGGCGAACAACAAAGAGTTGCTATAGCTCGTGGTATTGTTATGAACCATAAAGTTCTTTTGTTAGATGAATCATTATGTTCTCTTGACTTGAAGCTCAAAAGAGAAATGCAAGTGGAATTAAAAAAACTTCAAAAAAAGTTAAAGATGACATTTATTTATGTTACTCATGACCAAGATGAAGCATTAACCATGAGCGATCGAATTGCCATTATTAATAATGGTACTATTGAACAATTAGGATCACCTAGAGAAATTTATCATCATCCTAAAACTTTGTTTACAGCCGATTTTATAGGGGAATCTAATATCTTTAAAGCCGTTGTTAAAAAGGTTTCTAAAGATATTGCTTACGTAGTTACAAAAGAGGGCCTTTTACTTGAAGTTGACAACAACGAATATCAAATTGATGACAAGTTGACATTGATAGTTCGCCCGGAGAATATTCAGATTGTTAATAAACAAAGTAGTAATACCTATATTGGTAAGATTATTAACTATATTTATGATGGTGCCTTAGCTAAGATGGAAGTTAAGTTTGGTGATGAGAAGAAAGCACTTAAAGTAACTTTATTCGATGATAAAAACTATGAAGATGATAGCCAAGTGTATTTTAAAATTCCTAAAGAAAGCATCACAATCCTAGGTGATAATAATGAATAGAAAAAAAGCCTTTCAGATTATCGTCACCTTACCAGTGGTTGTTTATAGTTTATTATTAATTTTAATTCCCATTGTTTATGTATTATTTTTAAGTTTTTTAAAAAGTGATTCTTTCGGAGGTATTGAGTACCAATTTACTTTAGAAAACTACTTAATGATCTTTGATATTATATATATCAAAATATTATTAAAATCATTCATTATTGGTTTATTAACGACATTTATTTGTATATGTATTTCTTATCCGTTTTCGATTTTTCTTATGGACAAAAGCGAAACCAAACGTAATTTATTAATTAAACTAGTTATGATTCCTTTTTTAACAAACTCTCTTATAAGAACTTATGGATGGATTGTTTTATTACGTAAAAGTGGGGTAGTTAATACGACCTTAAGTAGTCTTAATCTTATAGATAAACCACTAAACTTAATGTATAACAATTTAGGAATTATTATTGGTATGGTATATACATTATTACCTTTTATGATTTTACCTGTTTATAGTGCTGTTAGTAAAATTGATGCTCGGGTTATTGATGCTGCGAAAGATTTAGGGGCTAATAAAATTAAAAGATTCATTCATATTATTGTGCCAGAAACCCTTGCAGGTGTATTTAATGGATCATTAATGGTTTTTATTCCTGCGATTGGTTATTTCTTTATTTCTGATATTTTAGGTGGGGGAAAAATAATGATTGTAGGTAATTTAATCAAGAATCAATTCTTAACCGCTAGAAACTGGCCATTTGGAGCCGCTATATCTATCTTCCTAATTGTCTTTACTTTCTTACTTATCAGAATTTATAAGAAGATTGGTGGAAAACTAGATGAGTTAGGAGGATTATAATGGAAAAGAAAAATAAAACACTACGTAATCTTTTTATTATTTTAGTTTATACATTTTTATATTTACCAATTGTTATTCTCGTTGTTTTTTCTTTTAATGCTTCGAAGATGAATATAGTATTCACACATTTTACTTTTGAATGGTATGCTAAATTATTTCAAAACAAAGACTTACTCGAAGCTTTTCGTAATACGATGATTATTGCCGTTGTTAGTACCGCTGTATCGACAGTTATTGGTACGATGTCAGCTGTTGTCTTACAAAAATATGATTTTAAAGGCAAAGATTTAGTTAATAAATTAATCTATATCCCGATTGTTATTCCAGAAATTGTTTTAGGTATTGCCTTACTTAGTGTCTATACACTTTTTCATTTAAATTTAGGAATGTTTACTTTAATACTATCCCATATTGCTTTTTCAATTCCTTTTGTAATCACGAGTGTTAGATCAACTCTTACACAACTTTCGCCAACATATGAACAAGCGGCTTATGATTTGGGAGCTGGGAAGATAAGAACTTTTTTTGATGTTACACTGCCACTTATTATGCCAGGTGTTATCAGTGGAGGAACGCTGGCCTTTACATTATCACTGGATGATGTTGTCATTAGTTATTTTACCGCTGGGCCTGGTAGCAATACCTTACCTTTGAAAATCTATTCCATGATTAAAACAGGAATAACACCTGATGTTAATGCACTTTCTAGTTTAATGCTTTTGGTAGTCATAATTGTACTTGTATCAATAACCTATATTCAAAGTAAAAGTATTCAAAAAAGAGGCAAAGTATGAAAAGAAAAATAATCCTGTTATTATTAATACTATTAATGTCATGTAGTTGTTCGAAAGAAACGACACGAGAACTAAATGTTTTAAACTGGACAAGTTATATACCTGACGAAGTAATTCATGATTTTGAAAAACAGTATAATATTAAAGTTAATTATGGTACATATTCTTCGAATGAAGAGTTGCTTGCTAAAATATCCTCTTCGAAAGAGGGAACTTATGATTTAATTTTTCCTAGTGACTATATGATTGAAGTTATGAAACAAAGAGGATTAATTGATAAATTAGATAAAAGTAAATTAACTAATTATAGTAATATCAATCCTTTATTCTTAAATCAAGAGTATGATCAATATAACGAGTATTCATTACCTTTTTTGATGGCTACAACGTTACTGGCTATTAATACAGAAAATATCCATGATAATATTACCGGTTATAATGATTTATTAAATCCTGAATATCAAAATAATATTGTCTTATTAGATGATCAAAGAATTGTTATTGGTGCTGCATTACAATCATTTGGCTATAATATGAATGATTTTAGTGATGAACACTTAGAGGATGCTTATGAATTTTTAATGAATCTTAAGAAGAATGTTAAAGCCTTTGATAGTGATAGCCCTAAAACTTTTTTAATATCTAAAGAAGTAGACATTGGTTTAGTATGGAATGCTGAAGGTATTTTAGCAAGAGAAGAAAATCCTAATATTCAATTAGTTTATCCCAAAGAAGGCTATGCACTTAGTATGGATAATTATGTACTAGTAAAAAATGGTCATAATCAAGATAATGCTTATCTTTTTATTGATTACTTACTTCAAGATGATGTAGCTCAAAAAATCATTGATGAATATCCATATATTAGCACCAATAAAAACATTTCTAATCTTTCAGATACAGAACTAAATAGTATTTTAAAAAATGGATCATACGTAACCAACAGCGAAATAAATGGTGAAAATGGGATAAGGAAGTTTGATAAATTATGGGCTAGAATAAAATAAGTGATTGAGTTTCACAATGTGAATATGTTAAAATGATTATAGAAAGGTAGGGATAGTTTACAAGTGAAAGACTATATTACAACCCAAGATTTTACAAAGGAACAAATACTGGACATTATTAATGTTAGTTTGTTAATGAAAAAACACATAAAATCAGGAAAAGTACTAAATGTTTTATATCATAAAACATTAGGTATGATTTTTGAACAACCATCAACTAGAACCCGTGTTTCTTTTGAAACGGCTATGACTCAACTTGGTGGGCATGCTCAGTATTTAGCACCTGGTCAAATTCAACTGGGCAAACATGAGAGTATGAAAGACACTGCCATTGTGCTTTCAAGACTAACTGATATTATAATGGCAAGAGTTATTTCACATCAAACCATTACTGACTTAGCAAAATATGCAACAGTTCCAGTAATTAATGGTATGAGTGATTTTAACCATCCAACACAAGAAATGGGAGACATTATTACCATCTTTGAGCATATGCCAGAGGGTAAAAAAGTCGAAGATTTAAAAGTTGTCTTTGTTGGAGATGCAACTCAAGTATGTGCTTCCTTAGGAATGATGATTACAAAGATGGGTGGACATTTTGTTCATTTTGGTCCTAAAGATTTCCAATTAAGGGGCGAGTACTTAGATATTTTAGAAGAGAATTGTAAAGTCAGTGGAGGTAGTTATTTAATTACTGATAATGAAGAAGAAGCTTTAAAGGATGCTGATTTTATTTATACCGATGTGTGGTATGGACTTTATGAATCAGAAATGCCAAAAGAAGAGAGAATGAAGATTTTCTATCCGAAATATCAAGTATCAATGGACATGATGAAAAAGTGTGCGCCACATGCTAAATTCATGCATTGCTTACCTGCAACACGTGGTGAAGAAGTAACTGATGAAGTCATGGATGATCCAGTTATTTCAATTTGCTTTGATGAAGCGGAGAATCGATTAACTGCAATGCGTGGTTTATTAGTATATTTCTTAGGAAAAACAGAAGAAGTTATTGAAAAATGTAATGAATAAAGAAGGGTAATTTATGAAAGAAGGAAAGAAAAAATTTAGATTAATGGATGCCATTCTAGGTACTGTTTGTTTAACCCTAGTTTGTGAATCTGTTATGCCCACCGCTGCGATTGGTAATACACAATATTTTTGGTGGATTTTATTATTAGTAGCATTCTGCTTACCATATGGTATGATTTCTGCTGAACTGGGTACCACTTATCAAAGTGAAGGTGGACTATATGATTGGGTTAAGAAAGCATTTGGACCCAAATGGGCAGGCCGTGTAGCATGGAATTATTGGATTAATTTCCCATTATGGATTGCTTCACTAGCTGTAGCCGTAACAGATATTATTGCCGGAATGTTTGATATTGAATTAAGCATTTGGGCTATACTTGGCTTACAACTTGCTTATATTTGGCTTGTTACTTTCTTAGGAACTAAAAGAGTTGGAGAAAGTAAAGAAGTTGTTAATATTGGAACAGCCTTTAAAATTATTTTACTATTAGGAATTGGTATTTTAGGTATCTATTCTTTTATTAAAACTGGACAAAGTGCTAATCCAGTTACTAGTTTTAAAGATTTAATTCCAGAATTTAGTCTAGAAAATTTATCATTTATTTCTATTATCTTATTTAACTTCATGGGATTTGAAGTAGTAGGTACATGGACAAATGATATGGATAATCCTAAAAAGGATATTCCAAAAGCCTTAATTATTGGTGGTTTATTAATGGCCATCTTCTATGTGTTACCTGCTACAGGATTCAATATTGCTCTTGAGGCTAATGAAGATTGGATTGGTGCTGGAGCAGAAATCGTTGTTGATGTTTTAAATTCTTTATTTACTAGTGTAGGTATTTCTGCAAGCTTTATTAAACCGTTAGTAATCGTTTGTGGCATTATGTTTATTTATACATTTATTGCCAATATTGCTTCTTGGTCATTTGGTGTAAATGCTGTTGCTAAATATGCCGCTGAAGATGGTAGTATGCCAAAAGCCTTTACGAAAGTAAATAAAGAAGGTGTTCCGTATAAGGCAGCTATTATTAATGGAATTGTTGCAACAGGAATAGTTATTTTTGGAGCAATTGCAAATACTATTAGTGAAGACTTTGGTGCAGGGTTTAGTTTATTCTTCTGTCTAAGTTGGATTACGTTATTAGTAAGTTATGTTCCAATGTTCTTAGCATTCTTAAAACTTAGAAAAACTGATCCAGATGCTAATAGACCTTATAAAGTACCAGGTGGAGATTTTGCAATTAAGGTTGCCTCTTGGGTACCATTTATTATCTTAATAGCTGGTGTTATCTTTACATTATTTGGTGATTTTAGTCGAGATTATATCAGTGGTAATATTCCATTATTTGCTGGTGTTATATTATCATTTATTTGTGAAGAGGTACTTGTAGCAAGAATTAAAGAAAATAAATAATAAAAAGGAATCCTAAATAGGGATTCCTTCTAAGATTAGAAAGGGAATTAACATATGAAAAAATTGAATACGACGCCAAAACAAGATGGTTTTTGGATGCCTGGTGAGTTTGAACCTCATGATGGCTGTTATATGATTTGGCCGGAAAGACCAGATAATTGGCGTAATGGTGCTAAACCAGCCCAAAAGGTTTTTACAGAAGTTGCTAATACAATTGCTAAATATGAACCTATGACAGTAATTGTTAGTAAAAATCAATATTGTAACGCTCGTGAACAACTTAATCCTAAAGTTCGAGTTGTTGAAATGTCCAATGATGACTCTTGGGTAAGAGATTGTGGAGCAACTTTCTTAGTTAATAAAAAAGGTAAATTAAGAGGCGTAGATTGGTGCTTTAATGCATGGGGAGGCCTTGTTGATGGTTTATATTTCCCATGGGATAGCGATGATAAAATTGCTATGAAAATGTGTGAACTAGAGGGTGCTGATCGTTACCGTTTAGATGATTTTGTCTTAGAGGGCGGTTCAATTCATGTTGATGGTGAAGGGACGGTTTTAACTACGGCTGAATGTTTACTATCACCTGGACGTAATCCATCAATGAAGAAAAAAGAAATTGAAAAGAAATTATGTGAATATCTAAATGCTGAAAAAGTATTATGGATTCCTCGCGGTATCTATAATGATGAAACTAATGGTCATGTTGATAATATTTGTCAATTTGTTAAACCAGGTGAAGTAGTTCTTGCTTGGACAGATGACAAAAAAGATCCTCAATATGCAATTAGTAAGGAAGCATATGATTATTTATCTAATGTAACGGATGCTAAGGGAAGAAAATTAGTTATTCATAAATTATATACCCCAAAACCAATTTTAATTACCAAGAAAGAAAGCTTAGGAGTTGACTCTGTTGATGGAACTTTACCAAGACAAGCAGGAGATCGTCTAGCAGCAAGTTATGTCAATTATCTAACGGGAAATGGATTTGTTGCTTTACCAATCTTTGGCGATCCAAATGACGAAAAAGCCATTAAGTTACTAAGCAAACTATATCCTGACCGTAAGATTGAACCAATTTATGCTAGAGAGATATTACTTGGTGGAGGAAACATTCATTGTATAACTCAACAAGTACCGGCAAGAAGACATGAGTAGAATTGTAATTGCTTTTGGCGGTAATGCTTTAGGAAACGATCCTAAAGAACAACAAAAATTAATTAAAAGAGCCGTTAAAAATATTGTTCCATTAATTAAAAAAGGCCATGAAGTAATAATTGGTCATGGTAATGGACCACAAGTTGGAATTATTAATCTAGCTTTTGAAGACAGTTATGAAAATGAGAATATTCCTTATATGCCACTTCCAGAATGTACGGCAATGAGTCAAGGTTATATTGGTTATCATTTACAAAAAGGGATTAGGGAAGCCTTAAGACAAGAGAAAATTAAAAAGAAGATTGTTACTATCATTACCCAAGTAGTGGTTGATAGAAAAGATCCTTCCTTTAAAAATCCAACGAAACCAATCGGACCATTTTATAGCAAAAAAACGGCTGAAAAACTAATGTCTTTGACTGGTGAAACATATATCGAGGATGCCGGAAGAGGATACCGCAAAGTGGTAGCTAGTCCTAAACCTATCGATATTGTGGAAATTCAAACTATTAAAGACTTATTAGAAACGGGTCATATTGTTATTGCTGGTGGTGGTGGAGGTATTCCCGTATCTTCAGATAGTTTTAAAGGAATGCCTGCTGTCATTGATAAAGACTTATTGTGTTCTTTGATGGCCAGTAAATTAAAAGCTGATAAATTAATTATTTTAACTAATGTTAAGCAAGCGCAAATTAATTATAATACGAAAGATGCTCAAAATATTGGCGTAGCGACTGTAGCGCAAATGAAAAAATATATTAACGAAAAACAATTTGCTAAAGGAAGCATGCTACCTAAAGTTCAAGCTGCAATTAATTTTGTGGAAGCAACGGGAAATACTGCTATTATTACGGCTTTAAATAATCTTGAGGGAGCATTGCAAGGTCAATCAGCGACCATTATTAAAAAATAGAAGATATGTATGAAACATATCTTTTTTTATTTATTATTGTTGCACTATCATCAAATAGATTCACATAATCGCCAATGTTACCAATGAAGGCACCAGATAATGCTGCAAAATCAATACTATAGTTGATATTAATATCTTCTTGATTAATACCAGCATTTTTAAGAGCGTTAAGAAAATTTAGCGCAGGCATTCCGCCTTGTCGACCAACAATTATTTCTTTGCCAATTAAACTATTAAGAGTAAAATTATCTTCTTTTTCCCTTGATAGTATAAATTGACCATCTCTTTTTGTAAGTCCACTGAATATTTGTAAATAATCTTTTTCACCGTTTTTGTATACGTAGATAGCACTTTCAGCTCCCGCAAAACCGATTTGCACATCTCCTGATAAAACAGCCGCCGATACCTTGTCGGCACCACTTATTAGATTAAGACGAATTTTAAGATTATTATCTTGAAAGTATCCTTTTTCTATCGCAACATACAGTGGAGTATAAAATACAGAATGGGTTACTTCCCCAACAGTTATTTTGGTTTCCTTCTTTTCAACTTTTTGACGTTTAAAAGGAAGAGATATAAAGATTATCAATACAATCAGAATTATTAATAATTTAAAAAAAATTTTTTTTCTCATATAAACACCTTTCAGATTAGTATATTCAGTTCTTTTTTTGATGATTAGTTCATATGACTTAAGTAGATTTCGTATTTACAACATAGTCATAGTAGTGATATAATTATTTCATAATAAAGGGTGATTGCAGATGAAAGTATTGAATGCAGAAATGACGAGTTTACTAGACAAATTATACAATCTTCGGGGTAAGGATAGTATAGTTCTTCTTTCAATGGAAAAAGAAAGAGAAGAAGCAGTAGAAACTAAGAATCGGACGAGTGTTTTAAAATCTGAATTGCAATCTAAAATTAATAGTTTAGCTTCTGAAGAAAGTGTTCTTGCCGACGAAGGCGCTAAGTTACAAATGGCCTTAAGTACTATCAACAAAGAACAATTTGCTAATGTCATTAGTCATTTAAATATTGACTTTGATCCAGAAGACCTTCGTAAAAAAGTTGATGAAAGATTACCTGAAACTTTAGATAAAGTAGCTAGAGAGAAAAAAGGTGCTGGTGAAGAACTTGTTAAAGTTGAAGATGAAATGAATGAGGCAATTACCAAAATCGAAGAATTGGGTATTCGCCGCGATGAAGCTATTTCTAATCAAGAAAGATTAAATAAATATATTGAATTAGCACTAAATTCTAACATTAATATTACTCGTGATGAATTAACATCATTACTTGCTAAATTTGATTTTTCTGAAGAAGAGCAAAGAGAAGCTGCGAAATTACTAATGTTCCCTGAAGATGGGTTATTTGAGTATGATAGTAATTATAGTCAAAAAAGTGAAACAACAAGACAAGTAAATGACTTTGCTAATGAGTTGAGAGAACAAACAAGGAGTTCTCGCAAAATGAATGAAACTAAAGAAGAGGAAAGCAAACCGTTAATTCAAGAATCAAACGAAGAACCTCTTAAAGTCGATGAAGAAGTATCAATGATTAGTGTTCCTACTATTCCTGTTGAAAATGAGCCAAAAACTAGTAAAGATGAGTTGTTAGATTTCTTACGCAGCAATTCTTTTGATGAATTAGACTTTACAACTAGTGACATGCAAAAGATGCTTGATAATTTTGATCGTGATGTATTTACAAGTAATATTCGAAGATTAGCTGATTATGGTATATCTAAGGATATTTTCAATGATAATATTGAATTAATGTATGATAAAGAACTTGGTCAAAAAATAGATAGACTAATTAATATTGGTAAGACACCTCAAGATATGTATTTAAACCCAAGTGTTTTAATAAAATATAATTTAGTAGAATTAAATGATGCTATTAAAGTATTAACTGATAGTGGGTTAGATCCTAAAAACGTTCCTTTAATGGCATATTAGAAAGGATTTTATGGAAAGCATTGCTGATAAATTAAAACTTCTTAATTGCCCAGAAGATATGTATCCGATTGCTTATAAGCATATCGTTTCATTGAATCTTATTAGCATTGAAGAATTAGAGAAGATTTTAAGATTATTGCTTACAAAAAAAATAATTGTTCCTCGTAACGGTAAGATTCTGGTTGAACCTGCCGATTTTTGCGTTTTAGCAAGTGGCTATGATGTAATTAATGAACGTATCAATGATATGGAGAACATTGCTCATGAATTAGATGCTTATCGTGAAAGACTTATAAGAATGAATTCCAAATCAGCAATCAGTAATCTACTAGCTATGAAAGGAATGTCAGAACCATATAAAACGCCTGAGGGTAAATACTCCAAAGTACCTTTCAGTATTCGCAGATTTACTGGCAAATATGGTGGCATTGAAATGGCTAAAAAAAATCTAAAGGAAATTAGTGGTAAAGAAAAAAAGAAAGCAAAGGTAGAACCTCCAAAAGTTGAAGAACCTAAGATAGAAACCATTAATGTGGAACCTCCTAAGATTGATGAGCCAAAAGCAGAATCTGCTAAGAAAGTTGAGAGTGCATCAAAGAATTCTAAGGTTAATGTATTTGAACAAATACTTCAAAGTCCACAAGTTCAAGCATTAAATGATGAAACATTTGATAGATTCGAGCGTTTAACTGATAGCACTCGTCGAATTCTATACTCCGTATATGGTGTTGATGAATTAAATGACATAATAACTGACAATATCATAAAGTTAGTTACAAGTGATTTACTACCAACTGATCAAGATAATCTTGATGCGAGTATTATATTTGCGGCTATTACTTTTGGTAAAAATATTTCCGAAGAAGAAAAAGTCCAAATTAAAAAGTATATTGATGAAGAAATGCAATTTGCTAACAACATGAATGTTGAATTAGGGAGGGCAGCATGAAGTATTTAGAAGAATTAAATTTTAGCCCTGATGTAATTGCAGAAATTCTTGATAATACTCCCGATAAAATACTATCTTTACTTGAGAAACAAGAAAAACTGGTATCAGAAAATATTGGTTATCTTCGTGACTTAGGAGTAAAAAATTATCAAGAGATATTCATTAGATATTATGATATGTTTTTACTTGATAACAGTAATTTTAAAGAAATATTTGAGAAATATGATCGTGATGATTTAATTGCCAAATTAGAAAAAAACATTAATATTGTTGAGTATTTATAAAAAAGGAATGACTATTGAAATCATTCCTTTTTTTAATCATTATTTAATCGATAAAGGTTGATTGATGGTTCATTAAAAATACGTACATTAAGTGAACCATTACCAATACCATTAGATACAAACAATTGGGTATCACCAATTTCATAATAGCGATTAGAATATTTTTTGGCACCAGATTCTTTGATTAAAGCACCCCAAAATGGTAGTTGAATTTGACCTCCAAGTCCATGACCAGCCAGTACTAAGGAAGAGATATAGTTAGTCATCTTGTCAATATCATCAGGTTTATGAATTAAGCAAATGGTATAGGTTTCTGGCGGTTCTTCATAACTACAATAATTTGATATGATAATTGGCGTAACATCATTATTAAATATTTTTATTTCTTCGTTTAAAATCATAAATCCAGTAGTCTCAAGTATTTCCTGACTTGTTTGATTATCTTTGTCACCTAAAATAGCAAATTTTCCTAATTTGCTTTGTATTTTTTTTAAGGAATTTAATAATGCTGTTTTATTTTTAGTCGTTAGTTTTCCATCAATTAAATCACCAGTAAAAAAGACTAGATCTGGATTTTGTTCATTAATAATATCAACTAATTTGTCCAGTATTTTAGGACTATCATTGGCATATTTTAAATCAGAAAAATGAATTATCTTGCTTCCATCAAAGCCTCTTGGAATTAATTCACTTGATAAGGAGTATTCGTTAATGGTAATTATTTTGGGGGCAATACCAAAAGAGTAACCAAAAAATGCAATCAATAAAAGAAGGATGATAAGTAAAAATTTTTTCATTATTTGTTGTCCTTTCTATTAAAATTGTATCAAATTTTTGCATAGTATTTAAAAAAATATTTCATATAAATATTTTTTTTACGTATAGTTGCTTTTTTATTGAAAAAAGTCTTGCGGTATGATATCATTTTTAATAGTAGAGAAGGTATGATTATATGAAAAGAAACTTGAAATTGTTAATCCTATTACTTTTATTATTCGCATATCGTGATGCCAATGCTGCTAGTGCCTGTTCATATAAAGAACAAGCTGATTTAAATAGTGAAGCAGCAAAAATAAAAGTAAAATATGAAGGAAAAGTAGGCGAACTTGAACGAAGCACTTATACATGCGAAGGTGGTGGCGAAGACTGCGTTGCAACCTACAATTATTTCACTATTACAATATTAAATATGAGTGAAAATTTTTATATTGATGTAAGCAATAATGTAACAAGAGACCGTGCTACCTATTATTATAGTGATGTTAAAGATGGCGTTATAACGTTTGACTATGATAAGGCAGAATCAATTACCAATTTTACTTTTAAAGTATATTCATCTGCCAAAACAAATTGTTCTGGTGAGAATTATCGTGTGATTTATTTTACAACACCAAAAGTAAATCCATACTATGATTACTTGTTGTGTGACAATAATCCAGAATATTATCTATGCCAAAAGTACATAACTACGGAAGAAGTTAGTTTTGAACAATTTCAATCACAAGTACTATCGTATGAAAAACAAAAAAATGGTGGTGCATCAAACAATGAACATCGTGGTTTTCTGGAAAAAATATACGATTTCATAGATGATCATAAACCTTTATTAATTATAACAACATTATTAATTGTTGGCGGGGTTGCTACAGTTGTGATTGTTAAGAAAAGGAAAGAATCATTATGAGAAGAATAAGTAAAAAAATATTAATTGCACTTTTTGTTAGTTTATTATTTATCACAAACGTTCGTGCTTTTGAGGTCGGAGAAATTTATACTCTAACTGATTCAGGTGACTATGTAAACAACATTACATTTAATACGGGTGACACATATACAACCAATAGATACTTCATCAACAAGGTTGGTGGGTCGTTAGCAGCCTTTTGTATTGACCCGGGTTTCTCAACACCAACGTCTTATAGGGTAAAAAGACTTTTAGTTAGTGATTCAAATAAGTCAATTAAACCTCAAGATTATGGTATTTTACACATTTTAAGTAGTGGTGGCGCTAATAGCCATACCGCTACTGATTACGGTATTAAGACTCACGCAATGCGTCTTTATGCTGATGCGGTATTAGGTTGGGGAAGAATGCCTCAACGGGCATATTTCATAAATGATGCTTCATATAACAAATATGTTAATATTGTCAAAAGTTACGCTACTACAGCATATAAATATATTACTGAAAATGGTTTAGAATCTAAGTATACACAATTAACTGGCCATGGTGCGTCATATATTCTTTCCCAATATGGTATTAGTTCGCCTGACATATACTACGCAAATGAAGGAGATATTACTCCAGCACTAACATTGGTTGGCGAGGCATTACAAGCAGCGATAGATTATAAAAATGGTGACATCAAATTAACCGAATTAGGTGCTGTTGAATCTGCGGTCATTAACGGCGAAGGTGATAAAAAAGTTGTCGTAATTGCCTTTACAGTTAAGAACTTCCCAGCATTTGATTTACTTAATCATGTTACAGCAAGCTGTTCTGGTAGCGATTGTAACAGCACTAATGTTGTAAAATTAGGCTTTGCTGATACTTTCTCAAGTAATTGGGAAGATTATGATTTTTCACCAACACAGCTTGTTGGGGCAATTGATACAAGTAAAACGGTTTATGCAGCATACGAAGTTGACGCTAGGTTTGTAACCGCCGCTGATGGAACTAAAACATCAAATGCTGTAGTTAACATTACCTATAAAGTTCCAGATGCCGCTATAACGCCGGGGACTAAAGTATTAAGTGGTGCGATTTTAGAGGCTGCCTATAATAATGTTAATAGTACGCAAAGATTTGCTGTTTATGAAGTTAAAGGATCTTTAGAAACCTCAGTTAGCGTATCATTAAAAGATGCTATTGATGGTCCTAGAGATGAACCATGTGAACCAGATACTGATGTTCCGGCAATTTGTTCTGATGATGCTGAAATTGATGTTGCTAGTAATACAGTTAAGTATTCATATAAAGAAGGCGTAAAAGATGATGAATTACAAATTCTTAGATGTGTTATAGATCCAGAAAAAGATTACGCTGACAATCCTATTCAATTGATTGATTCAGAATATTCATCACTTGTAGGTGACAACCCATATTGTGCAGTTTATTGTAAGGAAGACTATGAATTTACTCTTCCATATAAGCAATATGTTGATAACGGAAGATATTTTAAAGTTAATATGAGTATCAAAGGTCAACAAGATTGTTACTCATCAAAAGTTAATAAAGAAAAATTTGACCAAGATATGGTTGAAGCTCAAAAGAAAATTGTTGAGGCATATAACAAATGGCTTAAGAATAGAGAGTTATCTAATGTTAATATGTATGACAACACAGTTTGGGAATATGTAAGAACAGATTACTGCTATGCAACGACATGTAGAGAATATCCACTTTATGATCCATATCCATATATAACTGATTACGAATGTGGTATGAATTACTACTACGATAATCCAGAATCGGTAGATATTTATAGGATTAATCTAAAAGGTGATTATTACACAGTCGATGATGATGGAAATGTTTCTACAACGACTAGACCAGATGATGCTACAACATTCGGTTATGTTAGATCTAACAATTGGGGAAGTTGTAGTTATAATTCATGGCATTTATGCGAAAATGAGACATATTCATGTGATATTGTGACTGCAGAGGAAGATTATGAAAATAATTACAAAGCAGCATACGAAACTAGGGCAACTAATGCATATGATGAATTAAAAGCTGCGGTTAGAGAATTAAAAATAAAAATTGACCAATATAATGGATGTATGGGTGACCATAATAGCCATGAAATATATTCTGACTCTTATGATGAATCTAACCATTTCTGGGACATGATTTTAGACTTTGAACCAGAAGTAAAATATAGTTATAATGAACCAGAGCCTGATAATATTAGTGTTCCAAAATGGATTGACGAAGTAAGAAGTAAATCTTGTAACGGTGGTACTAGTTGTGATGTAATGCAAGTTGTTACTGAAGAAGTACAAGCTGAAAAATGTCGTGCCGGAAGCACAAACTGTGTGGAAACTACCACTGTTGAATTATTAAATGGTGATGAAGCTAACGTTACAGAATATTGTAAAGATGGCGATTTAGATACTAAGACTTATAAATGTAGTAATCCATTAGATACAGTAACATACACTGTAGAATGGTACTTTAGTTGTGAAGAGGATGACTTAGGTAATGTATCATGCGGTGAAAAGCCTTATCAAATAACTAATTTATCTTACGTTCACAAAGTTGCCGTTGCTTCTGGTGATTATGATACTGCTAGAGTATTCTATTCACACCATACTGATGGAGCAGTTGAAATCTATGGATTGGATGAAACAGCACCTGATCATAATTACGATCAAGTAAAAGGGTTACCAGTTAGTATTAATACACCACAAGGAACATATTTCTATATTCTATCAATAGATAAGATTGGAAAGTTCTTCTCTGAAGGCTATAAACTTGGAAGAATATACGGTACAAGTGGATCGGCTGTTGTTCAAAAAGTCCATGAAGAAGAAGGGGCTCCAACAACAACCAGCAACGGAGATTCTTTAGATAATAATGCATATGCATGTACATATGTCGTATCTGAAAATACATGTACGGATAATTCAGGAAATGTTCATGATTTAACGGTTGAATGTATGCCACTTGAAACCGTAAATGAATGTAAAGCTCGTGTTTGTCCAGGACCTGGTTCTGGCGGACCAAAATATTGTGTAAAAGAAGCAGAAGCTTACTATGCATGTGATGGTCAAAACTATGATCCTGATTCATGTGATTTATATTCATCTAGTGAAGAAGTACTAAATTTAGTTTGTGGTAATCCAAGTGGTTTGAATGCTGACGGTTCAATCTGTGAATATAACTATAATTGTAAGTGTCCAAATTGTACGGTATTCTGTATTAACTGTATAATTAACTTTGAACCAGAATCAGAAACAGAAACTAAGGTTCAATTTATGCTTAATTTCAATGCAATAACCCCAGCAAGAGTTAATATCAATGATCGACAAATGGGTTACAACTGGGATGTTAATAATGCTGCTAATGTACTTGTAGCACGTAAAGCAGCTAATACAATTTCAGAGATTGAAGCAAGGGCTAATATAGCCAATGTTGAAGGATTAACACCTACGGAATTACGTGACGTTGAAAGTTATGATTTCAAAGTTACATTAACACCTGCAGTTGCAAGAAGAGTTCGAGAATATAATCGTGAGCAATCATCAAATAATAGAGGTAGTTATAATAACGAAACACTTGAGTGCTATGATTACGAAATAGTTGGAAAATATGGTAATTTAACTTCTTGCGAGAGTGCTGGATACACATGGAAAAACAATCAATGTGTAATGCAAAATATTTTCTGTTATAGTTCATTCATTGATGAATTAATTGGTTGGGGAGCCGTTGATAGTGAGGTAGTTGCAAGAAGAAATAGTGCTCGAACAAGTGCAGCATTTAACTATTACAGTTTATCATCTAGACTACCACACCAAGAAACAGAAATAGTTACAAATGATTACTGGACAATTTATATTTACAACGCATTGGATGTTAACAATGATGGTGTTCCAGACATTGGACCATCATGGAAATAATATGGAGGTGAAATAATGAAGGAAGCTTATTGGGGATACTGGTTAATAGTATTAGGAATATTTATTATAGTTGTTCTGTTATTAATTCAAAATTTCACCTCAACTAACACCCAAGATTTTTATCTCGTAAAGGAAATAACTGAGGCTGCGATGGAAGATGCTGTAGATATAGGTTATTACCGTGAATACGGTGAGCCTAAGATAAATAAAGAAAAGTTCTATGAATCATTTATCAGAAGGTTTGCTGAAGAAGCGTCTCTATCTACAGTATACGATATCGAGTTTACAGAAATATATGAAGCACCACCAAAGGTTGGTGTTAAAGTATCAAGTAGTTCTAATTCATTTAGTGTATTTGGTAATTCTGACTCATTTGATATAGTTAACAAGATTGATGCTATTTTAGAAGCTTCAACGGTAGATGTTGTCTCTAAGTCAACAGTAACATCAAGTAAAGTTGTGTCAGGTAGTTATACTGATTACAATAGTTTAATATCAGATGATGGAGCTAAATTAGCGGAGTTTGGTTCTCGAGTTTGTGTAACTTATATTTTAGGAACCGAATATCAATTCAAGGTCTACAGATGTGGTATTCCAACAAGTGAAGGCGTATCAGTAAGACGTTTCGATGCTTCGAAGGAATATTGTGTTGCCTATGATATAACAGATAATACACAAGTAATCGAAGGCGAATATGCAATGTTTAAAGACTTACTAGATAATGGTAGATGCTATTAAAGAAGGAGGATAAAATGGGAAGTTTAATTAATACGTTTAAAAGATTTGTAGCGAATAAAAATACGGTTACTATTTTAGGTGTTATTGCTGGTGTTTTGGTATTATGGGGATTCTATAATTACCGTGTTGGTACAGCAATATCTCCAACTAAGGTACCATATGCTCTAAATGCTATTGGTGCTACAGAACAAATAAAGGAAGAGGATATTGGCTGGATTGAGGTTAATAGTAAATTTCTAAGCAAAGTTGATATTATCAGAGATAAAAACCAAATTGTTGGTAAATATGTTACAACGGGAACATCAATTCCCGTTGGCGGATTATTTTATAAAAGCCAAGTTGTAAAAAAGGAAGAACTACCAAATACTATTTTTGATAATATTCCTGACGGACATACTATTTCAGGAATAAAGGTAGATATTCATACCACTTATGGAAACTCAATCTATCCTGGTGATATTATCGACTTATATTTAAAAGCAGTAGATGATAATAATAAAATTCTATTTGGTAAATTCGTTGAAAAAATTACAGTATTAGATGTTAGAGATGGAACTGGTAGACCAGTATTTGATTCTCAACCACCTCGTACACCTGCAGAATTATTGTTCGCTGTACCTGATGATATGTACGAATTATTGTCAAAGGCAACTTTCATTAATAATATTACAATTGTTCCGGTACCAAGAAACAAGAATTACTCAAAATTACCTGGTGAAATTAAGACATATGAATACTTGAAGAACTTTATTCTTGCTAAGTCTGCTGAAATACCAGAAGAGTAAAAATCAAAAGAAATAAAAAAATAATAAGGAGTGACTCAGCGTGAAAGATGCTATATTTTCACAATTAGATTTTGGACCATTATCTGAATTCTTAAATGATGATAATGTAACCGACGTATCTTATTCCAATGGCGGTCAAATATGGCTAAAAACATTGGATAAAGGTATATATAGTGTTGAAAGACCCGCAATTAATAATGCTTTAATGGAAAAATTAGCATTTCAATGTTCTAACGTAATGGGTGTAACATTTAATATGGCGCACCCATTCCTCGACGCCGAGGGAGCAGAACTACGTTTGAACTTTGTTCATGAGTCAATTGCTACGAATGGTATCGCTTGCGTTTTGAGAAAAACTCCTGCTAAAATAAGATTAAATAAAGCTAAATTATTAGATGAAAAATATGTTACTGAAAATTTACATGATTTTTTAATAGCCTGTGTTAAAGCTCACTGCAATATCATTGTTAGTGGAGAAACTGGTTCAGGTAAAACCGAACTTGTTAAGTATTTAGCTTCAAATACAGAGAATAATGAAAAAATCATAACGATTGAGGATACACTAGAACTTCACTTAGATCGTATATTTCCACACCGTGATATTGTTGCTATGAAAACAAATAACATTGCTTCTTATTCAGATGTATTGGTAACTTGTATGCGGCAAAATCCAAAGTGGATACTACTATCCGAGGTTCGTTCTGCTGAAGCAGTTACAGCCGTTCGAAATTCAATTTCTTCAGGACACAACATTATATCAACAATTCACTCCGATAAAGCTCAAAATATACCAATGCGTCTTTACTCCTTATTGGAGGGTAGTCAAGATATTGACCAGTTTTTAAAATCAATTCACAGATATGTGCAAATTGGTGTTCATGTTAAAGGGTATATGAGCGCGGAACTTCAAAGATTTCAAAGAGAAATAGTAGAAGTGTGTGAATTCTATGTTGATGATCAAAATGTTGCTCGATCAAATATTATCTATCAAAAAGGGTTGGACGGTACGGTATCGTTTAAAAATCCAACCAAGTATTTAAGAGATTACTTTGGTGCCCAAGGTAAAATTCTTAAAGCAGATTATTTTGTTGAGGAAGATACACCTGAAGGGAATAAGACAAATAGTGAAGTTAGTATTGATTCACTATAGAAAGGGAAGAATATGGAACTAATAATATTACTAGTAATAGGGGTTTTCATTGTATTATATCGGCAAAATCCCGGTGAAAATGTTTATAAATTTTTTGTTCATAATGTTACGAATACATATGATAAATATGCACCATATTCTTTTAAGACTGTTAGGGAAAAAGCAAAAGAGTTAGGACAAGAATATTCAGCAAGACAATACATGTCACAAGTTATCTTATTTGCCGGTTTTTCTGGCGTAATTGGTTATTTGTATTTCTATAGTATTATTTGGGCTGTTTTATATGGCCTAGCTGCTGTTACTTTTGTACCTTACTTAGCATATTTAAGATGTCAAAGAGTGTATTCAGAATTTATTTTTGAACAAATTCAAACTTATTGTACCAATGTCATTATGGAATTTAACACGACACAAAGTTTTGTTAAATCCCTTGAAGGTGTTCGTGATTCAGGAATTATAGATGATCCCGTATTATCGGATATTGCTAAGATGATTGATATGTCATATCAAAATGGTACAATAGATGAATCGATAGAGTATTTTAATAATAAATATCCATATTATATGGTTAAAAATATGCATCAACTTTTCTACCAAATTACAAAAGAAGGTGCCAGAGATGCTGGACAATCTCTTGAAAACATGTCAATGGATATCGATGCCCTAGTTGAGGGCGTATATCGTGACCAAATGGATCGTCGTGATTTCCATACGCGGTTCTTAGCATTTGGTTTTGCATTGTTTTTCTTAATTCTAGCATTACAGTACATGTTAACAATTGATACGTACCTAGAATTAATTGAAATGTGGTATGTACAGATACTGTTACACTTAATAATCCTTATAAATGCTTTCTTTCTTTTAAAAGGAGAAAAGTATTATAACGGTGATGTGGGGGTAGAATAGTATGTATATAGAAATAGCAATTATTGCCGTTATCATTTTTGTCATCATGTTTTCAACAGGACAGATATCATTTAATCAATTGATATCCGATAACGAAGCAGTATTTAGAAAATTAAAAGAAGAGGATTGGGATTTCTACGTTAAAGCAAAATATGGTAATATGGTAAATCCCGATATTCTTTTTAACAAGCGGGTACGAAATGGCGTAATAACAATTATTATGTTAGTGTTCGCTTTTATTGCCAATTTATCTGCCTTAACAATAGTTGTAGCTATTGCGGGTGGATTTGGAGTATTCAAATTTAGTTACATTGATATCAAAGGCTACTATAAAAAGCATATTAATGAAATTGATGCCATGCTACCGCACTACTTAAAAAGTATTGAAATTTTAATTCAACACTATACAGTTCCAGTAGCAATAGGTAAATCAATGGCTGATGCACCTGGCATATTTAAAGATGGATTACAAGATTTAATTAATGCAATTAATTCCGGTGATGATACCATTAAGCCATACATGGAATTTGCCAAACTGTATCCAGTTCGTGATAGTATGCGAATGATGAGATTATTATATCGTTTAAGTATTGGCCGTCAAGATCGAAAACAAGAACAATTATTAGCTTTTTCAAGAACGATTTCCAATCTTCAACAAAAAGCTCGTGAGACTAAATATAAAAATCGTTTGGAAAAAATGCAAGGTATGACTATGAAAATGCTTGTGTCTACAGGTATTGGTGTCATGATACTATTAATTCTTGCTGTTTTACAAATGATTGACCTATAATCTATTGATTATAAAAAAAAAATTTGTTATAATGAAATCAATAATATAAGGAGGAGATAAATAAATGAAAGAAGCTACAGGTGAATTATCTACAACAATGATTGCAGTTGTTGCAATTGCAGCAGTACTTACAATCTTTACAGTTGTATTGTTACCATATTTGAGAACAAGTTTGAACTCAAGAATGCATTGCGCTGATGCAACTTGTCCTGTTGATTGTGCCACAGCTACTTGTGTATGTGAATACATTAACGAAAGTGGATCAGCAGCAACAGTAACATGTAACAATCCAAATCATGGTATAACTGATTAAGCATTTTATTTGATATAGGAAAGGATAAAATATGAAAGAGGCGACAGGGGAATTAGCAAATTTATTGGTTGTAACAGTAAGCGTGGCTATTCTAGTCGCCTTTTTTTACTTTACGATATGGCCAATTATTGATAACAATTTTAAACAACAAACTTCTTGTGATAAAGCAGTTTGCGAAGGTGCAGATACCGACAAAGATGGATATGTAAATTGTATTTTAGATGGTAGAACATTTAAATGTAGATATAAGGGGTAGTGTATGAAAGAAAGTATTGGAAGTACTCAACTTTTTATTATAGTTGTAACATTGGTTATTCTCTTTTCGGGAATTATGGCCCTAGCAATCAATCGAGCCAATTCTTTTGCTGTTAAAGATAAATTAGTTAATGTTATTGAAAAACATGGCGGTTTTGATATGAATGCTGAGATTATTGGTGGCTCTACAGATGATGCTTTACAAGAAATTGTTGATTCGCTTCAAGAGGTTTCATATCGTCAAGAAGGTCAATGTCCCAAACCGACTGCTGGAGACAATTATACGGTAGTTGGTTATGAACGTAACGGAACTAAGACTATGGGCAACGACGATTCGGCTTTTTGTATTCTTCGTTATCCTGGTAAAAATACAAATGGGACAATCAATGTTTTTTATTATAAAGTAGTAGTATTTTATCATCTTGATTTACCAGTTGTTCGTGGCTTGTTCAACTTTAGAGTTATGGGAGAAACCAAACCATTATATAAATAGAAAGGGTTAATAATAACATGAATGTAATTGTTTCAAATAAATATCAAACATTATTATCCAATCTTAACATTGATGTTATAAAGAATATCAATGGAGTTTTTACAGTTGATGATTTAGCTGTTCAATTTAAAAATTTTTTCTTTAATAAAATGATTTTAGATATTACGGCTCTTGATAATTATGAAGACGTTAATACTATTCAAAAATTATCTGTAGCGCTTGATATGAATAAAGTAATATTATTACTTGATGACTCACCAAAAGTTAATTCAGCTGTGTATTTGTCCCAACTTGTTTCGATGGGAATTTATAATTTTACTAAAAATGTTGATGCCATTACTTTTTTAATGGATAATCCAAATACGTATAAAGATGTCGCGAGTTTTCATCAATTAAATCTTAATCCAGAAGATAATAAGCTTAATGATGGAAGAGTGGATAATAATGACTTTATAGGTCAAAGAATATTAGGAGTTAAAAATGTTACGCCACATGCAGGTGCCACAACGTTAACTTACTTGTTAAAACGACATCTGGAAGCATTATATAAAGTAAAGGCAGTTGAAATAGAAAAACATGATTTTATGTTTTTTAATGATGACACATTAGACTCTGTTAATAGTTTTGAAATTCAAAATTATTTAAATCGTAATAATGATATGGAAGTATTATTAGTAGATATTGGTGAGAATGATGTAGAACAATTTTGTACAGATATGATTTATCTAATTGAACCCGGCTTAGTTCAGTTAAATAGACTTGTTCGGGAGGATAATCGTATATTTGATACTTTAAAAGGGAAAAAGATTGTCTTAAATCGAAGTGTCTTATCCCAAAATGATGTATATGATTTTGAAAAAGAATCGCGAAGTAAGGTATTTTATAACTTACCGAACGTTGATGATAAAGATGATGATATAAAGGAAATAAAGTCCTTATTGCTAGATCTTGGCTTTACAAGATTCAATGATGACAATAAAAAAGGCTTTAGTTTGTTTCATTAAAAATACGTTCAATCACTTGACAAATAATGAATTATTATATAAACTAATTGTAGAAAAAGGAGTGTTATTATGGGAAATGTTGGAAATGCAAATGGTTTTTGTTATCAAACTTCAGGAATATGGCAATTTGCTGGCTATGGAGTAATGATTTTTAAAATTGTAATACCTGTTATTTTAATTATTCTTGGTATTGTTGCTTTAGGCAAAGCTGTTATTTCAAATGATGAAAAAGATATTAAAACAGCTATTAACTCTATGATTAAAAAATTTATTGCTGCTGTTGTAATCTTCTTTGTACCTAGCATTGTATCCGCATTATTTAGTGCAATTGGTAGTTTTAGTGATGTTAAAGAGGATTATGAAGTTTGTGTTAAGTGTATAACTGGTCCAAACAAGCAAACATGTAAGAATGCTGTTACGAATAGCCAAAAATAACTATTAATACTAGTTATTTTTTTTTTGTTGTGGTATAATGTTATCTTGCAAACGGAGATGATTATATGGAACTATTTGGTACAGAAGCTGGTTTTTGTTCTCAAACTGCAGGCTTATGGCAACTTGTAGGTTATTTGTTTATGATTTTTAAAATTGTCATCCCAATCTCTCTTATTGTTACAGGAATATTAACACTTGGAAAGGCAGTTATTTCCAATGATGAAAAAGAGAATAAAAAGGGTTATTCAACTTTATTGAAAAGTATTATTACAGCTGTAGTTATCTTCTTTATACCTTCAATTGTGACAGCTTTATTTGGAGTTGTTGATGGTTTTAATGAACTTCGACCAGATTATGATGTATGTAAAAGATGTATGACTAATCCAAAGAGTGACTATTGTACTTCAAAAGTAATTGCACTTCAGAATTATGATGAATAATAAAAACTCGCTTTAAAGCGAGTTTTTTTTTTTGTTATTTGTTTTTACAATAGCCAAGAAAGAATATATACTTTGATAATAAAGAACGCACCAATTAATAAGACAATGCCAAATAGTGGATATACAATTATTTTTCTTTCAAGTAAGTGTAGATATTTATTTAATAGTAAACTAACTAATAGGGCAATGATGCAAGCAATACAAGTAGTAAGTCCTTCCTTTAGCATTTTGGGAATAAATACTAACTTAACAGTATTATGACCTTGATCAATTTTTATAGACATTAGATCATATATATTCTTTTCAATTGGTACTTCTTTCCCATTGACATATGCTTTAAAACCATCATCATAGAACTTAGGTATTAGCAAGTGAGAATGATTTGTATTAGTAAAATCATAAGATATAGTATTGCTACTGGTAGTTATTATTGTTTGGGGATTATCTATAGTATTATATAGGGCAATAAAGTCGTTGATATCAATGTAGCCTAAACTTACATTATTAAATGATGATTGAGATAAATCAATAACTTTTTCTTCTTCGACATAAAAGATTACCTTACACTTGCTATAAGTACCATAAAAATAAACGACATTACTAGTAGTATTTAAACCAAATTTAATTGTATCATTTTCAATGTCAAGGTCGCAATCTATATAGTATAAACGGTTAGGAAGAGCAGTAAATTCGTTGTCATGTATTTCAACATTGTGCATAATATCTTGCTCGGAATTAAATACCGCTTTGGCAATATTATTTGTATTTGTGATAACATCATTTTTATCATTGTAACTATTTCCATCATATAATATTACATTTAAATTATAATTGGCTTCATAAAGATTAGTTTGTTGATAACTATTTTTTAATGTGTATAACTCAGGATTAAGGTGCTTGTAAGATAAAAAGTATTTATTTTGTAAAAGTAAATCAATTATTAAATTACCACCTGAATTATAAATCAAAGTGTTTTTAGTAATAAGATCAAAGTTCTTTAGCATGACAAATGCGTCATTATTTAAGATATGAATTCTATTTTGATATGAAGGAACTTCCACGATGTATGGAAAGTTGATATTTAAATTAGCATCAGAATCAACATAGTTATAGTTTTTATCTGTTAGATTTAAATTGTCTTTCAATTCTTGAACATGCAAGGACTTTGAAGGATAACTGCGCATGAATAATGATTCATAGGTTAAACTAGATGTGCAAGTCCAAATTAATATAAAAATTGCAAAAAACTTTTTATTTGTCTTAAATAAGAAATAACTGACCGCTAGGCTTATTATTAACAAAGAAGTCATAGCAACGAATTGGCTATATTCTTGAAGACTATAAACATAAACTATTGATAATATATCTTTTCGATAGAGCATGGCACTGATAATAAAAATTATATAAAGAACAATGGTTAATGTATTTGTTTTAGAAGTTTTATTTTCATTATACTCATAATTATTGTTAAGATAAAAACCAGTTATTAATAAAAGAATTAGTGAAGGAATAAAAGCATATCTAAATGGAAATCCTTGATATGAACCAACGTGCCACAAAAGATTTATTTTTTCTATTACAATACCCAATAATAAGTAGATTACTAATAGAATAAAGAATCGATTATAAATTTTGTCTTTTTTAACTTTAATTTGCTTAAAAAAGACAATCATGCATAACGCTAGAGGATATATGTGAAGAACTTTTAAGAAGAATACAAATTGATCATAATTATTAGTTATACCTCCGGTCATTCTAGCTGATGTTAGTGATTGATACACGGCAGGAAGTACTAAAGGACATGAAAGCCCTAAGGATAATAAAGTTAATAGAAATACTTTAATAGCTTTCGTTTTCTTGTCTTTAAGATTTAATAACAATAAACTTAAAATAGTAGTTCCAATTATAAAGAATAAAATTAAATATGACATGTAATAACTTGAAAGTAGGCATAGAGTTAACATTATGAGATACCAGCCCCATTTGCCATCCTTTAAAAGGCGATAAAAGGCAATAACAAATAGTGGAAATATTCCAAATACATCTAGATATAGTAAATTAGACTGATTAAAAAGGGTCCAGCCGGAAAAAGCATACAAAAGTGTTAAAGAACATTTCGTTTTTCCATCTAATTTTTTAAAAAAGTAATTAAACATAAAATATGCACATAACGCTACCTTAACAAATTTAAGCATCATAACAAAAGACATTGCATATGGTATAAAATTTCTTTTAAAAAGACCAATAATCAATGATGAAGGAAAGAAAGGGCTATTTGTAATAATACTCGAAAAGACATTCAGTCCTGATCCTAAATTCCAATCAACAAAAATGCTTCCTTTTCCATGAAGTAAATCCCACAATTTGTAATACACAGGAACATATCCCGAGTCAAAGTCAATCATGCTAAAAGTATTCTTACCAAAGGGATAGATTTTTTGTGTGGCAAAAGCAAAACAAAGAACAAGCACACAAATGACACTCGATAACCAAAACCACTTATCTTTTATTATTTCTTTTATTTTATTCATATATTTACCTTTAAAAAGATTATATCATAGTAAAGTGGAAAGATTATAGTTTTTTTTTCGCCTTTTGTGGTAAAATAACAAAGAAAAAGAAGGGATAACGATGGATAAAATTATTATAAAGGGAGCAAGAGAAAATAACCTAAAAAACATTGATATTGAATTACCAAAGAATAAGCTAATTGTTATGACCGGGGTTTCAGGAAGCGGTAAAAGTAGTTTAGCCTTTGATACTATTTATGCTGAAGGTCAACGAAGATATGTAGAAAGTCTTTCTGCTTATGCTAGACAATTTATTGGTAATGTTGATAAGCCAGATGTCGATTCAATCGAAGGATTATCGCCATCTATTTCTATTGATCAAAAATCTACGAATAAGAATCCTCGTTCAACCGTAGGAACGATTACAGAAATATATGACTATTTAAGATTATTATTTGCTCGTATTGGTGTGCCTTATTGTATTAATCATCATATTCCTATTAAAAGTCAATCTATCGAAGAAATGACTAATAAAATAATGGATAATGATGGTAAAAAAATTATTATTATGGCTCCGGTTGTTCATGGTGAAAAAGGTACTCATAAAGACCAAATTGATGAATATCGTAAAGCAGGCTATTCTAAGATAAGAGTAAATGGTGAATATTATAATATTGATGATGAATTTACTTTAGAAAAAAATAAAAAAGATAATATTGATATTATTATTGATAAATTAACTGTATCTTCAGAGGAAAGAAGTCGTGTTTTTGAGGATATTGAAGCTTCTTGTCATTTAGCTGATGGTAAAGTCCTAATTGCTATTGATGATCAAGAAATAATAATGAGTGAAAAATATGCTTGTGTTAAATGTAATTATTCTATTCCTGAATTAGAACCCCGCATCTTTTCTTTTAATTCACCATACGGTGCTTGCGAAGAATGTAAAGGTATTGGTACCAAACTTCGTATTAGCGAAGATTTAGTTATGCCTGATAAAGATAGATCATTAAACAAAGGAGCACTTTTACCGATTAATGCCGAAAATAACATTTATTCAACAGCTCTTAGAACAGTATGTGAACATTACAATATTGATATGGATATCCCTGTCAAAGATATACCTCGTGAGAAATTAGATATCATTTTTTATGGAACAAAGGAAAAAATAGATTTTAAATACGTTTCTAAAAATGGCAATGTACGTTATGTGAGTGATTATTATGAAGGTATTATTAATATTTTAGAAAGAAGATATCTTGAGACTAGTTCCTCATGGATTAGAGAATGGTTATCTAATTATATGGTTGAAAGTACTTGTGATGTTTGTCATGGCACAAGATTACAAAAGTCTATATTATCTATCTATATTAATGGTAAAAACATATATGATTTAACATGTCTTAATATTAATGAATTAAAGGCTTTTTTAGAAGATTTAAAATTAAGTGATGAAGAAAAAAATATTAGTAGTCTAATTTTAAAAGAAATTATTTCACGTTTAGAGTTCTTAAAAAATGTTGGTTTATCATATTTATCTTTGAATAGAGAGGCTGCTACTTTGTCAGGTGGAGAGGCCCAAAGAATTAGACTTGCTACCCAAATTGGTAGTAAATTATCAGGTGTATTATATGTTCTTGATGAACCATCGATTGGTTTACATCAAAGAGATAATCAAAGATTAATTGATTCATTAAAAGAAATGCGTGACTTAGGAAATACTTTAATTGTTGTTGAACATGATACCGACACCATGTTACAAAGTGATTATCTTGTGGATATTGGTCCTGGTGCTGGTGAAAATGGTGGTAGAGTAGTGGCTTGTGGTACCCCTGAAGAAGTTATGAAAAATAGTGATAGTATTACAGGGCGCTATCTATGCGGTAAAGAAAAAATTGATATTCCTAAAAAAAGACGTAAGGGTAATAAAAAGTATTTAAAAATATATGGCGCTTGTGAAAATAATCTTAATCATATTGATGTTAAGATTCCATTAGGAAAATTAAATGTTATAACCGGTGTTTCAGGAAGTGGAAAATCCACTTTAATTAATGAAATATTATATAAGAATTTACAGATGTCTGTTTATCATTCTAGAGTTGTACCTGGTAAGTGTGAACGTATCGAAGGAATGGAAAATGTTGATAAAGTAGTCATGATTACACAAGATGCCATTGGTCGAACTCCTCGTAGTAATCCTGCCACATATGTTGGCGTTTTTGACGATATTCGCGATATTTTTACGGCTACGAAAGAAGCCAAACTAAAAGGATATGACAAAAGTAAGTTTTCTTTCAATGTAAAAGGTGGCAGATGTGAAGCTTGTTTTGGTGATGGCGTTAAGAAAATTGAGATGCATTTCTTACCAGATGTATATGTTCCATGTGATGTTTGCCATGGTCAAAGATATAATAGAGAAACATTAGAAATTAAATATAAAGGTAAAAATATCTCTGAAGTTTTGGAAATGCGTGTTAGTGAAGCTTTAAAGTTTTTTGAAAATGTCCCTAAAATTTATAATAAATTAAAAGTAATGGATGAAGTAGGGTTATCTTATGTTAAACTTGGTCAAAATGCCACAACTTTATCAGGAGGTGAAGCTGGCAGAGTAAAATTAGCTAAGGAATTACAAAAAAAGGCCACGGGGAAAAGTGTCTTTATTCTTGATGAACCCACAACGGGTCTCCATGTTGATGATATTAAAAAACTTCTTGTTATTCTTAACCGTATAGTCGATAATGGTGATACGGTAATTGTTATTGAACATAACTTAGATGTTATTAAGGTAGCAGATCATATTATTGATTTAGGTCCTGAAGGAGGAAACTTAGGTGGTAATATTATCGCCGAAGGTACTCCTGAAGAAGTTGCTAAAGTTAAAGAATCATATACTGGCATGTATCTTAAAAAGATGTTATAATGTTAAAGAGATGATATTATGAATCCATATATATTTGAATATAAAGGCTTTGCATTAAGATGGTATACATTATTAATTTTAGTAGCGGTTTTTTTAGGTTTTAAACTAGTTCATAGTGAAGGTAGACGCTTCGGTGTAGATAAAGATTTCTTATTTAATCTATGCTTTTGGACTATTATTTTTGGTATTTTGGGAGCTAGACTATATTATGTAATCTTTAATTTCAGTTATTATCAAAATGATTTCTTATCAATGTTTCGCATTTGGGAAGGCGGCTTAGCTATTCATGGTGGTATCATTGCGGGTTTGATTACATTATATCTATATTGTAAAAAGTATAAGATGCCAGTCATTCGTATTATGGATTTTTGCGTTCCAGCTTTATTACTTGGCCAAGCCATTGGTAGATGGGGAAACTTTTTTAATAGTGAAGCACATGGTGCTGCAACGACAATTGCTCATTTAAAAAGTCTTCATATTCCACAGTTTATTATTAATGGCATGAAAATTGGAGATATATATTATGAACCAACTTTCCTTTACGAATCATTATTATGTTTTATAGGATTTATGGTTATCATTATTATTCGTCGTTTCAAATATATGAAAATAGGTAAGCCAACAGGTTTATATTTAATCTATTACGGAGCATTACGTTTCTTTATTGAAAGTATGCGTACCGATTCTTTAATGCTTGGTGGTTTCAAAGTGGCTCAAATTGTTTCAGTTATCATGTTCCTTTTTGGGCTAGCCATTATCATAACGGTGTCTCGAAAGGGCAAATTCGAAGACTTATATAATGATCTCGATAAGACTAATCTAAGGTATTAAAGAAGAATAAGATACATTTTTGTATCTTTTTTTGTGAGAGTATTTTACTTATTAGTTAAACAATGATAAAATGTTATGTGAGGTGGAAGAAATGAAAGTTAGAACAAGATTTGCTCCATCCCCAACAGGATATATGCACGTTGGTAATTTACGAAGTGCCTTATTTGCATATTTAACTGCCAAAAGTATGGGTGGAGAGTTTATTTTAAGAATCGAGGATACCGATCAGGAGCGTAAAGTTGAAGGTGCGGTTGATTTTATTTGTCAAACTTTAAATTTAGTTGGCCTCAAACCTGATGAAGGTGCTAATGTTGGGGGAAATTACGGACCTTATTTTCAAAGTGAAAGATTAGATATCTATAAAAAATATGCGGAAATGTTAGTTGAAAAAGGTGATGCATATTATTGTTTTTGTGATGAAGAAAGATTAGAAAAATTAAGAGAAATAGCTAATGCTCGTAAAGTACCTTTTATGTATGATGGACATTGTTCACATATTCCTTTAGAGGAAGCTAAGAAAAGAGTAGCCGCTGGTGAAAAATATGTTATTCGTCAAAAAATGCCTAAAGAAGGTATCACTTCTTATGTTGATACCGTATATGGTGAAATAAAGATTGAAAATGCCACTTTAGAAGATCAAATTTTGCTTAAGAGTGATGGTTTTCCGACTTATAATTTTGCTAATGTTATCGATGATCATTTAATGGAAATAACGCATGTTAATCGTGGTAATGAGTATCTTTCTAGTACGCCTAAATATTTATTATTATATAAATCATTTGGTTGGGAAAGTCCTGTTTATGTACATCAACCTTTAGTTATTAAAGCTGATGGAACGAAGATTAGTAAACGTAATAAAGATGATAATCTAATGGATTTAATGAATCGTGGATTCTTACCAGAAGCCATTATTAATTATTTAGCATTACTTGGTTGGTCTCCGAAAGAAAATAGAGAATTCTTTACTTTAAAAGAACTTGAGGAAAATTTTGATATTAAAAGAATATCTAACGCTCCAGGTTGTTATGATATTAAAAAACTAGAATGGTTTAATGCTCATTATATTAAAGAAATGCCAGATGATAAATACTTAGAATGGATTAAACCATATTTAACATACGATATATCTGATAAATCTGCAGAATGGGTTGATAAATTGTTATTAACTTATAAAAGTCATATCAGTTATGGAATTCAAATTAATGATGAAGTTAAAAACTTCTTTACTGATGAATATAATTTATCAGATGAATGTAAGGAACTACTTGCTAGTGATGAAATAGTTCCTTTAGTAATTGAAAAGTTCATTAGTGAAATTGAATTAATCGAGGATTGGAACACAGATAATATTCTAAAAGCTATTGATAATGTTAAAAATAGTTTAAATGTTAAAGGCAAATTACTATATATGCCACTTCGTATTAAGGCTAGTGGTCATATGCATGGACCAGAATTAGATGCCTGTATATTCTTACTTGGAAAAGAAAAAACATTAAATAATTTAAGAAAGTAGGGATATTATGAAAATATATAATACTTTATCACATAGTATCGAGGACTTTGTTCCTATCGAAGAAGGTAAAGTAAAGATGTACACTTGTGGTCCAACGGTTTATCATTATGCTCATATTGGTAATATGCGTAATTATATTGGCCATGATATTTTAGAAAGAACTTTAAAGTATTTAGGATATGATGTTACCAGAGCTATGAATATTACCGATGTTGGTCATTTAACAAGTGATTCAGATTCAGGCGAAGACAAGATGATGAAAGCTGTTCATCGAGAAGGTAAAAGTGCTATGGAAATTGCTAAGTTTTATACGGATGCCTTTTTCCAAGATTATGATAAACTTAACCTTTTAAGACCAGATATTGTTAAACCAGCCACTGGTGAAATAGATATGTACATCAAGATGATTACAAAGTTACTTGATGATGGTTATGCTTATATATCAGGCGGTAATGTTTACTTTGATGTATCGAAAGTAAATGATTATTATGCTCTAACTAATCATATTGCTGATGAGATGGTTGTCGGCGTTCGAGAAGGTGTCGAGGAAGATGCCTTTAAGAAAAATCAGGCTGATTTTGCATTATGGTTTACAACTTCCAAATTCGAACATCAAGAATTGCAATGGGATTCACCTTGGGGAAGAGGTTATCCTGGCTGGCATATTGAATGTTCGGGTATTTCTATCAAATATTTGGGAGAAAGCATAGATATTCATGGTGGTGGAGTAGATAATATCTTTCCACATCATACCAACGAAATTGCTCAAAGTGAAAGCTATTTAGGTCACAAATGGGTAAATTATTGGTTTCATAACGAACATCTTTTAGATGATTCAGGAAAGATGTCTAAATCAAACGGGGCTATTTTAACGGTTTCTTTACTCGAAGAACAAGGATATGATCCTTTAGCATTTCGTTTTATGACCTTAAATTCTCATTATCGTAAACAACTGTTATTTAATTATGAAGCATTAGATCAATCAATGGCTACGTATAAGAAATTACGTAATAAAGTATTGAGTATTTACGATGAAGGTTCATTAGATAATAGTTTATTTAATCAATATAATGATAGATTTATTGAATGCATCAGTGATGATTTAAATACGGCTAATGCTTTATCACTTCTTTATGAATTATTAAAAGATGATAGTGTTAATAATCATACTAAATTAGAATTAATAAATAAATTTGATGAAGTTTTAGCTTTAGACTTAACTAAACCATTTGCTAAAAAAGATATTGATGAAGAATATGTTGAGCAAATGATAGCTAAACGTAGTGAAGCTAAAAAGAATAAAGATTATGCGTTAGCAGATCAAATAAGAGAAGAGTTATCAAATCAAGGTATCATTTTAAAAGATACTCCGAATGGTACTATATATGAGGTGAAATAATAATGGATTTTATAATCATAGGTATAATTATAATCATACCTTTAATTGCAGACATCGGCGTTAAATCAAGTTATAATAAATATTTAAAAATAGCTAATAAAAAAGGGATGACAGGTCAAGAAGTTGCTAGACAAATTCTTGATAAGAACGGTCTTCAAGATGTATATGTTGTAGCGACTGATGGTGTTTTAACTGATCACTATGATCCAACGAGAAAAACTGTTCGTTTATCTAAGGCTGTTTATGAAGGTACAAGTATTTCTTCGATGGCAATTGCGGCTCATGAATGCGGTCATGCTATTCAAGATAAAGAACAATATACATTCTTTAAAATCAGGAGTGCGATTGTTCCTATTGTAAATATTGGTACTTCCATTTCTTACTATATTATTTTAATTGGCTTATTTCTTCAAGCCCTTAACTTAGTCTATTTAGGAATTGCTTTAACATCATTAGGATTAGTTTTCCAAATTGTTACTTTACCAGTTGAATTAGATGCTTCTGCACGAGCTAAAAAACAAATTGATGCTATGCATCTTGCTACCAATGAAGAAGCGAATGGTGTTAGCACGATGCTTAGAAGTGCAGCCATGACTTATGTCGCAGGTGTTATTACTAGTGCAATGCAAATTGTCAGATTGATATTAGTGACAAGAAATCGTAATTAAACATATCTTTTACAGGTATGTTTTTTTATGTAGCAATTTCATTGATTGATGATGTTTTTTAGGGTATAATCTTATTAGAATAAGAGGGTGTGCATATGGAAAAAGTATTAAGCGATAGTATGTTAGCAAGTATTGATGGTTATTGGCGAGCTACCAACTATCTTTCAGCATGTCAGTTGTATCTTTTAGATAATCCTTTATTAAAAAGACCATTATCCAAAAATGATATTAAGAAAAAAATAGTTGGTCACTGGGGAACCGTTCCTGGTCAAAATTTTATTTATGCTCACTTAAACCGGATTATCAAAAAATATAATTTAAATATGATTTATCTTTCTGGACCAGGTCATGGTGGAAATGCCATGATAGCCAATACCTATCTAGAGGGTAGTTATAGTGAAATTTATCCAAGTATTACCGAAGATGAGGAAGGATTAAAAAAACTATTTAAACAATTCAGTTTTCCAGGGGGAGTATCATCTCATGTGGCACCAGAAACACCTGGTTCGATTAACGAGGGTGGTGAACTAGGATATAGTCTTTCTCATGCCTATGGTGCCGTTTTAGATAATCCATCTTTAATAGCTGCTTGCGTAGTTGGCGATGGAGAAGCCGAAACAGGTCCTTTGGCAACATCTTGGCATTTAAATAAATTCTTAAGTCCGAAGAATGACGGAGTCGTTTTACCAATCCTTCATTTAAATGGGTATAAGATTGCTAATCCAACTGTTCTTGCTAGAATATCTCATGAAGAATTAGAAGATTATTTTAAAGGAATGGGCTGGCATCCATATTTTGTCGAAGGTAGTGAACCAGATGAGATGCATGAAAAAATGGCCCAAGCTTTAGAAAAAGTAATTGTCGAAATCTTCTTAATAAAAAAATATACTAAAGAACAAGATATGGTTAATATTAAATGGCCAATGATTATCTTAAGAACACCAAAAGGTTGGACAGGACCTAAGGAAGTTGATGGCAAGAAAATCGAAAATACCTTTAGAGCCCATCAAGTTCCTGTAGATACTAGTGCTAAAAAAGAAAATCTTAAATTATTAGAAGATTGGCTTAAAAGCTATCATCCTGAAGAATTATTTGATGACAAAGGAAGACTTAAAGAGGAATATCGCAAAATTATTCCAGAAGGAAAGCATCGAATGGGTGCTAATCCTAATGCGAATGGTGGTTTGCTTTTAAAAGAATTAAGATTACCAAATTTTAAAGAATATGCAGTTAAAGTTGATAAACCTGGGGATGTAGAAACATCTGATATGATGGAACTTGGAGCCTATATTCGTGATATTTTTAAATTAAACGCTGATAATCACAATTTCCGTTTGTTTGGACCAGATGAAGCATTATCTAATCGATTGAATCACGTTTTTGAAAAAGAGAATCGTAGTTGGAACGCTTTCTTAAATAAAAAAGATGAGTTCTTAGCTAGTGAAGGCCGAATTATGGATTCTTATCTTTCGGAACATTTTTGTGAAGGAGCACTCGAAGGTTATTTATTAACTGGAAGACATGGCTTTATGCATAGTTATGAAGCATTTATAAGAATCGTTGATTCCATGACGAGCCAACATGCTAAATGGTTAAAAGTAACAAATGCCTTATCATGGCGGGAAGATATTGCTTCCTTAAATTATGTTTTAACATCTCATGTGTGGCAACAAGACCATAACGGTTATACGCATCAAGATCCAGGTTTCTTAAATCACTTAGTTACAAAAAAATCGGATGTCGTAAGAATGTATTTACCAGCTGATGCTAATTGTTTAATTTCATGTTTTGATCATTGTATTAAAACAAAAAATTATATAAATGTAATTGTTGCTTCCAAACATTTAAGACCGCAATGGCTTACCATGAGTGAAGCAATCAAACATTGTACGAATGGAGTAGGCATATGGAATTTTGCTAGTAATGATGAAAACTCAGAGCCTGATATTGTCTTAGCATCGTGTGGTGATACTCCAACTCTTGAAGTACTAGCGGCCATTACAATCTTAAGACAAAATTTTCCAGATATAAAAATCAGAATGGTTAATGTTGTCGATTTAATGCGTCTTGAATCTAATACAAAGCATCCTCATGGATTAAGTGATGCCGATTATGATGCTATCTTTACGAAAGATAAACCAATCATCTTTAACTTCCATGGTTATCCATCTTTGATTCATCAATTAACATATAATCGTCATAATAAAGAATTACATGTTCATGGTTACAATGAAGAAGGAACAATTACCACACCATTTGATATGCGGGTTCAAAATGAAATAGATCGTTATCACATTGTTATTGATGCTTTAAAATATATCCCAAGATTTAATAATATATCTTCAAGACTTGTTTGTTGGTGTAAAGATAAACTAGTAGAACACAAAGAATATATAAATGAATATGGCGAAGATATGCCAGAAGTTAAAAACTGGAAATGGGAAGAAGAAATAGCTAAGGCAAAAAAATAAAAAAGAGTAACATACATTGATATGTTACTCTTTTATTAAGAAATAATATTCTTCTTCACTAATTCCAAGATATTTTATTATTTGCTCTTTAGATAAATGATTATTTTGCATATTTTTAATTATTTCGATTTTACTTTGCATAGAACCTTTTTCGATACCTTGTTCGATGCCTTGTTCGATACCTTGTTCGATACCTTGTTCAATACCTTGTTCAATACCGTCCTTATAGCCTTTTTCTTTTCCTTCGACATAGCCTTCTTCTTTTCCTTCGGCGTATCCTTCTTCAACGGCTAATTGTTTCTCTGTATTCATAAGCATAATGTAATCTTGCTCGGCTGATATCGGAGCTAGGAAATCATAATCTTCATTCAATTTACACACCTTATCCTTATATTTTTTGACTAATTTCTTATTATTGCTAATCTTTTCTAGTTTGTTTAAATCATTAGGTTCTAAATTTAGCATAATAAGTAAGTCGTACTGCTTAATCATCTTTTCGTTTTCATCATACCAAAACTTCATAATCTTGTCCATATTGACAATAATAATCTTAAAGTTATCTACATAATAATCATTAGATTCTTTACTATATAAAGAGAATTCATCAATGCAAGGTTTATTAAGACTCATACCATAAAATAAATCAATATGAATATAACCAGTTTTAGAATCATAATTACTACCAACATTAGTAGTCGAACTATAAAAAGAAGTGAAGTAATTAAGATTTCTAACTTTCGTAGCAATATTAAAATTGGTATTTAATTCAAGATTAATCATATCATCCACAGTTTTAACGAGTAAGTCTAATCTTTTAACTCTTTCTTTCGAGGAATTAACACTAAGTTCGGTTTTCAATAGTTTAATAATTTTAATATGCGTACCTAAACATGTTGATAAAAGACCTTCGAGTAATTCATGGTTATCATCATCAATAAAGATGGAACGAAAAACACGATCATACTTAGAAGTATAAAATTTAGTCATGTACCTCCTTTCACCCTTATATATACAAGATTAATTTCTAATTTCCTTTTTTTTATATCAAATTTGTTAAAAAAATATGATATACTAAACATATATGATAGGAGTACATATGAAAAGAAAGAATATTATTTTAATGAGTATAGCAATCGTAATGTTATTAACCATTATTACGTTTGCAACATATGCATACTTCGCAACGGGTAATATGAATATAACAAACGTAGCCAATGCCAATACGGTAACCGAAAGGAATAATATGGTGTTTGATACATTAGGTGGAGGAATGCAATTAAATATAACAGCAGCGAATATGGTTCAAGCCAATAATGGAACCGTAGCAGCCAATAATTCAACGACTTTAACCGTTAATTTTACAGCCAATACTGATTATAGTATGGTGTGTACTTATGACATTATCTATGAATGGACTTCAACGGATAAGTATACAGCACATACAAGTGGAGTAACAGGTAATGAATTTACGATCCAAGGAACGCTAGCCTCAAATACGCATGTATCCGAAGGAACGAATAGTATTTCTAGTGAAACAGATTTATCGACATTAACATATACAAATTATGCGGCAATGGTAGTAAGTGGAGCGCAAATAGATGGAACAGGTTCTTCGACAAGTACAGCAGTATGGACATTAACCAGTAAATTCTATAATGTAAATGCCGATCAAAGTACATTATCAGGGAAAACATATGCAGGAAGATTTAAAGTAGCAAATGTCTCATGTGTAGCAGGAACAGCAAGCCCATCAGGCCTAACAAGTTATTGGTTTGATACAAGTACATATACATATGATAATCCATGTATACATCCCAATTATGGTGGAACACTACAAACTAGTGGACAAGCAACAGGACATAACGTATATATAGGACAAGATAGTAATAAGTACTATGCATGTGCAACAATTCAGGGACATGAAATATGTTTATCCCAACCATATACCCAATATGGTCTTGAAGGACATACAGCATGTGATGGATGTTCGTTTACAATTGAGCAAAAAGCTAGTGCCAAACAAGCACTATATCAAGCCTTTATCGATGCAGGAATAACACTTGATATAAGCAATTGCAACGCTGGCTTCGACAACATTTACTGCTATGGGGGCGGCCTCTACTGTGGGGTGGAAATCGCTGGCTCTGTCTTTTGTGGCGGTGGCTCTCCGGACGAGGGCTGTAATGTTAATGACCATGGTCATGCCTGGTGTGATTCGTAGGGTGACTGAAGCTAGTCGTGTTCGGGGGTCTTGGGCCTTCCGGGCATCTTAATATCTTGAATCTAATTTTGCTTTAATGTGAAATTAGATTTTTTATTGTTTATTAAAATGATATAATTATTATAAGAGGTATATATGAATTTATCTAAATCAAAGTATTGTCGTGGAATAACATGTCCTAAAATGTTATGGCTAGATGAAAATAAACCAGAAGTTGGCGAAACTATCAATAATGATTCGATTTTAGAAAATGGTCAAAAAGTAGGAGAAGTTGCTAAAAAACTATTTGGTGAAAATATTGATGTTGCTTATAGTGATGATTTAAAACAAATGCTTGATGATACCCAAACAGCTATTAATAAAAATAATAATGCTGTAATAACCGAAGCATCTTTTTGTTATGATAATTGTTTTTGTAGTGTGGATATTCTAATTAAAAAGGGTAATGATTATGAAGTATATGAAGTTAAAAGTTCAACCCAAATTAAAGATATTTATTTAGATGATATATCATACCAAGTATATGTATTAAGTAAACTTAACCTGCATGTTACAAAGGCTTGTATTGTTTTTATTAATTCCTCTTATGAAAGACATGGTAAATTAAATTTAAAGAAATTATTTAATATCGAAGATGTAACAAAAATTGCTTTTGATAAGCAAGAAGAAATTGCAAGTAACATTAAGAGTTTAAAAGAAATGTCTAGTAAGAAAGAACCAGATGTATTAATATCTAAAAACTGTGTTAGTCCTTATGAATGTCCATATTTCGCTTATTGTACTTCTTCCTTAGAAAAGCCCAATATCTTTTCAGTTAAAAGGTTAAGAACAACATCAAAATTTAAATTATTTAATGAGGGAGTAGTTACTTTAAAAGATTTAGAAGGTTGTAAGATTGACGATAAGGTAAGAACCGAACTTGAATATCGTGATAAAAATACAGATTTAGTTAATAAAAAGAAGATTAAAGAATTTTTAGAAACATTATCTTATCCATTATATTTTTTAGATTTTGAAACATTCCAAGAAGCAATACCTTCCTATGAATATGGTCATCCTTATGAACAGATTCCTTTTCAATATTCATTACATTATATTGAAAATGGTGAGTTAAAACATAAAGAGTTTTTAGCAGAACCTGGTATAGATCCTCGAAGAGCACTTGCCGAAAAGTTATGTGAAGATATTCCATTAGATGTATGTTCACTAGCTTATAATATGACTTTTGAAAAAAGTGTTATCAAAAGACTTGCTAATATTTATCCAGATTTAGCTAGCCATTTAATGAATATTCATGATCATATGAAAGACTTAATGGTTCCTTTTTATCAAATGGATTACTATAATGCTAAAATGGCTGGTTCTTACTCCATTAAGTATGTGCTACCAGCATTATTTCCTGATGATCCTAAACTTGATTATCATAATCTTGATGAAGTTCATAATGGTTCAGAAGCTATGAATGCCTATTTTAGAATGAATGAATTAAGTAGGGAAGATTTAGAAAAATTAAGAGAAAACTTATTAAGATACTGTGAACTTGACACTTATGCCATGGTTAGAATCTTAGAAAAATTAAATGATGTAAAATAAAAGAAGACTATAATCGATATTGACTTAGATTATAGTCTTCTTTTTGATTTTGGACACCATAATATTTTAAGAAAAGAGATATCTCTTCGATAAGTGATGTTTCTTTTATATTATTAGTTTGCTTTTGCTCATCAAGTTCATTATTTTTAAATTCAATTGCTTTTTTAAAAACGTAATCATATATTTGTTGATATCTTTCTAGACCTATAATACTTATATAACCTTCTTTATTATTAATTAAGTTATTAAGAAATAAAGAAGTAGGATCAATCGGACCTTTATAATTAAGTATTTTTAAGTTTTCTTTATCTTGACTAATAGTATATTCACTAGGTAGTAATATAACTTCATTTTCAATACTTGTTTCGCCATCAAGAGACGGACCTATAAATATTACTTTGGTACCTTTAGGAACTTTTATATGATATTGTTCGTTATATTCTGCGAAAGGTTTAATACTAGATATCGATAAACTTGTAGAAATAAATTGGTTATATTGAAATTCATTCTCTTTTTGATGATACTTTGTATCATTTCCAGCCCCGCGATATAAATATAAATCATAGGGAGTACTTCGAAAACAATCTAGTATTTTAAAAAAGTCATCAATAAAATTATTATCTACTTTTTCAATATCAATAGGATTTCCATACAGTAAATTATTATATATACCATAGTAATACGAAGTATATTTTTTTATTGCTTCTTCCTGTTCTTTATAATCTGTTTTTAGTTCAGGAAATAAATAATAACATAATTTAGCACAAATATCGGCATTCCAATAAAGGTTAGTTAAATTAAAACCGCCTTGTCTTTTTCCTTTAAGTAAGAGTATTTTTTTTAAGATATCGCGTATTTTATCTAAGGGAAGATATCTAAATTTAATGTTATTACGATGAAGTTCTATATCATAAAAATTATCTATTATTTGATATTGTGCATTATTTATATCTAGTACATCCGTACTATTGCATTTAATATTTCTTGACCAAAGCTTACCAATAAGAGATTTTTTATATACTTCATAATTTCCTTGATTATTATAAGTACTTTTAGCATACTTTTCTAATGCTTTCTGGTCATCAACACCATACATTAAAAAAAGAGATATATTTAAATAAAACTCTTCTTGAAAATTTTGAGCTTCCTTTAAATTGTCAAATGTTTTGCATAATTTGTTAGTACCAAATAAATCAATTAATACTACATATTTAGAGTCTATATTTTTAATCTCGATATTTATCATCATAAAACTTCTATTTATAGATATAGTATCATACTAAGTATGTAAATTAAAGTTGTTTTCTTGTAAAGTTGTATTTATATCTGTTAAATGATAAAATCAATAACGAAAAAGAGGTGATATCTATGTTTAAATTAGTTTCAAATTACAAACCTAGTGGTGATCAACCAAAAGCAATCGAGGCTTTAGTAAGTGGTATTAATGAAGGAAAAAAAGATCAAGTTCTTTTAGGTGCAACCGGAACTGGTAAAACTTTTACGATTGCTAATGTCATTGAAAAAACGGGTAAACCAACTTTAGTACTTGCTCATAATAAAACGCTTGCTGGTCAACTATATGCCGAGTTAAAAGAACTGTTTCCTGAAAATCATGTTGAATACTTCGTTAGTTATTATGATTATTATCAACCAGAAGCTTACGTACCATCTTCAGATACATATATTGAAAAAGATTCTTCAATCAATGATGAAATAGATGAACTACGCCATAAAGCAACATCTGCACTTATTAACTTTGATGATGTTATTGTTGTATCGAGTGTATCTTGTATCTATAACATTGGACAAAAAGAAGATTATGAAAATAACATGTTAGTCTTAAATATTGGTGATAGTTTTACACGAAATAAAATCTTAAATCGTTTAGTGGATATGACCTATGAAAGAACGGATTTTGATTTCCATCGGGGAACATTTAGAGTAAGAGGTAATCAAATTGATGTTGTACCCGTTAATGAAAAAGAAAATGCTATTCGTATTGAAATCGAGGATGATAAAATAGCATCTTTATGTATTTTTGATACTTTAACTGGTGCTGTTGTTAAAAATAAGCAAACGGTAATTATTTCTCCGGCCTCTTTATTTGTTACCAGTAAAGAGACGATGGAAAAAGCTCTTGCTAATATTGAAGCAGAACTACAAGGCAGACTCCAAGAATTACATAGTCAAAATAAATTAATCGAAGAACAACGTTTAAAAGAAAGAACTAACTATGATATGGAAATGCTTCGGGAAACCGGTTTTTGTAGTGGTATTGAAAACTATTCAAGGCATTTAGCTTTAAAAGGTCCAGGGGAAACACCCACAACTTTAATGGACTTCTTTCCTAAAGATTATTTGCTAGTTATTGATGAATCCCATGTAACTATTCCCCAAGTAAGGGCAATGTATAATGGTGATCGGATGCGTAAACAAACTCTTGTGGATTATGGTTTTAGATTACCAAGTGCTTTAGATAATCGACCTTTAAGATTCGAAGAGTTTAGAGATAAAATCAATCAAGTTATTTATGTATCCGCTACACCTGGTGATTATGAACTAGAACTTACAAATAATCAATATATTGAACAAATCATCAGACCAACAGGTCTTTTAGATCCAACAATTGAAATTCGTAAAACTAATGGCCAAGTTGATGATATTGTTTCTGAGATTAACAAGAAGATTGCTAACAATGAAAGAGTCTTAATAACAACTTTAACAATTCGTATGAGTGAAGAATTAACTGATTATTTAAAAGAATTAAATATCAAAGTTGCATATCTTCATAATGAAGTAAAAACTTTAGAAAGATTAAAAATAATTCATGATTTGCGTTTAGGTATATATGATGTTATTGTCGGAATTAATCTTTTAAGGGAAGGGTTAGATATTCCGGAAGTAAGTTTAATATGTATTCTAGATGCTGATAAACAAGGATTCTTAAGAAGTGAAAGAAGTTTAATTCAAACTATTGGTCGAGCAGCCAGAAATAAAAATGGTCATATTATCATGTATGCCGATGAAGTAAGTGATGCCATGGATAAAGCTATCAAAGAAACTCAAAGAAGACGGCAAATTCAAGAAAAATATAATGATGAACATGGTATTGTACCACAAACGATTATTAAAGAAATAAAAGATGTTGTTTCAACGTCAATTGACAAACCTAAATCAAAACAAAAGATGAATAAAAAGGAATTAAATGATATGATTATAAAGGTTGAAAATGAAATGAACGAAGCAGCTCGTAAATTAGACTTTGAAAGAGCTATGGAACTTCGTGATATCCTTTTTGAACTTAAAGAAAAGTAGGGTAGTCATAAATGAATATAGAAAAATTAGAAAAAGAAAAAACAAATCGAAAAACTGTTTATTTAGGTATAGCATGTATCTTATCTTATATCTTTTTAAGTATTCTGCCATATTTTTTTGATGCTAGCAGTGTTAAAATTGAATATATATTGTTAATTATTTCTTATATTTTAATATTTATAGCTTCCTTTTTCTGTTTTAAAGGTCGCTTAAAAAGAGACTTTAATTATTTCAAAGATAATCTAAAAAAATATTTACATTATATTATTAAAAATCAGATATTAATGTTTTTTATCTATTTTGTAATTTCATTTCTTTGTATGTATTTACTAGGTAATACGGATAGTTCTTTAAATCAACAAGAAATAGAAAATCTTCCGACGTATATGATTGTTATTTCCGCTGTATTATTTTCTCCATTTGTGGAAGAACTTGTATTTAGAGGATCTATAAGAAGATTTATTAATCATGATTGGTTGTTTATTATTATATCAGGTGCAATTTTTGGTTTCTTACATACTATTGCCGAACCATCTTTGATAGAAATCATTGTTCGAGGGATACCATATGCTTGGATAGGATGCTATTTTGCATATATGTATACTAAAACAGAAAATATTTGCGTTCCTATAACATGTCATTTATTACATAATTCTTTTGCTGTCATGGTATTACTTTTTGTATAATTATTTGAAAAAGAACTATATTAGTTCTTTTTTTCATATGTATTATTGTGATGATATGAGAAAAATAATAATCTTTTTAATACTACTGTTGCCTTTGAAAACAAATGCTATAAGTGCTCAGAGTTACGTGGTTATGGATTTAGATTCTAAACAAGTTCTAGAAGGTAGTAATATTCATGAACAAAAACTAATTGCTTCGATTACCAAAATCATGACATGCATTATTGCTATTGAGAATGGTAATTTAAGTGAAAGCATTACTGTTGATGAAGATGTTTTAAAAACTATAGGTAGTTCTATTTACATTGAAATAGGCGAGAAGATAACTCTTAATGATTTATTATATGGGATGATGCTACGAAGTGGGAATGATGCTGCTTTGATGATTGCTAAGCATGTTTCTGGTTCCATGGAAAAGTTTGCAACCCTGATGAATGAATATGCTAAAAAGATAGGAATGAATGATACATATTTTTATAATAGCCATGGTTTAGAGGAAGCAAATGGTAATGCTAATAAATCAACAGCTTATGATATGGCATTATTAACTAGTTATGCAATGCAAAATAGTACTTTTAGGAAAATCTTTGCGACACGAAAATATATTGCCGAAACGGATAGAAAGACTTATAGTTGGATTAATAAGAATAAACTTTTAAAATATAACTATATCAACGGAGGAAAAACGGGCTATACTCTTAAGGCGCATCGCACCTTGGTAACAACCGGTATAATGAATAATATAAATATTGTTATTGTCACTTTAAATGCTCATGATGATTGGCAAGATCATATAACTTTGTACAACAATGTAAAGAAAAAGTATAAACGTGTAAATATTGTAAATAAGCAAGATTTTAGAGTTTTAGAAAGTAGTATCTTTAGTAATAATCAATTATATATCAAAAATGATATTTCCGTAACCATCTTAAAAAAGGAAGAAAAGAAAATAAGTGTAAAGTATGATTTAGATGTCAAGAAGCAATATAACAACAGTAATCAGGTTGGTGTCATAGAGGTCTTTTTAAATGATAAACGACTAATCTCCGAACCCATTTATCTTAAAAAGTCAAAGAAGAGATTTCACTTAAAGAATTTTATTAAAAAAATCTTTGCTTAGTGGACTAATAAATATTTTTTTGTTAAAATTATAATAGATGATGATATGAAAAAGAATATTAGTTTTATTGTATTAGTGATATTATTACTTCTTATTAGTGGTTTTATAATTTTTATTATTACCAGTAAGCAAGATATGCAAGGTAAAACGTTTAATATTAAAAGTGGTGATGTTTTAGAATTCCCTGAATATGAAACTACCGTAACGGTTTTACATGTTGCAAGCACTTTATGTAAAGATGAAAAGAAATGTTTTGATACAGGTGAAGTTGAGGTGTCTTGCAAAGTAAAATTTAATGATGAAGAAACAAGCTATACCTTAAAGAGTAAAACAAATAATCAAGAAAGAATTAAAAATAGTAATAATTATTTATTACTTTCTTACAAAGATAATATTATAACTATTGAAGTTAAAAATAAGACTGAAATTTAAAAGGTCTTATTTTTTTTTACTATTCATATATATTTAGTATGATATCAATACTATGGACTCTTTTAATTATCCTAGGCATTGTTTATGCACTAGTAAGCGGTAATACACATTTAATCAACAATAGTATTTTAGTAAATGCTAATAAAGCCTTTGAATTAATCATATCTTTATTACCAACGATTGTTTTATGGACTGGCATTATGAAGATTGCTGAAGATGCTGGATTACTACATAAATTTGCTCATTTTTTAGAACCTATTTTAAGAAAGTTTTTTCCTTCGGTGCCTCATGATAATCCAGCTTTAGGTTATATATCTTCGAATATTGCTGCGAATATGTTAGGTCTTGGTAGTGCCGCTACCCCCTTTGGTCTTAAAGCCATGCAACAATTACAAAAAATAAATCATAAGAAAGACACTGCTTCGGAAGCTATGATTACATTTTTAGTATTAAATACAGCTGGTGTGACTATTATTCCAACGACAATTATTGCTATTAGACTTGCATATGGATCACTAAATCCTACAGAGATTATGGCACCTGCTATTATTTCGACTATATGTTCCAGCATTACTGCTTTAACAATCGACTATTTTATCAGGAGAAAAAGATGAAAATAATATCTATAATTGTGTTACCATTGTTTGTTCTAATGATAGTTGGTTATGGGTATATGAAAAAGATTGATGTATATAATTCTTTTTTAAAAGGGGCTAAAGAGGGATTAGAAATAGTTGTTAATATTACACCAGCGATTTTAGCTATGGTCTTTGCTGTCAATATTTTTTTAGATAGCAATATCCTTAGCTTTCTATTATATCCTTTGCATAAAATGATTTTGATACCCAACCAAGTCTTATCTATGGCTTTTTTAAGACCCATCAGTGGTACGGCATCACTGAGTATTATGACTAACATTTTTCAAACATATGGTCCAGATTCTTTTTACGGAAGATTAACATCCGTTTTACAAGGGTGTACAGATACAACGATTTATGTGATAGCTCTTTATTATGGATCAATTAAGGTAACAAAGACTAGATACACGATTTTTGTTGGCTTAATGGCTGATTTAGTGGGAATAATTATGGCCTTTATCCTAACTAACATTTTCTTTTGAGATGTGTTATACTATTGCCGAGGTGGACTATGGATAGATTACAAAAAGTAATTGCTCAAAGTGGATATACTTCCAGAAGAAATGCCGAAAAGTTAATTCAAGAGGGAAGAGTATCTGTTAATGGAGTAATTGTTGATAAATTAGGTACCAAAGTAGATACTGGTGATAGTATTCAAATTGATGGAAAATCAATAACGAAAAATGATAACAAAGTATATATTCTTTTAAATAAACCACGCGGAGTAATTAGTAGTGCTAGTGATGATAAAAATCGTAAAACGGTCGTTGATCTAATAGATACAAACGAAAGAATTTATCCTATCGGAAGATTAGATTACGATACAACCGGATTATTATTACTTACCAATGATGGTGAACTAGCTAATAAACTTATGCATCCTAAAAATAACGTTCCTAAAACTTATTTAGCCAAGATTAAGGGTATTATTGATAAAGAGGCTATCGATAGATTAAAAAGTGGAGTAGTTGTTGATGGAAAAAAAGTTAACATTGTTGATTTTAAAGTCAAAAAGAAAGATCTTGATAAAGAAATGACATATATCTCTATTACTATTATTGAAGGAAGAAATCATATTGTCAAAAATATCTTTAAAGAACTTGGTTTTTTAGTCGATAAACTAACTAGAACTAATTATGCTTTTTTAGATATTAAAGATTTAAAATCTGGGGAATATCGCTATCTAACTATCAAAGAAGTTAAAAAACTTTATAGCATTTAAAAAAGGATTATTCATCCTTTTTTATTTTGCTATTTTGCACATGCTCCATGACAGTCAGAACAATCATCACATTTATCATCTGTTCCATCAACTATTTTAATAGCATTAACAGGACAAGATGATATAGCATTTTGAAGTTCTGCAGAATCTAGATTATCATTGCTAATTGCTTGAGATTGACCTTCTTCATTAAAATCAAAATGGTCACTATCAACGGCTATGCATGCACCGCAGCCAATACAACTATCATTTACAGTTAGTTTTTTCATGATACCTCCATGTCCAATTATAGTAAAAATGTCATTAAAAATCAATAAATACATTTGACTAGATTTACATTTATGTTATCATTATAGTAAGAGGTGTATGGCTATGGATTCAAATGATTCAAGATTTGAAAATCATGATACTAATAATATCGAAATTGGGTCTAGAATGGCTAGAAATACCAATTTGTACAAAGAAATTAATAAAACTGAACTGGACAATTTCGAAGTCAAAAGTAATGCCACGGTTATTGGTAATAATCGGAATAATATTGATGTTGAGAAAATAAAGAATATTCTTGATACCCATTATAATGATATGCCTCAAAGACGTAGTGTCAAAATTGAACCAGAGGAACCAATCGAGGCACCTAAAAAAACGCTTTTCGAGACTAAAGAATATGATATAAATGTAATTCTTGATAAAGCTAAAGAAGATAAGGTTGAAAATTATGAAGAAGAAAGAGCCAAAAAATTACATAATACTCAATTAGATATCTTAAATAATCTAACTATTGATCCAAAGGATTATATTGAAGAGTACGACGACGATGAAACTGCTCCTTTAGAGGAAACAGAAAGTCATACGACTAGTAATGCTAAAGAATTAGAAAAACTAATCAATACCATCACTATAAATGAGCAAACCAATGTGATGGAAAAGGTTAGTAAGGATAAGGTTAAGGAGATAGAAAATACAACAGAAACAGAGATTATTCCTTTGGAAAGTACAGAAGAAATGGAAACTACTGAAGAAAGTTCTGGAGATCCATTAGATATCTTCGAAGATTTAAAAGGTGATGGAACGACAGCTGTTTTGGAAGGTCTTCAAGAAAGAACACAACAATTAATTCAAAAAATGGAAGAAACGACCAAAGTAGATAATTCCTTCTTTACCAAAGAAAGTCATTTCAAAAAATCTGATTTCGAAGATGATAAAGATTCTGATGATGAAAAGTCTAATCCAATTATTAAGATCGTTATTATTATCTTATTAGTAATATTCATTATTGGCGTTATAATTTTAGTATCATCATTAATATAATTTAATATGAAATTTAAAAAGATTAAAAGAGTTTATTATTATTCAATAACCATTTTTTTAATCTTTTTTTGTGCCTTTAATTTATTAAAAATATACTATGATAAAAGTAATACAAAAATAAAAGAAATAGCGGTTATGTATTTAAAGAGAAATATTAATAATAGTTTAAGCAATTTAGGAACAAAGTTAATTAATAAAGATACAATCGATGACATATTATTACTTCATAAAAACAATGACGATGAAATATTATATGTTGATTATAATATGCAAAATACTTACAAGTTATTAAATGATGTTACACAAAATATTCGGATGATTTTAAATCAACATGAATATCCTAATCAAGGGATGATTATTAAATTGCCCGTTTTTATTGCAAGTGATTATGCCTTAATAAGTAATTTAGGCCCGAAGATAACCATAACCATTAATTATATTGATTCAATATTAACTAATATTTATAGTAAGATAACCAATTATGGTATGAATAATGCTTTAGTAGAAGCCTACATAAAAGTGTCAATTACTGGTCAAATCATAACGCCGGTTGGAAACTATGAAGAAGTAGTGGATTATGACATGTTAATAGCCTCGAAAGTCATTAATGGCAGAGTTCCTTTGTACTATGGTGGAATTATTAATGCCAATAGTAGTATTTTAGATATTCCCATTAAATACTAAATGTGTTATACTAAATAATAGGTGAGACTATGGATAACAAGATTTTTGTAAGTGAAGCATTTACTTATGCAATAAATCAGTACTTAAGTAGCAAGCAAATGCCTGATAGTGAGCAATATAATTCGTTTTTTGTAGTTGTAATCAGAACACTAATGGCTATATATGATGAATTGGATATTTTAAATCCATATTATTTTAGTGATGTAAAATTGTTAATGAATAATTTATCAAAATACGGTTATGGTTCTGTCGAGATTGAAGAATTTTTGAAAGCATTGCAAGATTATTACCAAAAAGAAAGTGATGATGGTTTCATTTTTATTGAAAAAAGACTTGTTGATATGTTTATTCAAAAATTCCGTAGTATGAAAGTATCACAAGAGGAAATTACTAATTTCCGTTATTTATTATATACGCCAAGAGCTAAAAGCCCTTTGATGGTGTCTTATAACTTTTTAATGGCTAAGAATCCTAGTGAGATTCAAAACTATTTTGACTCAGAGCTAGAGAAAAACGCAAGAGTTGAGGCAGAAAAAGTTAAAGAGACATTAAATCTAGAAGCGTATGAGATATTAAAGTATTCTTTAGAGGATATTAAACAAATGAGTGCTGAGGAACTTGATGATGTTAATAAAAAAGTATATAATTACTTTGATATTAATTCCAATGCTATTAATAAAAAATATCTTTTAGATAAAGCTGTATATGATTACAACCATCCACGTAGTGCTTTTTCTACTGGTAATGGTTATGTTGATATTTTGTTTATTTTAAGCTTAGTAGCAACGTTAGCAATGGTTATATTAATAATTACATTTGTTGTTTTATAGGGGGATTTATGAATATTACTATTAACAATATCAAATATGAAGTAATCGAAGATAATAAAGACGCTATCGATAACGATTTATTACAAGAAAAGATTACTGATTATTTTGATGACTATGATTATATTTTGGGTGATTGGGCTTATGGTAAACTACGTTTAAAGGGGTTTAACGATAAAAACAATAAAAAATATAAATCATTAAATGATATAAAGAATGTTCAAAAGTATATAAAAGATAACTGTGCTTATGGATGTCGGTATTTCATTTTAAAAAAGATTGAAAAAAAGTAATATTTTTGTTATAATTTTTGTATATTAGAAGGGATTGAGTAAAGTGAGTAAAGCAAAGTTTAGTTTAACAAATGGAAGTGTAGTAGAAAAGCCAGTAGTAACATGTTTTCAAGGCAGTGTTGCAACTTATTTAGTAATCGATAATGAAGCTAATGGTCAAATGGGTTACCCAATCATTGGTATTAGTAGATTAAATAATAATGTTGCCGAAAAAATAACTGATCAAGGAGAATGGGCGAGTGTTAAAGACAATCTTAAGACTATTATTGGGGGAACAGCTCTTCCTTATGTAAATGTTCCTGAGGTGATAACTGCTCCAGAAGATTTTTATACCCAACTTACTTTACCAGTAGCATCCTTTGATGTATTAAAGCAAGCATATATACCTGCGGCTGCAGAGGCTCCAGCAATGCCAGAGGCTGAGACTCCAGCTCCTGAAGTTGCACCAATTACTGAACCTGAGGCACCTGCTGCTCCAACAATTGAACCAGTAAATTTAACACCAGAAATGCCAGGAGCACCAATTAGTGAGCCATCTGTTATTGGGCCAACAGCATTTGTAGATCCAACTGCTGTTTTACCACAACCTGAACCAGCAATGGCAGCACCGGTTATTACACCATTACCTGTAACTCCAGAGACACCAACACCAGAAATGACACCGTTACCAGTTACTACACCTAGTGAACCAGTAATGCCAACACCAATGATGGAACCACCAGTACCTGGTGCACCCGCTGCTCCAGAAGGCAATGCTGATGTTCAAGCCATTAAAGAACAATTCATGCAATCATGTGAGAATATGTTTGATGCTTTAATTAAAAAATTTGAAAATAAGTAACAAAAAGATTTAGGTATAAACCTAAATCTTTTTTTATATACTTTAATATGAAACAAACTATTGAATATTATTACAATTTGACAGATATTCAGTTAAATATAGAAAAAGATGTTTATCATTTTACTTACAACGATGAAGATTATTATTTTTTGCCTTTTTTTCAAAGTCATAATATTGATGGCATTATAGAATACAGCAAATATCTAAAAAGTCATAATATTGATTGTCATGATATTCTTTTAAATATCAAAAAAGAACCTTTTACCAAAATAGACGAAGTTAATTACATAATGTTAAAAGTTAGAAATAAAGACATTGATTATAGTATTTTTGATATGTTGGATTTATCATCTAAAATGACCATTGATTATTCAAAAAAATATCATAATAACTGGGCTTTATTATGGAGTCAGAAGATTGATTATATTGAGACGCAATTAAGCGAAATTAAGGTAGATAACATTATTAAAAAATCTATTGATTATTATATTGGTTTAGCAGAAAGTGCTATTTATTATGTAAATACTATTAATAGTTTATATAAAGACGAAGTCTTAAAGCCAGTATTAGCTCATAAAAGAATCTATTATCCTAATACTAAATTAAATTATTTAAATCCCATATCATTTATTGTAGATATTGAACAAAGAGATGTAGCCGAGTATTTAAAATCAATGTTTTGGGCAAAAGAGGATGCCATAAGTGAATTATCATATTATTTACAAAGTAAAAAATTAACACCATATTCCTATAATTTGTTATTTGCTAGATTATTATATCCATCTTATTATTTTGATGTCTATGAAAAAGTGGTTAATGAGCATGAAAATAGTAATAAATTGATTATCTATATTGATAAGGCTGATCAATTTTTAGAATTTTTAAAAAAAGCACATAAAGAAATTTCTTTATATGCTCCACTTTTAAAGATTGATTATCTTAAATACTGACATTTATAATCCCCTTAATATCGGGAATTTCACTTTTAAAAAAATCTAATAAACTATCGTTAATAGTACTATCTTGATACATACAATCACTGCAAGCACCAATTAATTTGACATAGATATATCCATCTTCGTACTTAATATATTCTATGTCACCACCATCCATATTAAGGTATGGTCGCATTTTTTCAATTAACTCTTTTATTTTCTCTTCCATGCAAATCACAAATTTATTATATCATTTTTCAGTATTTTTTGGTATAATTCTCTTAGGAGACAAAATATGGCTGATTATAAGGCGGGTAGTATCGTCAAAGGCCAAGTCACAGGGATAGAGAAATATGGCGCTTTTGTTGTATTAGATTCTGAATATACAGGTCTTATTCATATTTCTGAAGTATCAAATGATTTTGTTAGTGATATCCATACCTTTTTAGAAATAGGTGAGACAGTATACTGTCAAGTACTAGAGGTTGATGAAAGTCATAAACAGTTAAAGTTATCAATAAAGAATATTAATTACAAGGCCAATAATAATGGCAAGATGAAAGAATCGAGACTTGGTTTTTTACCACTGAAAAACAATTTAGATAAGTGGATAAGCGATAAGATTTCCGAAATAAACAAAAACAGTTCTAAATAAGAAAGGACTGTTTTTTTGTATATTTAATATAATTATGGTATAATGTGGCACACGGGGTGAAAAGAATGCAAAAAAATAAGAATAAATCCAAGATTAGTATTATCAAAAGCATTATTTTAATAGCTATTATAGTGGTTTGCATGGTTATAATTTATAACTTTAAATCGTATTATAGGGTATATAAAGAACCAGTGGATGTCATTGATGCCATGAAGTTTAATACTACCGAAGGATTTGATGTCAATAAATTATTTAATCAAGAAGTAGATTTAAGTGATTATGAGATAGCTTATGTTAGTAACGATGAACTAAAAAAAATACATAGTGATCTAGATGTTGGTACATATGAAATTGTTATTCAAGATAAGAACCGTAATCTAAGATATGAAAGTTTAGTTACCATTGTTGATAATAGTGGTCCAGAAATTAAGTTAAAGGAACAAAGAGCCTTTAATGGAAGCGATTACTTAGAATTAGCCACTTTTTTAGAATCTTGTCATGACAATGTTTCCTCAGAGTGTGAATATCATCTTTATGATGAAGAAGGTAATATCATCACTAGTTTTTCTAAAACTGAAGGGGAACACACTTTTATTTTAGAAGCTGTAGATGAAAATGGTAACGCCTCAAGAGAAACGATAACTTACACGATTGATAATACTCTTCCTATTCAAACACCATATGGCGTTTATTATAGTGCGGCAGGATTTACTTCAGATAATCCTATTGCTAAACAAGCATTATCTTATGTAGGACTAAGAGGTTATAATTGTGAACAATTATTCAATTTGGCTTTATTTAATACACCAGGAATTAAAGAAAACATTGTAACATATAAAGATCGTCAAAGGTTTAAAGATGAACATCGTTATGAAGTTCCATTAATCGAGGCTATGCCAGGTGATGAATTAAGATATGCTAGTAATGGTTTAGGACAAAGTCATGTGGCAATATATATTGGTAATGGCATGGCTGTTCATGGTGGCTTTAATTACACGGATGTCGTTGTCTTTAATGCCATAGTACCTATTGCAAGTATTCCTAGAGTATATCGTTATAAATATTAAAAAAACGAACTAGTAAATAGTTCGTTATTTTTTTATGGTGCCCGGGGCCGGACTTGAACCGGCACGAGGTTTAAATCTCGCAGGATTTTAAGTCCTGTGCGTCTACCTATTCCGCCACTCGGGCAGGCACTGTCTTAATTAATTAAGACTCCTATATTATAACTTGTTTAAAGCGTATTTTCAAGCCCTTTTTTCCAATCTTTTTTTATTGACAATACATTTTAACCTATGCTATAATCAATTTGTTCCAAAGTGTGGGGGAATACCCAAGTCTGGTTGAAGGGACTGGTCTTGAAAACCAGGAGGTCGGGTAACCGGCGCAGGGGTTCGAATCCCTTTTCCCCCGCCATTTGAAATATATATCGCGGGATGGTAGCAGTTTGGTAGCTCGTCGGGCTCATAACCCGAAGGTCGAAGGTTCAAATCCTTCTCCCGCAACCAATTTGGTTCCGTAGTGTAGCGGCCTATCACGTCT
>JAEEKI010000013.1 GCA_016282375.1 Caryophanales bacterium | reverse complement strand
CAAGCATTTATCGATGCTGGAATAACACTTGATATAAGTAATTGCGACGGTTACGACAACTACGCTGGCTGCAATGTGGGCAACCGAAACTGTGCAGTGAACATCAACGGTTATGTCTACTGTTACGATTACTCTGCGGACGAGTACTGTGAAGTAGATGCCTCTGGTCATGCTTACTGTCAATCATAGGGTGCCTGAGATTAGTGCCTGGTCGTCTCCGCGTTTTTCCGAACATCTTAATATCTTGAATCTAATTTTTCCTATCGGCAAAATTAGATTTTTTTTGTAAAATAATGCAAATGATTTGTAAATTTGATAAAATAGATTTAGGAAGTGATAGTATGAATGACATTGTAATTAAAAATATGCAAAGACATGAATCTATTTTAGGAGAATATGCTACGAAAGATAGCGAAGCGGTTTATCTAAAAAAAGTTGATGAAGATATTCGTACACCTTTTTTTCGAGATGCTGATCGAATAATATATTCATTATCATATGCTAGGTATATGAAAAAGTGTCAGGTCTTTGCTAATCGTGATAATGATCATTTACAAAGCCGAATGCTTCATGTTCAATTTGTCTCTAAGATTGCTAGAACGATTGGTCGGGCCTTAGGTTTAAATGAAGACTTAATCGAGGCGGCAGCTTTAGGCCATGATCTTGGTCACACTCCTTATGGTCACCCAGGTGAAAGAATTTTAAATAAGATATCTAATGAACTTGGCGAAGGTAATTTTTATCACAATGTAAATAGTGTTCGTAATCTTTTGTTTGTCGAAAAATATGGTAATGGTCATAATGTATCGGTTCAAGTACTTGATGCTATTATGTGCCATAATGGTGAGATTGTTTCTAATGAATACTATCCTAAAAAGAAAAATAGCGATGACTTTTTAAAAGAATATTATGCAACTTATGAGGATAGTGAAGTAGCAAAATATTTAAGGCCAATGACTCTTGAGGGATGTGTCGTTAGAATTAGTGATATTATTGCTTATTTAGGTCGCGATATCGAAGATGGTATTAGAAAAGGACTTGTAACTTTTAAAGACATTCCTAAAGAAATAACCGATGTTTTAGGAACTAATAATGGGGACATTGTTAATAATATAACAAATGATGTGATTGAAAATAGTCTTGGACTATCTTATTTAAAAATGAGTGATAAGGTTTTTAAGGCAATTGATTCATTGAAAAAGTTTAATTATGAAAATATTTATAAAAAAAGTTTGACAGAAACAGAAAATAAGGTTCTTGAAGAAAAGTTTCGTCTACTTATAACAACATATATCGAGGATATTAAAAATAATAATCAAGATAGTCCAATTGTTAGTTCTTTCCTAAAAAATATGAGTGATGATTATAAACAAAATACACCGGAAAGGATAGTTATTGATTATGTATCTGGCATGACTGATGATTACTTTGATGAACAATATTTAATTATAAAAAAGCAATAATCGTTAATAATAAGAAAGAGGTGGCAAATGGAACATCAAAAATACGATTGTAAATCTTATAATATTCATGTTGTTAAAACTAATCGCTTTAAAACAACCAAGATTGAAGCAATTTTTCGTTTGCCAGTTGAAAAAGATAATTTAGCAATTTATTCATTTCTAGCAGAGATGTTGGGATATTCTACGAAAAAATATCCTAGTAAACGTTCAATAGCTATTAAACTTGAGAATATGTATAATGCGTATCGTCATGTTTATGCTAATAAAGTAGGTAACTGTCTAAATTTAGTATTTGCGATGGATTTTATTAATCCAGAATTTATCGAAGAAAAAAATTATCTTGAGGAAATAATTACCTTTTTGTGTGAAATGATTACGAAACCAAATATATCTTCGCAAGAATTTGATATAAATGATTTTGAACTAGTTAAGAACAATATTTTACTTGATATTGATAGTATTGAAGAAAATGCGGAAAAGAAGGCTATTAATAATGCTTTAAAAAGCATGGATAGTAAGAGTGTCAGTTCCTATAATATTCTAGGTACTAAAGATGATGCTAATAAAATAACTATGTCTAAGTTATATGATTGTTATTTATATTTAATAAATAATGCTACGATAGACTTTTTTATCGTCGGTAATACCAATACAGATAATATTGTTAAATTAATAAAAAAACATTTTGTTAACCATCGAATTAGAAATAATAAAATAGATTATTATATCGATAATAAATTAAAAAAACATTTTGAACTTACAAAAGAAGAGTCTTCCTTTACTCAATCCCAATTAGTTATGATATACAATTTAGATAATCTAACTAAGGATGAAAAAGAGATTACTTTCCATTTATTAAACTATATTTTAGGAAGTGGAGGACTAACTAGTAAATTATATCGTTATATTCGGGAAGAGAATAATTATTGCTATTGTGTATCAAGCATGTATTTTAAATACGATAATCTTTTATGTATAGCATCTTCCCTAAGTATTGAAAATATAGATAATGCTATTAAACTAGTTAAGAAAGCTATTAAAGAAATGCAAAAAGGGGAGTTTAGTGAAGAAGAATTAAATGATGCTAAACGCAGCCTATTATTGTCATTAAATGTTAATAAAAATAATCCGAATGCAGTGCTTGCTAATTATGAATTTGAATACTTCTTAGGCAATTATTCGATTGAAAAGAAGATTGAATTATTAGAAACAATAACTAAGGAAGACATTGTTAAGTTAGCTAAAAAGATTAAAGAAAATACCATCTATGTATTAAGTGAGGCTACTAATGAAAGAAATTAAAATAAAAGGTGTTAATGAAGTAGTTTATGAGCATACCCTAAAAAATGGTTTAAAGGTCTATATTTGGAAATATAACTTGAGTGAAGAAATAAACATTAGTTTAACTGTTAAATATGGTAGTATCCATACTCATTTTAAAGTAGATAATAGTGAATATAGTGTTCCCAATGGTACAGCTCATTTTCTAGAACATATTAAGTTTAATGAAGCAAATAATGTAACGGCCCATGATTATTTTTATAAGTTAGGTAGTTATGTTAATGCTTATACAACATATGATCATACAACATATGAAGTAATGTGTAGTAATCAGGTAAAAGATAATTTAGAACATTTATTATATTTTGTTTTAAACCCTTATTTTACAAAAGGATTAATTCAAAAGGAAAAACCAATTATTGTCGAGGAAGCTAAAATGACTTTGAATAACCCTTATAATATTGGTTATAATGCTTTACAAAATAATCTATATATTGAGAGTAATAAAAGATTTTTAGTTACAGGTATGCCTGAAGAAATTCGAAAAATTACCATTGAGGATGTAACAAATGTTTTTAATAATTATTATCATCCTAAAAATATGGTATTAATTGTTACAGGTAATGTTAATCCATATGAAGTAGAAAAAATAGTTAATGAATATTTTAGTGATAAAGATTTTGGCAAATATCATAATCCTCAGATTATTTCTAACAAAGAACCAAATGATGTTGTTAAAAAACATGATGAGATTAGTACTGTTGTTACAAAAGAAAAACTATTAAAAAGTTTTAAAATCCCTAAAAAGAATCTAAAGGTATATAGTGATTTATATTTAAGAGTATTATTTACAATTGTTATGGACATTAATTTTGGTTCAACAAGTTTATTTAAAGAAGAGATTATAACAAATAAATTAGTTGATGATATTTATTATCTTGTTAATGTTGAAGATGATCATGTTATTATTACTTTTGAGGTTTCATCTTCGTATCCTAATGAAATTAGTAATAAAATCGAAGAAAAAATGGGCCATTTAGAATGCGATGAAGATGAGTTCGTTCGAAAAAATCGTGTTTTAATTGCATCAACAATACTTGACTATGAAGATGCTGTGGATGTTAATAATGATATTCGAGCTTCTATTCTTAAATATAATAAAGTTATTGATAATATGCGGGATGTTTTTACTAAACTAACCTGTGAAGACGGTAAGAAAATTATTAAGTTAATTAAGAAATATCAAAGTGTTGAAGTAGTTTTAAAACCAAATAAATGATATAATATTGACTAGCATAGGAAAATATGCTAGTTTTTTTGATAGAGGTAAGTAAAAATGAAAGTATTACGTTTTTTATTTATATTAATCATCGTAATATCCTTTTTAGGAGCTGTAGGTTTTGGAGTTTACAAAACGGTTTTTTATATGAAGGAAAGTAAATATAATGAAAATCTTAAAGAAATAGCTAGCGGATATATTGATGAGAATTATCAAGTTGATTTTGATTCTTTAAAAGAGATTAATCAAGATGTAATAGGTTATTTAGTTGTTAAAGGTACAAAGATTACTTATCCGGTAGTTAAAACACAAGATAACAATTTTTATTTAGAACATAGTTTAGATAAAAGTGTTAATTTGGCAGGCTGGATATTTGCTAATAGTGGTAATACTTTTGATGGTTTTGATATTAATATCGCTATTTTTGGTAGTGAACGTTTTGATGGTAGTATGTTTGGTTCCCTGAAAGATACATTAACTAGTAAATGGCAAGTAAATAATAAAGAAAAGCAAGTTATCTTTATCACAAAAGATGAAATTAGTTATTATGATGTTTTTTCAACATATAAGATGCCCAAAGAAGATTATTATATAAAAAATACTTTTCCGAATAATGATGAATATCAAGAATTCTTAAATCTTTTGAAAGAAAGAAGTAATCATGACTATGGAGTTGAGGTTACAACCGAAGATCAAATTCTTACTTTAGCTACGATTAATAAAAAAGAACAATATGTATTACATGCTAAAAAGATAATCGAGAATAATTAATGAGGTATATATGAAAAAGAACAATCTTATTTTAATAATAATAACCGTAATGGTAATACTTTCCATAATAGTTATTGCTACGTATGCATATTTTGCTACAGGATTATTAAATGTAAGCAATGTTGCTAATTTAAATGTTGTAACAGAACGTAATAATATGGTATTTGATACCTTAGGCGGAGAGATGTCTCTTAATGTTACAGCAGCCAATATGTCAGAGAGTCTAAGTGGTAATTTAGCTGCCGAAAATAATACAACCTTAACAGTTAATTTTACACCTAACACTGATTATAGTATGGTATGTACATATGATATTGTGTATGAATGGACAAGTACCGATAAATACACATCTCATACTACAGGAGTATCGTCGAATGAATTTACGATTCAAGGAACACTAGCTTCAAATGCGCATGTAAGTGAAGGAACAAATAGTATTAAAAATGAAAAAGATTTATCAACTTTGTCATATACAAACTATGCAGCCACAGTCGTAAGTGAAGCGCAAATAGATGGAACAGGAAGTACGACAAGTACGGCAGTATGGACATTATCAAGTAAATTTTATAATGTAAATGCAGATCAAAGTACATTATCAGGCAAAACATATAGTGGTAGGTTTAAAGTAGCCAATGTGTCATGTACAGCCGGAACAGTAACAATACCAGGTCCAACAAGTTATTGGTTTGATATTGATACATGTACGGAGAGTAGTCCATGTGTATTTCCAAATCATGGCGGAACATTACAAACCAGTGGAAATGCAACAGGACATAATGTCTATATTGGCCAGGACAATAGTAAGTACTATGTTTGTGCAACTATCCAAGGACATGAAATATGTTTATCTCAACCATATACGCAATATGGTCTTGAAGGACATACACCATGTGATTATTATGATGATAGCTGTGCTTTAACATCAGAACAACAAGCCAGTGCCAAACAAGCAATCTATCAAACCCTTATTGGCGCAGGGATAACAGTTGATATCAATAATGATTGCAGTGCGAGCGATATTTACGCTGAATGTTTTGTGGACGGACTCGATTTTTCAGTAAACTATGGAGGCCATGTATACTGCATTGATTACCCCGGGAGTAGTGCTTGTTGGGTGGACCGTCTTGGACGAGCCTACTGTGGGTAGTAGGATTAGTTTTAGTTAACGATGCTGGTGCAGTAGTGGCTATCAAGTCATCTTAATATCTTAGATCTAATTTTGCCAAAAGGTGAAATTGGATTTTTTTGTTATAAATGATGCGTATCATTGACAAACAAAGAAAATATAGTATAATGTTTATTGCAATTGATTGGCAGTGTTATAGGAATTTATAATGTGTTTGATCAAGAATAAAGTAGTAAGGCCAATTTACGAAATTATTCAAACTCCCTATAAAGATCTTATGACATATGACTTTTATTTGTAATTTAAAGAAAGGAGAGATATTATGGCAAGATATACTGGTCCATCATACAAAAAATCAAGAAGATATGGTTTTTCAACACTTGAAACTGGTAAGGAACTTGCAAAAAGACCTTATGCACCAGGTGCTCATGGCAAAGACCGTAAGAGAAAATTAAGTGAATATGGTATCCAATTACAAGAAAAACAAAAAGCTAGAACATTATATGGTCTAACTGAAAAACAATTCCATAAAGTTTTTGAAAGAGCTTCAAAAATGAAGGGAATCGCTGGTGATAACATGTTCATCTTACTTGAAAGCCGTATTGATAACTTAGTTTATCGTATGGGTATGGCTCGTACAAGAAGAAGTGCAAGACAAATTGTTAATCATGGACATATTTTAGTTAATGGTATTAAGGTAAATATTCCTTCATATACTTGCAAACCTGGTGATATTATTTCTGTTAAAGAAAATAGTAAGAACCATCCTGCAATTGTAGATGCATTAGAATTAAAACTAAATACACCTGCATTTGTTGAATTTGATGCTAAGAAACTTGAAGGTAAATATGTAAGAGTTCCTGATAGAACTGAACTTAATCCAGATATTAACGAACAACTTATTGTTGAGTACTACAATAGATAGTAAAAAGACTAGTGTTATGCTAGTTTTTTTATTTTAATAAAAATAAATGATATACAAATAATATAATTCGTGTTAGAATAACATCTATAAATTTTACAGGCATGATATTGCATGTGAAGAATAAGGGTGGTAGAGGATATGGATATTAATAATCTTAGTGATTTAAGAGGAACTTTTGTTGATAGTATTGATGACATGAACGTATCAGAGTCATCAAAGACAGCATCAAATATTGAATATGATACACTTTATAGTGAATTACAAAAAGATGTTGCGGGTGTCGACAGTCTTGTAAGTGATTTCTTTGATCAAAGAAAAGAAATATCAACTAGGGAAGATACTTTACGTGATGAAAAAGAAAGATTAGAACAAGAAAAGAAGGACTTTGCTAAGTATTGTGATGAACAACGTCGTATGCTTGAAGAAGAAAGACGTCGTTTTGAAGACGAGATTCGTATAAGCAAAGAAAAACTTCAAAAAGCAGAAAGTGATTATGCAAAAGAAGTCGAAACTATTAGAACGCAACTTTCTTTGACAGAACATGGGATTGAACTTGCTGAAGAAAACTTGAATGAGGAAAGAAATCAATTCGAAAAATATCGTTCTACTGAGGAATCACGCTTAAATATTTTAAGAGATTCTGTTCGGGAAGAAAAAGAACAAGTAGAAAAAGAAAGAAGTCAACTGGAGAAAGAAAGATCTATTCATAATGAAACAGTAGCAGTTCAAGAAGAACACTTAGAAAAAGAGCGTCAACAATTGAATCAAGAAAGACAAAATAATCTAAGATATGTTAAAGAAAAAGAAGAAGGACTTGCTAGATTAAAAGAACAATTTGAAAAATATCGTAGTAATGAACGTCAAAGATTAGAGCATGAAAGTAAGAATCTTTCTGAAAGTTGTGCTAAATTAAAAGATTTAGTATCTAAATTTAATGAGAATTAAAAGAAGTGTAAAACTTCTTTTTTTTGTCTTTTAATTTGTGTTATAATGATGGTAGAAAGAATAGGTGAATATAATGTTTAATTTAAAGGGAAGAGTTGCGGTAATCAGTGGAGCATCCTCTGGTTTAGGGAGACAAATGGCTCGTGGCTTTGCTGGCCAAGGTGCTGATTTAGTAATTCTTGCAAGAAGAATAGAAAGACTGGAAGAGTTAAAAGAAGAACTTGAAAAGACAGGTGTTAAAGTATTGCCGATTAAGTGTGATGTTACCTCAACTGAGGATATTGACAATGCAGCAAAACTTGCTGAAAAAGAATTTGGTAAAGTAGATATTTTAGTGAACTGTGCTGGATCTTCAAAAGACGCTGGCGTATTAGAAATGAAAGATGAAGAATGGGACTTTACCATTGCTACCGATCAAACTTCTGTATTTAAAATGACAAGAGCATTTGGTAATATTATGAAAAAACATAATTATGGAAGAATTATTAATATTGCTTCCATGTATGGCCTTGTTGGAAATACAGCGATGGGTACTATTGCTTATCATTCCTCAAAAGGTGGAGTAGTAAACTTTACTAGAGCTGCTGCTGCTGAACTTGCTAAATATAATATTACATGTAATGCAATATGTCCTGGGTATTTTGAAACAGAACTGACTTCAGCAGTTTTAAATACTGATGAATTTACAGCTTACATGAAGGGTACTGTTCCAATGGGAAGATATGGAAAAGAAGGCGAACTTAATGCTGGGGCTATTTTCCTAGCATCTGATGAAGCCTCTTATGTAACAGGTGTTATTCTTCCAATTGATGGCGGCTATACTTGCGTTTAATTGTAAGATTCTTATTAAACGCATAAATGATATTTTCATTTATGCGTTTTTTTGTTATACTTATGATATAAGTAGATTAATATATTAAAGTGAGGTATGTAGTGTGAGAAAAATACTATTATATATAATTATTATAATGCTTACCATATGCACATATTTATCAGTATCTCATGCTTATTATAGTCTTACTCCTTCTGGTGATGCTAATATTACTTCAAGTGCTTATGTTCCAGGGTGTTTGAAGCTACAAGTTAGTAATGTTATTAATATCAGTGGTGATTTAGCAATTCCTGTTAATGATGCTAAAGCATTGAGTAGTAATGATTATCGAATAGAGTTTACGGTACATAATGATTGCGATAGCCCATTTGATGTACAATTAGCATTTGCACCAGGCGCTGCGAATACCATGCCTTCGAAAGCATTAAAGTATGCTATTTATGAACAAGGTGGAACGGCTCCGACAGCAGGAACAGCACTGTCAACAAATGCGATTGAGTTGGATTCTTCCGTAGTTAATGAGGTTGCAACAATGGCTGGAGATGCAATTTCTGTTGGATATTTGATATCCAATACTATAACTATTGCAGGCTATTCGTCAAAATCCTATTATGCTTATCTATGGATAGACAAAAGTGAAGGTGGAACAAACAACTTAGCTAACGATAAAGTCTTAAAAATGCACTTAGTATTAGGAAATGCTGGAGATTTTGATGATGAAGTTACATTGGCTGGGTATTTGGTTAATACATCACCCAAAAGTGGGACTGATACAATAACAAGCAAGGCATGGATGCTAACAGAAGATCACCCAGGTGAATGGCGATTTGCGGGTAAAAACCCAAACAACTATATATTATTTAATAATGAATTATGGCGTATTATTGGTGTAATGCCTAATGTGGAGTATTGTACGGGAACGTATGGTAGTGAAAGTGAGTGTTCGACGACAAAAACAGGCAGTTTAGTAAAAATTATTAGAAATGATTCTTTAGGAGCCTTTTCATTTGACTATAAGGCTTCGGGTGTTGGTACTTCATCAAGTGCATCTGGCTCAAACGATTGGACTGATAGTCAGTTAATGTTAATGTTAAACGGGACTAATTATCTAAAAACGGGATATAGTGCTGCTGGAACTCAGTTACATACCGCTTATACGATAACAAATAATGTTGTAAGTGGACGTGAATATAATTATTATAATGCAACATATAGTTACTTGGATGGTAATGGTACGACTGTATATAAGCCTACGCAAGCCACAACAAGTGCTTATACAGCGACTTCGGCTACTTTACCTAGTAAAATATCATCAACAGCATTATCACAAATTGCCACGGTAAAATGGAATTTGTATGGAACAGGTTCATATTCGACAGCGGCCGAGGGTTCTGCCGAAGCATGGTATAACAAAGAAAGAAATATTAATGGTTTAGGAAGCGTTTATAACATGACAACGTCTGGACGTGAAAAAAGAGCCGTATATTGGTATGGCAAAGTTGGATTAATGTCTATTTCTGATTATGCATATGCTTCGAATGGCGGTAGTGGTTCATACACTAGAGCTACATGTCTAGCATATCAATTATCTTCGTGGAGTACTAGTTCTTACAAAAACAATTGTGCCGCAAATAGTTATTTATGGTATACCGGTGTAACTGATACCGCTCCTGGATCTTCAGGAGTTGCTCAATTGACTTTGAATCCATATTCTAGTTATGCATATAGGGAGCTTTGTATTTCTACTAGTGGTCAAATTGCATATGCTAGTACTAGTACTGCTACTTATAATGTTCGTCCAGCTTTATATTTAAAACCTGATATGGCTTATCATGGCGGTACGGGAACATGGAATGACCCTTATCGCACTGATGGGCCAGCATCATATTGGGTTGATTCAAACTTATGTGATAATTATGATGGGTGTATATTCCCAAATCACGGAGGGACATTGCAAACAAGTGGAAGTGCTACTGGACATACTACATATATAGGCCAAGATAGTGCTAAATATTATGCTTGTATAGCAGATGCAAATCATGAATTATGTTTGTCACAACCTTATACACAATATGGCTTATCTGATCATGAGAATTGTTCTGATGATAGTTGTGAATTTACATCAGCTCAACAAACAAGTGCTAAGCAAGCATTATATCAAGCTATGACTAATGCTGGATTTACACTGGATATAAATTATTGTGATGCCAACGGAGGAACCGTTAGTTGTGATTCGAATCCATATCATTGTGAAATTATCAATGATGGTAGCATCTTTTGTTACGATTATGGTGTCAACGAAGGATGTGGAGTCGATGCTTATGGTCATGCTTATAGTGATGTTGATTAATAATGCTTTTTGAATATCTCGTGGCTAGTTATTTTAAATAAAAAATTAAAAGACACATAGACTTATAATCATATGTGTCTTTTTTATTAAAAAAATATTATTTTCTGGTATAAGTGTAATTTTGTTTAGTAATATTATAATCAGTAGTAAAACCTTCGGAGAATATTTCTTGTTCATTAGCCATATCATTATATGTTCTAAAGATAGTATTACATAAAATGATGCCATCCTTTGATAATAGTTTTTGCAAATTATCATGGGCCATTTGGATCTTTGAGACATCACCTTTAGCCCAATCGAGAATATTGGACATTAAGATAATATCGTAGGTATTATTAACATTAATTTTATTAAAAAGATCAATGTGATAGAAATCTAAATCAGGATTAAGACAATCTTCAAGTTCATCGGCCTTAGTATATAAAGTATTACCTTCAGGTTGAGCACTGATAGTAAAGAATAGATTTATTAAATCGCTATTGGCATTAATGTGCTTTTGAAAAAAGATGAAGGCCTTTTCTTCATTATCGTTTTGTGGTTCAACATGTTTTAATAGGAATCTAATTAAACCGTTATTAATATGCCCATTCTTAATTTCGGGATATAATTCATGACGATATTTAATCGTCCATAGTCGTAAATAGAAATAGTAAATTGTTAGACGATTAATATCGAAAGCATCGACTTTTTGAGCATCAAGAAAACGAGAAGTTAAAACTTGATCACCTGATGAAAGAACTGAAAGAACTTTCTTTCCGTTAAAATCAACGTCTAAACATGGATTGATTAAATCTTCATTAGCTTTGTAATAAAGCTTACTATAGCCATCCACGATTTTTCCTTGTGTGATTAAACGACTAGCTAAGTAATCTTTAGTCAATAAATCAACATTTTTCATAAAAACCCCTTTTTTATGGGCTATATTATACCATAAAATGTCAATTTGTCAAAAATGTAGTATAATAACAACGGTTAGGTGATGTTTATGAAAGTTGGTCTTGTTTTAGAAGGCGGAGGCATGCGAGGACTATTTACAGCAGGTGCTTTAGATGTTTTAATGGATTATAATATTCAAGTCGATGGTATCGTAGGTGTTTCAGCTGGAGCCTTATTCGGAGCCAATTATTATACAGAGCAAAGGGGTAGAGTACTGCGTTATAGTAAAAAATACGCTAAAGATAAAAGATATATAAGTATTCGTAATCTAGTTTTAACTGGCAATGCTGTAAGTAAACGTTTTGCTTTTTATAAAGTTCAACAAAAACTAGATCCTTTTGATAATGAAAAGTTTATAAGTGTTAATAAACCATATTGGGTTGTAGCGACCAATGTTGATACTGGTAAACCAATGTATTTTGAGATAACTAATCCTTTCGAAGAAATGGATAAATTAAGAGCAACATCAGCAGTTCCCTTATCATCAAGAATTATAAAAATAGATAATAATAAATACTTGGATGGTGGCCTTTCTGATGCTATACCAGTGGATTTTATGAGAAGTAAAGATTTTGATAAGATTATTGTTGTTTTAACGCAACCAAAAAAGTATCGTAAAAAACAAGTTGCTGAAAAAAAATATAAAATGATGAAAAGAAAATATCGTCGTTATCCGAAATTACTTGAAGCATTAGATAATTGGCCAATTAATTATAATAAAGAAGTTGAAAGAGTAATAGACTTAGAAAATAAAAAAGAAATATTTGTTATTCGACCACATAAAAAGTTTTATGCTTCACTTATTGAAAGAGATGTTAATAAACTTCAAGAAATATATGACATGGGTGTCGATGATACTTTAAAAGTAATTGATAAGTTGACAGCATATTTAAATAATTAATAGTAAATCGGGGGTAGATGTTATATAATAAAAACGGAGTAGTAAATGAAGAAAAATGTCATTCAAGATACAACCGTTTTGTATCGAATATCAAGACCAATAATTAATTTCTTGGTTAAATTGGTCTTTCATCCCAAATACTATGGTTTAGAAAATATTCCTGCGAGTGGACGGATTATTTTGGCGGGAACACATACGAGTTTAATAGATTGTTGGCTTTTAATGAGTTCTACTAAGAGGTCTATTCATTTTTTAGCTAAAGACGAATTATGGAAGGGAATTGGCAAGTATTTCTTTGGTAATATAGGACTTATTCCTGTAAATCGTCGTGAAAAAGATCATAATGCTTTGGCAATGGCTGAAGAATATTTAAATCATGAGTATTTAATTGGTATTTTTCCGGAAGGTACGATAGAAAAAGAGAAAGAAGTAATGTTGCCGTTTAAAATGGGAGCCGTCAAAATGGCCAAAGATACAAGTACAACTATTATTCCTTTTGCTATTCGGGGAAAGTATAATGTCTTTGGTAAAAGTGTTCGAATAAAATTTGGTTCACCAATTAAAATAACAGGGGATTTAGAAAAAGAAAATGAAAAGTTAGTAAATATTGTTGAAAATTTACGTAAGGAGATTTAAATGAGTATTTTTAGTAGTATTTTAGGTAAGAAAAAGAAATTAGATGCCCCATGGGCAAAATATTATACACCTGAACAAATGAATTATCATATTCCCAATATATCTATGTATCACCAAGTTAAGACATCGCAAGAAAAGTATCCGCGTAATGTGGCTATCAAATATATGGGAAGAAAAATTAGGTATACTAGTTTATTAAAGAAAATAGATACAGTAGCCAAAGGTTTTCATTCTTTGGGTATTCGAAAAGGTGACATCGTTACAATTATGCTTCCTAATGTACCAGAAGCTTTAATATCACTATATGCCTTGAATAAGATAGGTGCTATAGCTAACATGACACACCCTTTATCTGCGGAAGAAGAAATAAAAGAAACAATTATGTCGACGCAAAGCAAGTATTTAATTATATATGATGCTCAATATGAAAAAATAAAGAGTTTTATTATGTCTTCATGTGTTTATCGCGTTATTTTTGTAAGCCCAGGTGATTCATTAAATTTTTTCAAAAGGTATGTTTATGATATTTCACAACTTTCAAAATTTGAACATCATCCACTTACGGAAAGATTTATTGATTGGCGTATTTTTTATAAATATGCTAAGTATTGTCCAGAATTTAATCCCCCTAAGAATGGTAAGAATACACCGGCAGTTATTCTCCATTCTGGTGGTACTTCTGGTAAACCTAAGAATGTCGTGATTCAAAACAGAGCTTTTATTTTTGCTGCCAAAGGTGAAGAGGTTGATCTAATTCGACTTACACCTGGTGATTCTGCACTAGCTATTATGCCTAATTTCCATGGCTTTGGTTTATCAGTTTTAATGCATACACCGCTAGCTTTAGGATGTAGTACCATTTTAGTACCTAGATTTGATGCTAAAAAGTTTGATACTTTGTTTAAAAAGACAAAACCAACATGTGTTCTTGGTGTACCAACTTTATTCGAAGCATTAGCCAATAGTACTAATGAGAAACATTTGGATTTATCCTTCTTAAAATATGTCATTAGTGGTGGTGATTTATTGCCTATCCAACTAGAAAACAAAATTAATAAGTATTTTGAAGATCATAATTCAACAGCAAGAATTACGCAAGGATATGGTTTATCGGAAGCGCTTGCTTGTGTAACAATGGCTCATGATTATGTCAATAAACCAGGTTCAGTAGGTATCCCTTTAGCGGGTAATTATGTCAAAATAATTGATCCAGCCACGCGTAAAACGGTTAAATATGGTGAAACGGGCGAAATTGTCATTAATAGTAAAGCCTTGATGATGGGTTATTTAAATGAGGAAAGTGAAACCAATGAGGCTTTGCAAGTTCATGATGATGGATATGTATGGTTACATACTGGTGATTTAGGTTATATGGATGAAGATGGTTTTATTTTCTATAAAGGCCGGATTAAAAGAATGATTATTACTAGTGGCTATAATGTTTATCCATCTCATGTCGAAGAAGTCCTTGAAGCTCATCCAGCAGTTTTCCAATGTAGTGTTGTTGGTGTTCCACACCCTTATAAACAAGAAGTACCAAAAGCCTTTGTTGTCTTAAATGAGGGATATGGTGGTATCTTTATTAAGGAAGAATTAAAAATGTATTGTAAAAAGAATTTAGCCAAATATATGGTTCCAGCAGAAATTGTCATTCGGAAACGTCTTCCGCGGACTAAACTTGGTAAAGTTGATTTTAACAAGTTAAAAGAAGACAATGGCGCTGATGAAGAATAGGGGTAATTATGCGGAGTAAATTAGTTACGAGAAATTATGCTTTTGATGGTGATTATTTAAAATGGTATAACAAATATGCTGAATATTTAGATAATTCTAAATTATCTAAAGAAACATGTGATTGGCGTTTAAAGCATATTCGTCTTTTTATTGATAATTTGCAAAATGATCATGTTATTTTAAAAAAACTTACAGAAAAAGATATTATCAATTGTATTGAAAAATCTATTAAAGGTTTAAGTGCAAGGACAATTGAAAATAGGGTAACTTGTTTAAAACATTTCTTATTGTTTTTAAGAGATAAAAGAGTTATTAAACTTGCTAAGGAAGATATTCCATTTATTGTACGTAAACCTCTTCATAAAAAATGAATATTACAACCTCATTATTGAGGTTGTTTTTCTTTTCTTGAAAAACTGTGCTAGAATACTACTTAGTGATGCAAAATGAATGAATTTGAAACAATTATGAAGGAAATATGTAATGAACTTGGTATTAAACTAGATATTATTTCTAATGGTTGGATTTATGTCTTAGAAAAAGATGGTATAAAAAAGTTTACAACTATGTCAAGTTTTGATAATAATACTCATGCATTAGGTAATATATTTGATGATAAGTATGGAACTTATTCATTACTTCAAAGTATTGATGTACCGGTTATTGAACATCATATTGTTTATGATAAGAACAATTCTAATGATTTTGCTAAAGGATGTAACAATGTAACAATAGTTCATGAATATTTTAATGAACATAATCATAATATTGTTTTAAAAGCCAATCATGGATATGGAGGCAGACAAGTCTTTCATATAACTAAGGAAAATGAAATAGATAATTCTTTGAATGAATTACTTACGCATAGTTATTCCGTTAGTATGTGTCCGTTCTATAATATAAAAAATGAATATCGTTTAGTAGTCTTAGATAATAATGTTGAACTTTGTTATAAAAAGATTAAACCTGTTATAATCGGCGATGGTAAAAGTACTATCAAAGAGTTATTATTTAAGTTTAATAAGCATTTTTTTAGTAATCTCGATGATAGTTATAATAAAGTCTTAAAAAAAGATGAAGTATATGAATATAATTGGCAATTTAATCTTTCTAAGGGAGCCACTATTTCTTTAGATATTGATGACATTAAAGATAAACTATTTAGTGTAGTTAAAAAGATAACGGATAAGATTCATCTTGGTTTTGTAACTGTAGATATTGTTGAACTTGATGATGGAAGAGTAATGGTTATGGAAATTAATTCGGGTGTTGGTTTAAAACATTTTCGAGAAATTACTTTAAATGGTCGAGAAATATCAAAAAATATATATAAAAAAGCTGTTAAGAAACTATTCGATTTAGAGTAGTTTTTTTATTTCTTGGATAAAACAAGAAGAATTTTTAAAAGGAACTAATAAATAAGTCTTGATTTTACAACGAGTAATACCTACGAAGAATAATCTTCGCTCTTCGGCAAAAGGTATTTCATTATCATTGCCAGTTATATATTTTAAAATAGGGTGGTCTTCAAGTTTATTAGGTAGGCCATATAACGAATTAGCATTATTTAAAATAATGACATAATCACTTTCTAAGCCTTTCGAACTATGAATAGTTAGATATTTATAAGTTTTGTTTTGATAATAAATAAGATTATCTTGTATAGTAATTTCATCATCTAAGTAATTATAGATATCATTATAATTTCTTGATAGAATCATAATATTATCACTTTTTATTAAATCAAGTGTCTTTTTTAAAGATTTACTAGCATGATAGTAATAGATTATTTTTAAAGCATCTTGGATATGGATATTACTATGCATATTTTTTACTAATTGATTGGGATTTTTATTAATAAACTTTTCGGAAATATCCACTATTTCCTGACTATTACGATAAGTATTTTTTAAAAAAATGAGATTAGAGTTGGGAAAATGGTCTTGAAAATTTAAAAAGATATTTAAATCACAACCTGTAAAATGAAAAATTGATTGAGCATCATCTCCGACAGCAGTTATTACAGCATTAGAGTGATAATAAATCTCTTTAATAAGATTTAGTCTAATAAGAGAGGTATCTTGAAATTCATCTATGATAATATAGTCATATTTTTTATATTGATAATCATTTTCTAATAACTTAGTGGCTTGAATAATAAGATCATCAAAGTCTAACATTCTACAACTGTTTTTTTCTTCTTCATAAATATTTAAGATATCAAGAATTATTTTTAATAAATATCTATCTTCATAATTTGTTATTAGATTATGTAAGATGTTTATATCATGATTATTGGTTTTAAAAAGATTAATAAAAGTAATAATTAATTTTTTTAGTGATTTATATTCATTACTTTGTTTATTAATTCTTAAGACATTTAAATAACGACAAAGTTTTTGTTTATTACTTATACTTAGTGTATTAAAATATTCATCAATGATATATGGTAAAAGTGTATCATCGACAATATGATATTGATAGTTATAGTGTTTCAAAATATCGATGGCCAGTTTATGAAAAGTCATGACATCGATTGATTCATCACTTAACTTTTTTTGAATATCATTAACACTTTTGTTAGTAAAAGATAGTAAGAGAATTGATGCTGTGGGATTTTCTTTTAGTAGAAATCTAACTTTATCTAAAATAGTGGTGGTTTTACCACTGCCGGGGCCAGCAATAACTAGGGTATTTTGCATAGATTTTATTACTTCGAGTTGATAATTATCAAAGTTCATATATGACCTTTCCATCATATACTGTATCCTGACAAGTTTATATCAAAAATAATGTCTAAAGTAAAGATACTACTATCAAATATTCTAATTTTGAAGTATAATTATTATAGGAGTGGTACGGATGGAAAGAATAAAAAGGGTTGTAGGAGTTGCTTTTATAAAAGATGGTAAACTTTTAATAGTTCAATCTGTTCGCAGTAGTAAAAATAAAATATGGACTTTAGTTGGTGGTGGCGTTGAAGTCGGTGAAACCGAGGTTGAAGCCGCGATTAGAGAGGTTAAAGAAGAAATTCATAATGGTTTTGAAATTAAGGAAGAAGATTTGGTACCAGTTATGTGTTTTAAAGAATGTGCTGCTTCCGATTTTAATTTAAATATTATTATGACGATGTTTATTTGTAAAAAATCACTTGATGATGTATATGTTTCTTCAGATTTTGAAATACTAAAATATCATTGGTATAAAATAGGGGATAAGAAATATAAATTATCTTCGGCTATTCGTGATCATTTCCTTCCATTTGCTATTTCCGAGGGCTTAATATATTAAAAAAACAATTTTTTCTTGCACTAATTAGATTTATATAGTATAATTTTAATTGTCTTGAAAAGAAGTCGGGCGATTAGCTCAGTTGGTTAGAGCACCTGCCTTACAAGCAGGGGGTCATAGGTTCGAGTCCTATATCGCCCACCATATGCCGACATAGCGTAATAGGTAGCGCAACTGACTTGTAATCAGTAGGTTGGGAGTTCGATTCTCTCTGTCGGCACCATTATTAAAAAATACCACATGTAATATGTGGTTTTTTTGTTGATTTAATTATGTTATAATAATATATGATAGGAGTTCACATGAAAAGAAATAATATAATCTTATTAACAATAGCAATAGTTACTATTCTAACTCTAATAATTGGAGCAACATATGCATATTTTGCAACAGGTAATATGAATATTACCAATGTAGCAAATGCAAATACAGTTACTGAAAGAAATAATATGGTGTTTGACACCTTAGGTGGAGGAATGCAATTAAATATCACAGCAGCTAATATGGTGCAAGCTAAACAAGGCAATGTAGCAGCGGAGAATAATACAACACTAACTGTCAATTTCACCGCTAATACTGATTATAGTATGGTGTGTACATATGATATCATTTATGAATGGATATCAACAGATAAATATACGACCCATACAAGTGGAGTAACAGGTAAGGAATTTACTATTCAAGGAATACTAGCAAGTAATGCCCATGTATCCGAGGGAACAAATAGTATAAGTAGTGAAAAAGATTTATCAACACTTTCATATACAAACTATGCAGCAACAGTTGTAAGTGGAGCGCAAATTGATGGAACTGGTAATACAATGAGTACCGCTGTTTGGACATTAACAAGTAGATTTTATAATCTAGGTGCTAATCAAAGTGCCTTATCAGGCAAAACATATGCAGGAAGATTTAAAGTAGCCAATGTCTCATGTACAGCCGGAACAGTAACCATCCCAGGTCCAACAAGTTATTGGTTTGATGCAAACACTTGTATATTTGATAATCCATGTACCTATCCAAATTATGGTGGAACATTACAAAGTAGAGGAACAGCAACAGGACATAATGTATATATAGGGCAAGATAGTAGTAAGTACTATGTATGTGCAACAATTCAGGGACATGAAATATGTTTAAATCAACCATATACACAATATGGACTTGAGGGACAAACATTAGATGGTTATTTAACACCAGAGCAACAAGCCAGTGCTAGACAAGCAATCTATCAAGCATTTATCGATGCTGGAATAACACTTGATATAAGTAATTGCGACGGTTACGACAACTACGCTGGCTGCAATGTGGGCAACCGAAACTGTGCAGTGAACATCAACGGTTATGTCTACTGTTACGAT